>CAYOAV010000165.1:0-1617 GCA_964402055.1 uncultured Ruminococcus sp. | reverse complement strand
CCAATTACAATTTATATGTTTCAAGCGGTAAGGGATTGAATAAGACGTGGTATTCACAATATGATAATACAGCGGATTATGCTGATTACAATATTAACAATCTACCTACCAATTTCTCAACTGTAATGGGTAATGGATGTGCAATATGCTCAATTGCTATGGTGCTTCATAATATGAATGCCCATACTAAAGATGACATAACAGACAATCGTACAGGTTTTGTAGGAAAACAATATGCAGACCCATTGACGGTATATATGGCTCGTAATAATCTTACTGAACAGCCTACTTCTGCTTCATCATCAACTCTTGAATTAGAGTATGACAGTAAAGGTCAGATACTTTACATTGGTGAATACTTTAATAAAACAATTACAAGGACGACAGATGTTGAGCTTTCGGATGTAAAGACAGCACTAAACAGCAATCCTTATGGTGTAGTTGTAAGGCTGAAAAAAGGCTCGGACAGTCATTATGTAGTTTTCTATAAGGCTTCAAATTCAGATGGATTTGTTGTTTACGACCCGGGAACAGGTACAGCATCTAAAGGAAATGGTGTTGCATTCAGCAATTCATATTCAGCATTAAATCGTTCTTTTTCAACAGACAATATATCAGAACTTATAACTATATCATAAGGAGTGGTTTTTACGTCAAATCTTTATAAAAAAGCAATTATATGTATTATATCTTTAACGCTATGTGGTTGCGTAGTTTCTGAACAAAAACCAGTAACTGATTCAACTGCTGATTTTAATGAAGCATTAAATTCAATCTCCCAATCTGAAAACGTTGCAACACTAAATACGGAATCAGAAAATGACGCTACTTCTGATACAATTTATCAAGAAAAATCAATTTCCGATTTTCAATATAGCAACGAAACAGAAGATACAACTGAAAATACCCAATTGTATCCCTTTGAATTTAATTATCATTTTACCTATGATAATGATAAATATACAGAAATATTGTTTGAAGATGAAGATTTGAAGTACAAGCTTGATTTGGCATCGTGGTTAAAATTTGAATATGTTGACAGAGCTTATCCACCTGATTTTTCTTTATCCCAAGAAAACACTGTGGAATATATCAAAGATGGAATAAACGGACTTCCATATTGCAGAACAAATATTGATTACAGCAGCTTTATGAATAAGTTCAAAGAATGCTTTACAGACAAGTGTATTGATGAATTGTTTAAAGAAAAAGAAAATCAATATATCAACGATAACGGAGTACTTATAGTTGGAGATGTGGCAGGACTTCCTACAAGCCCTTGTACAAAGGAATTAACGTTTGATATAAGTGAACATACAGATGAAGAATTGATATTACATTGCAATGCAAAAATCTATCACCCAGACGCCACTGACATAATCGGATATTACGACTATTATTTCACATTAGTTATGAGCGAACAGGGTTGGAAATTTGATAGCTTTGACAATGCTTGGCTTTACAGTTCAGCAACATACGATTTCAAGTTAGCTGATTGAAAAGTGTGTCACGGTGACACATTAACCAAAAATGAAAGGCGGCGGTCAGATTGATTGTAGCAATGAGCTAACGCTCTCCCGAAAAACACGAACATAAACCCTTGGAGAAATCCAAACG
>CAYOAV010000164.1:0-1725 GCA_964402055.1 uncultured Ruminococcus sp. | reverse complement strand
GCCATTTCCTCTATCTGTGAACTGCTGTCCATAAATTTACCTCCAAATAAAAAAAATCTTCCATTAATTCTATTCAAAGGTATAAAAAAAAATTCCTCGCAAAATAACGAGGAATTTTTAGATTTTATTTAAGTGGGTGACAGCCTAATTGACCCGAACCAGCCTTAAAAAGAGCGTTCACATCATCGTAAGAGTATTTCCCTGTAAAATTCGCCGATGTAAGCGGCTGATCGCTCCAAAGTGCATAATCCGCACCCGAACCTGCAGAATTCATAACGAAACCGAAATATCCGTCGAAGCTCTCGCCGATATAATCGGTAATATCACAAATATCACCGCTCGACTGCCCCTTGCATTCACCATCGCCGCTTGCAGAATTGATAAATATCTCGCCTGCGGAATATTCCTTTCCTGCATTGTAATTATCAGTAACCGCAAGCTGTGCCCCTGAAAAAACGCTCTTAGCGTTTGCGTTAAATTGTGAAATTCTTGATTTTTTTACATATCCGAGCATTGACGGAACAAGTATCGCCGCCAATATTCCGATTATCGCAATAACAACGATAAGCTCAAGAAGTGTAAAGCCTTTAGTTTTTTTCATATTTCTGCCCCTTTCTGTCAATAAAGCTCCCAAATAAAATACATTTCTGACTTTATATCATCAAAATTCCATATTTTTTCCTTGTTTTCAGGACGTGCAGGGTCATTAAGAATCATTTCACCGTTTTCGTTACAGCTTTTAACAACCACCGCATGACTGCCAAAAGTATCTCCAACCATTCCAAGCATTAAAACGTGATTTTCGCTTATTGCATTAAGTATTACATTCAAGTCTGCGTTTCCGCTGTTGTCGGATTTCGGATTGTAATTATATTCTATGACATTCAACCCGATAGCCTCGCAAAGCTCAACCATTTTTTCATTGCTTATCGCACCGAATGTACCGATATTGTCGATTTCCTCGGCTTTATGACCAATTTTTACAGGGTCAACCTCGCCGTTATGCCTTAGATAAAGATTAGCCATTGTCAGCGAAACAGCCACACAACCGTCTGTTTTTATAAATCCGCCCTCAAATTCTTCATAACCCCAACGCTTATCAGCCATATAAAGGTCGGGGATTTCCGTGCAGTTCAATTCCTCATCTGTAAAGGACATATTCTTATAATTATCCTTTGAAAAAGCATAATTATAAATAAAATCAAGCTCCTGCTCTTTCTTTTCATCATCTGCACTATAAAAGCGACTTACAAGCGATTCGGGAAATTCATCATAATGTTCAATAATATATTCCGCTCTTTCATCCGTTTCGGCAAATTCCGCAAGAACTCCCCATTGCTGATAAAATTCCCTTTTCTTCTCAATCGGAACAAGCAGACATAAAACCCCGAAACAGATTATTATAACCACTGCAATAATTATCTTTTTCATATTTTCCTCATAAAAAAACAGCGGCAGAAATTCCACCGCTGTCAATATTTTATTTAACTCAATTATTCATCGGCAGTAAGGGAAGGAGCTGGGTAGATACCATAAATTGTACCTTCCTTAGCAGCAGACTTCTGTGTACCTTCTGATACACCCTGAAGAGCATCCATCGCCATATCATTAACAACAGTAAATGAAGCTTCCTGTGTTGCATATGCAGCAATTGTTACAGAATAAGTAGACTTATTGAACCAAGCAAGACCGTAATCTGTGAATGTTTCACCAAGATATGCAGCA
>CAYOAV010000163.1:0-1870 GCA_964402055.1 uncultured Ruminococcus sp. | reverse complement strand
ATTTTACAGGTTCTTCCGAATAGAACGTCATAAAAACGCTTGGAACAAGCTGACCGTCGTTTCCGAGAGTTTCGGAGTATTTAAATTCTCCGAAAGCGTCAAAATTATACCAATAAAAATCACTGCATATATCGGTTATCTGCTCAATTCCGTATATTTCACGGAAACCCTTCCTGAGCTTGCATGGATCTTCGGGGAAAACCATACATTTCCTCATTCCGAGGTTGTAATCCTCAAAGCCCTGCTTTTTATACCAATGACGAAGGCTGTCCTCGCAAAAAAGCTGGACGTTCATCTGATAATTGCCCGACTGACAATGGTACACAAGCCTTTTTACGATCTCCTCGCCGATACCTCTGCGGCGATAATCCGGCCGCACACATATACCGCTCATAACAGCGGCTGTAAGTCCATCGGAAGCAACTCTTCCAAGTCCGATAAGGGTATAGCCGTCATAGGCATAGACTGAATAAAAGCTGTTTTTTGAAGCCTTTTCGATTTCTTCATCTGTATATCCTGGAAGATTATACCAGTTCAGCTTTTTGTAAAGGTCGATCTGATCCTCATATTTTCTTGTTTCGGAAAAATAATCTATTTCCATAAAAAACTCTCCCGTATCATCAAAAAGAAAATTAATTATATGAAATAATAACAAAAGCTTCATAATTACAAAAATATAGCCTGTTTTTGTGAAAAATGCACAGCTTTCTTGCTATCAAATCAAATTCATTAGTTATATTATAACAGCTTTGTACCTGTATTGTCAATATGTAATTCGTGAACTTTCCAATTTTTAAGTCCTAATTTTTCGAGTGCAAATTTCATCTTTCCGCAAAAGAATTCATTTTCCGCGTCAACGATAGCCATAAGAGAAGGACCTGCACCGCTGAGGTAGGCTGCATAAGCTCCGAGGCTGTATGCTGTATCAAAAACATCTCTGCCGTGAGGGATAAGCTCCATACGATAGGGCTGATGAAGCTTGTCATGAACAGCTGTGCGGAGGTTTTCATATTTTCCTGTCAGAAGTGAAGCGGAAAAGAGAGCGGCTCTTGAAAGGTTATAAACAGCGTCTTTATGGTGTACCTCTGTTGGCAGGCAGGCTCTTGCCTGTTCAGTTTTCAGCTCAAAATCGGGAATAACGACAACGAATTTGAGCGTTGTGAATACCTCCTGCTTGACCCAATGGACATTTCTTCCGTCAAAAACGGCTGTTACGATGCCGCCTAAAAGTGCGGGAGCGGTATTATCGGGGTGACCTTCGATCTGTGCAGAAAGATTTACAAGGTCATCAAGTCCGAGAGGGTCGCCCATAAGCTTGTTTGCACCGTAAAGTCCTGCGATTATGCAGGCGGAGGAGCTTCCAAGGCCTCTTGCCATAGGGATATTGTTGACCTGCTCTATTGAAAGGCCTTTGAACGGCTTTCCGCAGATATCAAAAAGTGTTTTTGCAGATTCATATATAAGATTATTTTCGTCCTCGGGAACAGGCGTACCGTCAAGGCTTTTTATAAAAATGCCGTCTGCTTCCTCCATATTAACATAATTATAGTATGTCAGAGCCAATCCAAGTGCGTCAAAGCCTGCACCGAGGTTTGCACTTGTGGCAGGTATCTGAAGCTTTATCATTTTAAAATCTCCTTCAAATTTTCAAATAAAAAAGGGAGAGAAATTTGCTCTCCCTTTAGAATATTGTCATAGGTGAATCAGCTTTCAAGATTAAGAACTCTTATTGTTCCAAGAACCTCGCCGCCGAGCTTTGCAAGCCTTTTGTCAAAGTCCTTTTCCTTGATTTCAGGTGTGATGAATGCGATCTCGTCAACAGGGCAGCCTGTTCTTGTGAGAAGCTCGACTTCTCCGAAAACTTCTCTTG
>CAYOAV010000162.1:0-1970 GCA_964402055.1 uncultured Ruminococcus sp. | reverse complement strand
GTTGCGTAGAACTATAGGTTCTATGCAAAGAAAAAAGGAAACCCTTGTGTCGATAGGGTTTCCTCTTTTCTTTGACCATAAAACTGACCATAATCACGCAGGGCAATATATCTGTTCCAAGTATTGCAATGCGATATCCAAAGATGGATGAACATAGATATTTAATGAGGTGGTTGAAGATGAATGTCCAAGCAGACGGCTGAGAGTTTTTGCATCCATGCCGTGCTCGGCACATCGGGTAGCATATGTGTGTCTGAGAGTATGAAAACTGAAAATCTGAATATTATATTTTTTCAGTAATTTGCGATACTGATAGTCAAATGTCCGTGTTCCAACAAAGGCTTGGTTATCAGACACAACATATTCCGAAGTCCTGTTTTGATATGCAATTAACAACACTTTCCGCAACGATGAAGGCATTGGAACATCACGGAGAGAAGATGGTGTTTTAGGTGTATCAAGAATAAGCATCGTTTTATATTCGCTGTTGGGGGATGGAACTCTTGATATGGTGTGCCGGATATGAATTACATTATTTTCAAAATCGACATCACACCATTTTAACGCACAAACCTCACCGATCCTCAGACCTGCTTGTAGTGCTGCCAAAGTCCCTATTGCCACCTTTGATGAATCACACATAAGAATTTCAGTAAGAGTTGTTTCGGCAGTCCGGCTTAATATGACAAGATCCTTCTTGGGTATAGACGGTTTGTTTATTGGCGTTCTTAAAGGATTGCAAATACCTTCCATCACACCGTAGTTTATTGCAGCTTCAATAATGACCGCCATTGTCCTAACATAAGATGGCGCAAGTGCTTGGTTGTTTTTGATGCCGCCCTGATTGAGCTGCTTATCCAAAAACGCATTTATTGTACTTGAATTTAGTGTCGATAATTTCACGTCACCAATTGCAGGTATAATGTGTGACTCTATGATATTCGTGTATTTGGCTTCTGTTGCACCTTTTAATCTTATTTGATTGGCAAATAACCACTGCATAAGTAGATCCGAAAAAGTTTTCTTACTCTTAACTGTGTTGATCGGTTTAGAAGATGATTGTGCATTTACAAGTTTCTTTTTGCATTCGGAATATGAATAAGCATATACGGAACTGTATTTAACGGTACCATCCAAACGATATCCATCTTTATATCTGCCTTCCCATCTGCCGTCCTTTCTTTTGTGTATATTATCACCACGTCTTGCCATGTGTGTACACTCCTTTCTATGCAACGAACAATTTGACCACAGCAACTGACCATAAATTATTATAAATTATTGTTCATTGCAAAAGAGTTTGAGATTATATTGCGACTTTTTTCTAAAAAAAGTTACACAAGTAGCCATATATTGATTGACAAACAGTTTGTCAAATGCTATAATATAGAAGTTAAATTAGTGATTTTATAATTTTTTGTGTTGTTTAATACTTTTTGAACCTATAGTTCTACGCAACATTTTGCTCTTGTTCACGCTCGAACAGGAGCTTTATTTTTTTATTTCTAAAACCATTTTGTCAATACGTTTCGCATACTTTATCGCATCTACCGCGCCACCAAAATCTCTGTATGTACAATCGATAATATAATCACATTTATCGATCATCCAACGGTTTCTTTTAGTTATTGCTGATTTGTAATAGCATCCGGCGAGTTCATCCGGGACAATCACATCATCATACATTATCTCGTAATAATCCTTGTTTGTATTAAGTTCACCCGAAAAATACGGTTTCACAAGAACAAGCTTTATTTGCTTGTATGTTAACTTCAATCCCCTAACAATTGATGAAAACTTTCCGTCCGTTTGACCAATACCGCCTGTCATAAACAATGTAACGCCTTCATTCTCAATCAAATTAACTATTATGCCTTTTAGTTCATCATCGATGTTTCTGTACAATTCTCTATGGCCAAAAGCACAACATTTTTTCACCAATCTCACCGTCATACAAATTCTATTTTTAG
>CAYOAV010000161.1:0-1997 GCA_964402055.1 uncultured Ruminococcus sp. | reverse complement strand
TGGCTTTTTGACAGGGATATAATCCGAAAAGCACTGTTCAGGCGTTTCGTAATATTGAAGCGTATCACCTGAGATTCCGATAGCCTCTAATAATTTCAAATGGTTATCCAGTTCCTTCTCTTCTCCGAATATTGCAAAAGAACGCTCACGCCTTGACATCATATCATTGCCTTTGTGATCGGTAAGCCATTCACTCAAACGGCGTAAAAACACTTTGTTGTTAACAAACTGCATTCGATTACGAAGTAAATACCCATTTGCTGATAATCTCGGATGAAGTGCGTATATCTCATCTGGTGATACCTGTATCGTGTTCTCAATGCTGACAGTATATCGCATAAACAACGGGTTCTTCTGATTGCCGTTTGTTCCGCTGCTCTTGACAGGTGTTAGTACACCATTATCAGTTAGCCTCTTGATCTGTTCATAAAGGTTATCGGAATCCGTGCAAAATCTGTTAAGTTCCTCTAATGTGATCCGTTTGCGAGGAAAATCCTGCAATGCTTTATATAGTGTATTATCGGGCTTACTCATACATTGCCACCTCTAAACTAAACATAGAATAGTGTATACACATTGTAGCATAATTTGGTAAAAAAAGCAAGATGTCCCCTTTCGACATTTTCTGCCTTTAGTATATCATAAAGTTGTAAACTATGTCCTTGCACATTATATAAACTATGTTATCACACTATACAGAAATCTGCTTCTATCCCAAGATTTTCAAACAACAGCTCCATATCCATAAGGCAGTATGTGCCTACTCTGTCTGTTGTTGCCGATACAATGCTGTTTACTTCATCATATTCTGTTTCTATGGGCAGAAGCATATTATGGTTAGATTTCTGTTATGTTTTTTTATGATTATTTCCAATATTTTTGTTTTTTAAAACACATTGTGAAATGATTGATGTCACTAAAAGTACAGAACCATTTACACAATCAGAAAATGATACCAATGATTGCAAAAATGGTGTATTGTAATACGAATAATCAATATCAAATCTTTCTGCGAATATATAAAAAAGTAACGTAAGAATACCTAATATCATTTCAAAGTATAAAACCCACCGCCAAACTTTTTTCATACAAGAAGATGAACATTGATCATAAAAGTATGAAATAAGTATTTCTGAAATAAAAATGAGTATATTGGAAAATATGATTAAAGACAAACCCATCATCAAATCTGTAAAATCATAATATCCCTTTAAGTACTCTGTTCTTACCCGTATAGCTTCATAACACATCATTAATAATCCCAGTATTAAAGTAATACATATGATTCTTTTCATTTTCATAATTTAGCCTCTCCTCAATAACCCCATAATTGCAAGCTTGAACTTGCGTTCTCTTTGGCTTGTTTTTACCTCGATTGATTCATTGTTCCTCTTTCGATTTACATATTCATATACCATATCTCTGCTTACAGAAAAGTTTCTTGCAGCTTCAGTTGCATTATGACTTTTTTCATATGCTTTTACCATCAATTTCCGTACTCAGCATTTTTGTGAATTGCTATAGAAAAGCGACCGCGGGCGGGCTTGACGACGAATGCGGTTATTTCCGCCGAGGATTGGTATCATATTTACTGCACTGCAAAAAACGTCCTATATAACTCCAATAAATGTTAGCCACAATATTTATTATTGCTCCACCAATTAACTATTGAAGATTTATGCGAAAAATTCAGGAGTTAATTGGGGGAGCAATACATCAGTTTGTATTTTACAAAATCATCAGCAATATTTTCTCAAATCACCTAAGTTCAAACAATTTAAACACTAAAAAATAGACATCATAGTTTAGGTTCGAATTAATCAATACTCCTCCTCCTTCTACACTTCCAAATAACATTGAGGGTATTATAAAACAAATTAGTTCTACATCGATAGAAAGAACATACTTAATGTGATTTTTACTCCAATATCTTCCAAATAATGAAAAAGTAAAAACTGGAGCTATTGAAAAGAAAATCATAGTAAATATCATTATAA
>CAYOAV010000160.1:0-2052 GCA_964402055.1 uncultured Ruminococcus sp. | reverse complement strand
TATAATATGGAAATAAACAAACGATTCGGTGACTTTGTAAGGGAGAAACGTCTTGAAAAAAAAATAAATTTAAGAAAACTTGCCGAGATTATCGGTATTGTTCCTGCTTATATGTCCGACATCGAAAACAACAGACGTTATCCACCCGATAAAGAAAAAATATATAAGATAGCTTCTGCTCTTGAACTGTCAGAAGATGAAATCAATACCTTGTTTGATCTTGCTGCAAACGAAAAAGAAAACAGTGTTTCGCCAGATCTTCCTGAATATATTATGGGAACTGACAATGCACGAGTAGCTCTGCGAATGGCTCGTGATCTCAATGCAGATGATGAAGACTGGCTAAAAGTCATTAAAATACTTGAAGCCAAAAAGGAAGAAGGAGATAACCCTTGATATATTACAACTTATCAAAGACACAGTTAGAGACCTATGCAGACAAACTAAATCAAGAATTCGATCCTGAAAGGCTTGAAGTGCCTTAGCATTTTGACCCTTACGATCTGATTGATCATATCGGAGCACGAACAGATTGGATTTATATAACGCCTAACCAGGCGATTCTTGGCATGGTTGCTTTTGAGAATATGATTTGGTATGAATGGAATTCACCATATTTTGAAAAAGGCATGGTTCCTAAAAGAATACTTGTCCCAAAAGGCGCTATTCTTATTGATAGAACAGTAGTTGATTCCAAAGAGGAAGAACGTGAGCGTTTCATCGTCACACATGAGTGCTTTCATTATTTGCTTCACCAAAGATGCTTTAAGAGCTCTGACGGTATGGGACAATATTGTAAAAAAGAAAATTTTAATCCATGGAGCAGAGAACGTCCCAAAATGACTGCACTTGAAATCATTGAATATCAGGCAAATTATTGTGCAGCAGCATTTCAGATGCCGAGAATAGCTGTTAGTCAAGCATTTGTCGCTTCTCTTAAAATGAAAGGCGTTCCAGAAAAACCATTACGGTATGAAAGATGGATAAATCCGCATATTTCAAAGTTGGCTAAGGCGTTCGGAGTGAATTTCAATCCGATGAAGTACCGTTTACAACAGTTAAATCTTATTGATAACGGTAAAAATACATAATATAAAGGGACTGAAACGTTCCTTTATATTATGTATAGTTTGTTAGAAATTAGCGAACAAGCATATATGTTACATGTTGAAATCATGGCATAAATATGGTAAAATGTTAGGAGCAATATCAATGAATAAAGGGTTATCCGAATATGATGTCTACAAGGTAATACGTCCGCTCTTCGGCGATGTATCCTATGACCAAAATAATATGCCGATTTTAAATCGAGCTGACTACAGTAAAATCAATTGGGATACACTCGGTATAAGGGGTATGCAGAATATGTCTGTAAGAAATAATAACCGCAACACTCTTTTAACAATGTTCAATTACGATAAAAGGTTATTATCATTATGGAATTCGCCTTTAAAGAAGATTCCTATCTTCCAGACATACGCTGCCGTTGCAACGCCCGATTTTAGCCTTTACCCTTCAATGAATTATAATGAAATAAGGCATAATATATTTATGTCACGCTGGTTGGGAAAAACTTGGCAATCCTATGGATGTAATGTCATTCCGACCGTAGGTTGGGCATTGCCTGATACATACGATCTTTGCTTGGGATCTATTGAAACAGGTTCGGTCGTAATTATATCTACGTTGGGTTGTAGCAATTATGTTAACGAGTTCCTTAAAGGTAATCATTCAGGATTCAAACAATGTAAAAGCTCCCGAGTATTCCCACACTCCTGGAAGAATATACGCCATTGTAAAAGATGGAATTCTTAAGCATTTGGCATATTATGATGAAAATCATAATCAAGCAGTCAGCATTGATCTGGCACACGAACATAATGGGGTAAAACCACATCGTCACGTTTATTTGCAGCATAACAAGAACGATTCAGGCACTCCTCCAACTGATGCGGAAATGGAACTTATAAAAAAAGTAAAAAAGGAGTTTAACTTATTCCTGATTCCGCAAAACTCAAAAAGCCGAAGATAGTCTTAGGAAGGTCTGGATCC
>CAYOAV010000159.1:0-2129 GCA_964402055.1 uncultured Ruminococcus sp. | reverse complement strand
ATAAAATGGATTTTGCAACAGGCTTTGCGGCAGGGTTGGTTTTTGGAAAGAAGAAATTCGGGGGCGGTTCTGACGAATGGACTTTGCCTGAGCATTGGCTGGAAATTCCCGACCCCGAGCCGAATCAGATAATTATGTATGTTGAAGCGGAAGCAGGAGATGTTGCACCAGTAATTGGTCTTTACGGCAAAAAATATGACGGCGGTCAGATAAATTACGGCGATGATGGTTATACATATGAATATCCTGCTGGCTATGCTTATAACCCTTATCACGTTTATCAGACAGCAGGTCAGTATATTATTACTGTTACGGCGGCAGGTAATGAAGTAACTCTAGATGCTTTAGCAACCAATATTGCATTTATGGCGGGTCAAATTATTGAAGGCAGCTTTGGCTTTTACAATTCAACAAATAAACAATGCAGATGTATTCGTGCGATTAAAGTCGGAAGTAATATAAATTTGGGGGAAAATAAAGCTTCAATTCCATCTAAATTTTATGGTAACAAGCTTGTTTATGCTGAATTTTTGGGTGGACTGAATGGTAGCAAGGCAAAATTTTATAGTTTTTATTCAATGAAGAAAATAAAAATTGCCATACCGCCCGAAACATTTGAAGAGCTGACATTTCAAAACTGTTTTGCACTTGAAAAGGCTGATTGTCTGCAAAATCTTAAAGTGATACCAGATGGGATGTTCAGCGGCTGTTATGCCTTAAAAAGCGTTGATATGCCTTTGGCAGAATCAGAGAGCGGAGCGGCTTTTGATACAAATTGTTATTCGTTGAAATCGGTATATGCTCCAAAGCTTGCAGAAATAACGGCTGATGAGTTCAAAAGCTGTTACAGCTTGCAAAAGCTCATTCTTGCCAATGATTGTAAATTAAACGGAAATAAATTCGAAAACTGTGTGCAGCTTTATCCCAAACCCGACGGAACAATATAAGGAGGTACTCAAATGAAAACTCAAAAAATATCAGGAAATGTAACAAATATTCAGCTTGAAAGCGAGGCTTTATGCCTTGAATTTTCGGAAAGCTATCCGTATTATTGGATAGAAAATCGTTCCGCAAACGAGGTTCTTATATCGCTTGAAAAAGAGCCTGTAAAAGGTTCGGACGGTTCATATTCAGTTTCAGCAGGCTCAAATATCCGTGTATCGGGCGGCTTTGACCGCAAGCTCGTGCTTCTCGGCAGCGGCGAGGTTCAGGTCATTGCAAGCGTTATCGCTGAATGCCCTTTTAAGTCTGCGGCGAAAGGAGGTGACACAGACAGATTATCAATGGGTGTTTATCACGGTGAGAGAATCATCAACGATGTTTTAATTGGATCAATTTATGAGGAGGAGTAAAAATGAGCTTAAAAGAATCTATATATACATTACCAGCGGCAGAAAGTAGGGAAGCAAGGGCTGAACAGTATGGAGATTTTATTGAAAACGTACTGGGTATAACCAACAAGGGGGAAACAACTACAATCGGCAAGTATTGCGTTACTCCTTATTGGTTGGACGAAGAAAAAACCTGCGGAATAGTTGTTGCTTATTCAGCTTCAACAAGCCTGTCCCCAGGTGTTAGAATTGAGCCGATTTCTTCAAAAAATGATTTTTTAGGAACATCACTAAGTGAAAATAGTAGTGCGGAGGAAACAATATATTATCAGACGAGTAAAAGCGGCAACGTGATATATTTAAGAACAGCAATTGATTCATATAGAATGATTTTTGCTAAAGACACGTCTGGTTCTTGGAGCGGTTTTATGAACGACATAATGTATTACAAGGACGGAAAAATCGACATAACTAACGGCACTCCGACCAACAGCAGTACATTTTTTTCAGCTGTTCAAATGCCGTCAATAGTTTACGAAAAAATGTTTAAAGAGTTATACAAAGTGCTTGGAGCGACATTATTTGCTGAAGATAATACAATAGTAAATTTTAATGGGCAGCTTTACAAGATAGTATCTGTCATAACGGGTACAAAAGATATTTATCCGTGTTTTGCTTTTCCAATAGCAGATTAAGGAGGAAAATTTATGCAGATTATTGATGCACTTTTAACTCCCAATAAGTACAGCCGTCCGCAGATTGCGTTGAAAAACGTCAAAAAGGTTGTACTTCACTATA
>CAYOAV010000158.1:0-2158 GCA_964402055.1 uncultured Ruminococcus sp. | reverse complement strand
GCAGACATAGAGCGTAATATCACACCGCAAAAGTACAACAAGCTTTTTAATGAGCTGTCACAGATACAGCGGAATATCATAAACGACGATACTTCGCCTTATATAGTAGTCACAGCAGGTCCAGGTTCGGGAAAGACAAGAGTGCTTGTACATAAGCTTGCATCGTTGTTCCTTTTAGAGGATGTAAAGCATGAACAGCTTCTTATGGTTACATTTTCCCGTGCGGCTGCGACAGAATTCAAGCAAAGGCTATATGCACTTATAGGAAATGCCGCAAAATTTGTGGAAATAAAGACATTTCACTCCTATTGCTTTGACCTTATCGGAAAAATCGGAAGCCTGCAGGAGGCAGAAAATGTGGTTAAAGAAGCCGCCGAGATGATTAAAAACGGCGATGTTGAGCTTGGCAGAATAACAAAAACGGTTGTTGTCATTGATGAAGCACAGGATATGGATGAAAATGAGTTTGCACTTATTGAAGCACTTATGGAAAGAAACGAGGAAATGCGAGTTATTGCCGTAGGTGATGATGATCAGAATGTTTATGAATTCAGAGGTTCAGATTCAAAATATCTCCGTTCGTTTATTCTTGACAAAGGGGCAGTTAAATATGAATTGCTTGAAAATTATCGCAGCTGTCCGAATATAGTTGAGCTTGCAAACCTTTTTGCTGAAACTATCACGGAACGAATGAAAACCGAGCCGATAATTCCGGTAAGAAAAGAAAAAGGAAATGTAAGGCTTATAAAGCATACTTCAAAAAACCTTGACAAAGCTGTTGTTAATGATATTATTACATCGGCATACAGCGGAACAACGTGTGTTCTCACCTCAACAAATGATGAAACATACAGGGTTATGGGTTCACTTCTTAAAAACAATGTCAGAGCAAAGCTTATCCAGTCATTGGATGGTTTTGATTTGAATGACCTTGCAGAAATGAGGCTGTTTTTTAAGTATATAGAAAGTGAATGTGCTTCACCAATAATTTCCGACACTGTTTGGAATAATGCTAAAAACAGGCTTAAGGAAAGATATAGGGACAGCGAATGTCTGCAGCTTTGTCTTGATATGCTTGAGGCTTTTGAGCTTTCCAATGAGAAAAAATACAAGAACGATTTTAAATTGTTCCTGCAAGAATCACAGCTTGAAGATTTTTACCATGACGAGCAGGGAGCTGTGACTGTTTCAACGATCCATAAATCCAAGGGCAGGGAATTTGACAATGTTTTTATGCTTCTTGACAATGTAAAAACCAATATTGACAAGGAGCGTAGAAAGCTTTATGTAGGTATGACAAGAGCGAAAAACAACCTGCATATTCATTATAATAATGATATTTTTGATGATTTTGAGCCAAACGGTGTAGAAAAATCCCTTGACGAAAAGATATATGATCGCCCCGAAGAGATAGTTGTTCAGCTTTCACATAAGGATATTTATCTTGATTTTTGTAAAGGAAGAAAGGAATTTATATTTCACTCCAACACAAAAAGCGGTGATGAGCTTGTTATCCGAGGAGATGTTCTGTATATTCTGAATAATGAAAAAATATATCCTGCAATACGCTTTTCAAAAAAATTCAAAGATGAGATAGCGAAAATGGCAGAGCATGGGTACTTCCCGATTAAGGCAAAAATACGTTTCATAGTTGCTTGGAAAGGCAAGGAGGATACAGAGAATACGGCGGTAATTTTGCCTGAAATATATTTTGGCTTACCTTACAAAACATTTGAAAATAAGCAGAAAAAATAGTATACTGAGCATATAACTTAGGCAAGATTAAATCGAATTTCATACAATTCGGCGGTGTTCCATTTACTGTTTAGTAGGAGTTCAATCTCTCGCTGAACGTTTGCTTTTGTTAAATAACGTGGCAAGCCCCTTATTGAATATGATAAGCCTCCGACAATGCCCAATATCGGGTGATGATTTAGGTTCTTATCATATTGCTCCCCAATTAACTCCTGAATTTTCTGCTTGCCCCACAATCGAAATCCGTCGTCAGAAAACCTTGAAATATCTGCATATTTCTGCGGTTTTCTTCCTAGGCTTTCGGTTGCGGTTCTTCGCATAAATCTTCAATAGTTAATTGGGGGAGCAATAGTAAAAACATATCTGTTGAAAGATACTGAAATTTATCTTTTATAAGTTATAA
>CAYOAV010000157.1:0-2339 GCA_964402055.1 uncultured Ruminococcus sp. | reverse complement strand
GGAATAACTCAGTTGGTAGAGTAACGTACCCGTAATACGTAAGTCAGGAGTTCGAACCTCCTTTTCAGCACCATTTGATAATCTTAGGTTTGATACAAAAAGTGTCAGACCTTTTTTCTTTACAGAAAGGGGTTGCTTCTCTATTTTCGAATGTGAGAAGTTTTCTTGATTTAGGGAGACGTAACAAACAGTATCGCGTTATCAAAAACCTAAAGTCGATGGCTTTATTGACGATATCATAGCTGAAGAAATTTAGTACGAATGTGTTAGACTAACATAGAACTTGCGACATTTTTGTTACAACTTTAATGTTACATTTCATCTGTTATCTTGATTTTTTACGGATATCGTGGTATAGTATAAAAAAGTTACGACGAATTTGTCGAAAGTTTGAGGTTAGAGAATGATTAAACGAGATTCTTATTTAGAACGTATCGTTCGTAATATGTGGAATGGTGAGATTAAAGTAATTACAGGTATTCGTCGTTGCGGAAAATCGGTATTGCTTTTTGATTTGTTCTACGAATATTTACATTCAAAGGGTATTTCAGAAGATTGCATTATCAAAATTGAACTTGATCAACGTCGATATTATAAATTTAGAAATCCAATTACACTTTGTGAGTATATTGAATCTATTGTTACAAAAGATAGCAATAAACAGTTTTATTTGCTTATTGATGAGGTGCAATTTACAACAAAAGTTGTTGATGAAAAAAATGGCGGTATTGAGGTTTCAATTTACGATATGTTGAATGAACTCAAATCTTACAAAAACCTTGATGTCTATGTAACAGGCAGTAATTCAAAAGGTTTATCAAAAGACATTGCTACAGAATTTAGAAGTCGTGCTACACAAATTCATGTGTACCCATTATCTTTTGAGGAATATTACTCTTATGTGGGCGGGGACGAAAGAAAAGCTCTTGATGCATATATGCTTTATGGTGGAATGCCTCGTACATTAGCATTGACCGATGAGAAAGATAAAAAGGATTATTTAACTTCTTTGTATAATGAGCTGTATGTAAAAGATATTATCGGGCGTAACAATATTGAACGTGAGGATATTCTTGAGGAGATACTAGACTTTCTTGCGTTACAGATTAGTTCGCTAACAAATCCAACAAATATTG
The DNA here is from genome assembly GCA_964402055.1 of uncultured Ruminococcus sp. Taxonomy (GTDB): domain Bacteria; phylum Bacillota; class Clostridia; order Oscillospirales; family Ruminococcaceae; genus UMGS363. The sequence continues at coordinate 1,203 of CAYOAV010000157.1, read as the reverse complement.
CAAATGCACTGTCTAGTATGAAAAATGAAAAAGTCAACCCTGCTTTGGTTACAAATTATGTTCAACACATTATAGATTAATTTTTGATATCTATGGTAAAACGATATGATGTTAAAGGAAAGACTTATTTCAAGTATCCTAACAAATACTACTATGCCGATACGGGTCTCCGTAATGCTCGTTTGAACTATCGTCAATACGATCTGGGACATATTATGGAAAACATTATTTATAATGAACTACTGCGTCTGTTAATGTCGGAGTGGTTACTGACCGTACCGGCGGTGGAAATGTGCAAAAAGAAATCTATTTTATAGTCAATGATAATGACAAGAAAATATATATTCAATTAGCATTCCAAATGGATACAGATAAAAAGGAGTTTTCTGAGTTGCAATCATTACTTTTAACGAGGGATTTCTTTAAGAAGATAATTATCCATATGGATATTCCACATAATTTCTATGATGATAATGGTATCCTTCATTACAACTTAATAGATTTCTTACTTGGGCGTGTCGAATTATTCTAAAAATTAAATTATTTAATAAAAAAATTTAGGAGTGACTTACTATAAGATATGTTTTCATTGATGCACTAGAAAAAAGCACAGTCTGTTTCGGTACTTTTTTCAACTGAACTTGCCCTTTGAGTAAGTAAATATATTTGAACACAAAGTACTCAAGTATTCATACCGCACGACGAAGTATCTGTTGCGATAATTAATAACAGTTAAAACTAAAAAATCATAAAAATATAAAGAGAAAAATAATTGCGAAAAAGACTTAAAATACATCTTAAGTCTTTAGCAGCTTGCTTAAAGTATTTCTCTTAGGAGGATAAAAATGAATATTAAAAGAATTTTAAAATGTTTTATAATTACTATTATAATTATAATGCTATCAATTCCAATGATATCTTGTGACACAAAATCTTATGAAGATAAAGTAATAGTAAAAGATATGTTGGGAAATGAAATTGAAGTAGAGAAAAATCCTAAGAAGGTAGCGTGTGTATCTAGAACAACATATGATTTGTTGATAGCTTTTGGTCTTTCGGATTATATTGATGGAGTTTATTCTACATTAATAGAAAATGAATGGGCAGAAGTTTTTGATTCAAAATTTAGTACACGTTATAGTTTAGCATATGAGGAAAGTTATGAAACTTATATATCAAGAGGTGTTGATTTAGTCTTTGCAC
>CAYOAV010000156.1:0-2441 GCA_964402055.1 uncultured Ruminococcus sp. | reverse complement strand
CCCCTGTTGTACTTCTTTAATTGTATTATACCACATCTACTTGCTTATTGCAAGATTTTTTTAAAGAGCTTACCGTATTTCAACGGAACGGGCAACCCGTCCCCTACAATATCAATAATTATCAAATGTATAAAAAATCAGAGCAGTAACATTTTCGTTACCGCTCCTTTTTAATTGATTTTTTCAGGTTATTTAGATTTAATATACTCATCCATAGCCTTAGCCGCAGTTTTTCCTGCACCCATTGCAAGAATAACCGTTGCCGCACCTGTTACAGCGTCACCGCCTGCATATACGCCCTCACGGGAGGTAAGACCGTCCTCGTTGCAGATAAAGCAGCCATGTTTGTTGGTTTCAATGCCCTTGGTCGTATTCTTTATAAGCGGATTTGGTGATGTGCCTATTGACATTACAACGCAGTCAACATCAAGGATAAACTCGGAGTTTTCCTTTACAACAGGCCGTCTTCTGCCGCTTTCGTCAGGCTCGCCAAGCTCCATTTCAACGCATTTAAGTCCGTTTACAAACTTATCCTCGCCGCCCATTACCTCAATAGGGTTATTAAGGGTCTTGAAAATGATGCCCTCTTCCTTTGCGTGTTCGACCTCTTCCTTACGGGCAGGCATTTCCGCTTCGCTTCTTCTGTAAACTATGTAAACATTTTCCGCACCAAGACGCTTTGCACATCTTGCGGCATCCATTGCAACGTTACCGCCGCCTACGACTGCAACGCTCTTATTCTTCTTTATAGGTGTATCGGAATCCTCTTTATATGCCTTCATAAGATTTACACGGGTAAGGAATTCATTTGCGGAGTAAACACCCTTGAAATTTTCACCTGGGATTCCCATAAATCTCGGAAGGCCTGCACCTGAACCGATAAATACAGCCTCAAAGCCCTCGTCCTCGAAAAGCTCATCAACGGATATTGTTTTTCCGACAACTGTATTTGTAATAACCTTAACTCCAAGAGCCTTAAGTCCGTCAACCTCTTTCTGAACAATAGCCTTAGGAAGTCTGAATTCGGGAATACCATAAACAAGCACACCGCCAGCGAGGTGGAGAGCTTCATATATTGTTACATCATAGCCAAGCTTTGCAAGGTCGCCTGCACAGGTAAGTCCCGATGGGCCTGCACCGATAACTGCAACCTTATGACCGTTCGGAGCAGGCTTTTCAACCGCACCAGTACTATGCTCATTATGCCAGTCGGCAACAAAGCGTTCAAGCCTGCCGATACCGACAGCTTCGGTCTTTATACCTCTTACGCATTTGCCCTCGCACTGACTTTCCTGTGGGCATACACGTCCGCAAACAGCAGGGAGTGAGCTTGATTTTGTGATTATTTCATAAGCTCCCTCGAAATCCTCCTCGGCAACCTTTGCGATGAAATCGGGGATAGCGATTCCGACAGGGCAACCGCTTACGCATGGCTTATTTTTACAATTAAGGCAACGCTTAGCCTCGTCAACAGCGGTTTCCTTTGTATATCCGAGAGCAACCTCCTTGAAGTTGCAGCTTCTTTCCTTTGGATCCTGTGTTGGCATAGGATTTTTATTTGGTGACATATTAGGCATTATCACTTTACCTCCTTAGCGAAAAGATTGCAGGTTTCCTCGTGCTTACGGCGTTCAAAAGGCTTGTACATAGAGCCTCTGTCCATAGCTTCATCAAAATCAACGAGGAATCCGTCAAAATCAGGGCCGTCAACGCAGGCAAATTTTGTTTCTCCACCGACAGTAAGGCGACAGCCGCCGCACATTCCCGTTCCGTCTATCATAATAGGATTCATTGAAACAACGGTCTTTATATCAAATTCCTTTGTTACAGCGACAACGAATTTCATCATAACAAGAGGGCCTATTGCGATAACCTCGTCATATTTTTCGCCGCTTTCGATAAGCTTGCGGAGAGCTTCTGTAACAAGACCCTTTTCGCCGTGTGAGCCATCGTCAGTCATCATACAGAGCTTGTCTGAAACAGCGTTAAATTCATCCTCAAGGATAACAAGATCCTTATTTCTGAAGCCGACTATTGAGTGAACCTCACAGCCGAGATTATGGAGCTTTTTAGCGATAGGATATGCAATTGCACAGCCAACGCCGCCGCCGACAACAGCAACCTTTTTAAGTCCGTCAGTATGTGAAGCAACTCCGAGAGGGCCAACGAAATCCTGGATATATTCGCCCTCATTTTTATGATTGAGCTTTTCGGTCGTTGCACCGACTATCTGGAAAATAATAGTAACAGTACCCTTTTCTCTGTCGAAATCCGCAACAGTAAGCGGAATACGTTCACCCTCTTCATCAACACGGAGGATAATAAACTGACCCGGTTCAGCCTTTTTAGCTATCATGGGAGCTTCAATATCCATAAGCGTAACAGTGGGGTTAAGGATCTTTTTGCGAACGATCTTAAACATTATCTCATTCCTTTACATA
>CAYOAV010000155.1:0-2477 GCA_964402055.1 uncultured Ruminococcus sp. | reverse complement strand
TGGTTGGCGGATACGATGTAATATGAAAAAGCAGCGACTTTTCTGCGGTATAATACGTTTAGATGTTTTTTAATCTTTTATACTAACAAAATCTTTGTGAAACAGATACGTCTATAACATTTCCGTTATCACCATTGATTGTTATATTTCGTCCCATATATGTTCTTCCATATATAATATCTTTGTCAACAATAAACGATAAAATTATATCATCATATTTCAATCCGTATTTTTCAAAATAATTTTCTATTTGCCATACACTTCTTCCAAATAAATCCATACAATAAACATTACAGCAATCCTTTTTTGTACCAAACGTAGGATTAAAATAGAGTGAAACTATAATACAATTTTTATAAAGTTGTATATCATGTATTTTATGATTAAAACTTAAGGATGTGTCATTAAGATAAATAGTGTCATCATTTACAGAAATATCATGTTTAATTGTTCCTAAATTATAATTATTTTCATTGGTATATAAATAATATTCACCGGTTGGAATTTTAATACGAATAGTTTGTCCGGAATTGTAATAGAGTTTTATCCAACCAAAAATATAGAACATATTTATTGCATAGCTGTCATTCAATATATCGCTTAGATCAATCATATTGCAAACGGCTCCCGATTTTGACAATATATATATTTTTTTATAAAAAGTTGTTCCTACGGCAATTATATCGTATTTTTCAAGTGTAAGCCTTTTTAATATATTGTCTGTCATATAGCATCCTCCATTCAATAAGGGGCTTGCCCCGTCATTTAACGTGGCAAGGGTTGGCGTAGCCAACTACTGTTTAGTGGGAGAATTAACTCCTACTAAACAGTAAATGTAACCCGCCTTAAGGGCGGGGGACATCTTGCCTAAGTTATATAAATATAATATCCATGTAGATTTTTGTAATACAGAACATGAAATAACAAGATCAACTTATTATTTGAATTTTGCAAAAGATACATACCTGTCCACTTTTCCAGTTTCGATATTAATATACAATCTATAAGCGTCAAATGTTTCAGCATAAAGTTCACCTTCAATAAATCCAAAATAATCTATTCTACTTGTTTTTATCCCGAGTTTTTTTGAATAATCTTCAATGATCCACTTGCAATTCCCATAAAAATCATATGCATATAGCGTGAGCCAATTATTTGAGCAGCTTGATTTTTTAGAATTTGCTAAAATAAATATATTATCATCATAAAGTTTTATATCGTTAATTGTATTTTCTAATGTAATTTTTACGTCATTATAAATCAATATATTTTTATTGATCGACATATCAAGCAACCTTTTATCAAAGACTTCAATCCCATAATCAAGATAGATACCATAGGCAGAGGAATCCTCCGATTCCGCTCTGATGCGTATAACTTTGTCATTTGAATAAAAAACCTTTACCCACGAATTGATCTTAATAAAATTTACAATATTTCCAGTGGATTCAGGATCTCTATCTCTCTGTTTCCATATCAATTGAAAATCATAATCATAACAGCAAATCTCATCATAAGATTCACCTTTAACAACAACAATGTAATAATCACTGTATTGCCTACATATTTTAATATTATTACTTTTTATATTATTGAATTCTGTTTCGGTATGCACTTTCATATAATTATCAATCCTTTCTCAAAATCTAATTATTGAATATAACTAAGAAACCGCTGATTAATACGGTTCTGCTGTTTTTCAAAATGTCCTCAAAGACATAAACTCGTACATTTTTCAAAACGATGAAACGAACGCTTGGCTTTAATCAGCGGATTCCTAATTATTTGAAATTTTATAAGAAAATATAATCCGAAGTAATCCAATCTTCAAACATTTGCATACCATAGTTGTCAAACTGGACTCCTCCACCAGAAAAGCCATATAATCCATTAGCTTTACCAACTCTTATTGTACTACCAGCAGGTATTTTTATGTGTATGTACTTGGTTGGTGTAACAGGAATAGCGTATTTATCTTGTATTTCTAAAGCAGATAAACCTTTAATATCATCCTCTAACATAAACCATTTACCTAAAGGATTATTTTTATTATTAAGAACACGAACAAATTCTGTATCCTTTTCTAGCATTATAATTTGCGTGTTAGTATTTGCCATGTATGGTGGATCTGTATATCCGACGTTATATAATTCCATATTAGCTTCAGTTGCAGATTGAGATTGTACTTGTAATGTCTTAATTTTTTCAACTTTTGTAGCAACTTCTAAATCATCATATATTATCCTCGTCTGTTCTTCGCTTAGATTGATTTTGTAGTATAAAGAATAATCCCATTCTGACATTTGATTCAAATTTTCTTGTAATAAACCAAACGCCCAAAAACTAAGTGCCGTTTTACAAGTATCCGACCACTGTTCCGCACTCTGCTCAAGCATCTCCTCAAAGCTAGTATCTCGAGAAAAATTCTCATACTCATCAAGCAAAGGAGCGGATTCATTTTCAGCCCATGCATCCCA
>CAYOAV010000154.1:0-2509 GCA_964402055.1 uncultured Ruminococcus sp. | reverse complement strand
AAATGTATTGCAATAGGGAAAATTTGAAATTCCTGATTTCAGCAAGAGGCTTGCCTCATCATTTAACAAAGCAAATGTTTAGTGGGAAATTGAACTCCCTCTAAACAGTAAATGAAACCCGCCCTTGAGCATATTCAAGGACGGATTTACCTATATTAACTGTACTCTATCTGCAGAATTTGTCAACAGAACAATTATAACCTCAACGGTCAACCTCTTTCATCTGCATAATCCAGTTCATAAATGTATCAAAGGTAAGCTTCACATTTCCACAATTGCAGTGGTTGCAAGCATCTTCCTTCTCTGTAAACAATCTAAAGGTCAGGGAACGCACATTGATTAAAGCGTTTATCTCCTTACCTACCATTGTATATGGAATAAAATGATCCTTACTTGCTCCCACAATCAAAATATCCTGTGTAATCTTGTCGGCAATATTCATCATCTGAAATTGATTCATTTTTTTCGCATACGAAAAAGCGTCCGCTGCTTCATATGCATATTTACCATGCTCCAAGCCCCAACGAATAAGCTCATCCTTTTTCGCTTTGCTGTTAAAGATTGTATTGATAAGCCATTTGAAATTATGATCAATCAACCATTTCGCAAGCTTCATGGCTTTCTCTTCTTTTGGACTAGATGCAGCAAGGAGAACATCTCGAAAATTCGGAAAAATACTCCATGCAATTACTCTCGAAATACGCTTTTCAAAGGCAGCCGCACGGGGAGCAAGCATACCTCCGAGAGAAGCACCGATAATGGTGACATCATTTAAATTAAAATAATCCAAAATTGCTTTAACAGGCTTTTCCCATTCATAAGTGAAATGCTTGTTTTGCACACGGACAACGCCGCCTTGACCCGGACCCTCAAAAAGATACACCTCAAAGCCGTTTTCCGCTAGGTAGAGCATGGGTACAAAAAGTTCCTCAAAGTAGCTGTCGTTTCCACCATGAAGAAGTATAATATCCTTTGTATCCCCCTTTGCCTTGACGTGCATAACAGGCAGCTCTACATCCTCGTAGGGGACTCTGTATTGCTCCACTTCGCCCCTATCAAAATAATCCTTATAATATTCATAAAACATTTCTGTTGCTTTAAGATAATACTTTTTCTTATCGCTGTCGCCGTCATACATAAAGAATTCGCTCATTCTGTAATAGCCTATAGCATTCTCGATACGATTTTCAGAAGCTGCCTTGTCACCTAAAGCAATAAGCTCACGTTTCCAGTCCTCACTTGTGTTAATTTTGCCGCCAATTGCCCTAACTTCCTCTAAATCTCCACCGTCCCACATAACAAGTCGATTAAGCTGAAAATCAAAATTACTATGCTCATTTAATTTATAAACACCTTTTTTGAATTTAAAATTCATAATAAATCCCTCCTAATACTCTGAACCACTTAAAGACTGTACGAAAAATCGAGTATGATCTTGCGTATATGGATCATACAAAGATTTTTTGTCTACAGTTTTTTGTTATTAGTATAATATAAGTATACTAGGAGGGACATTTTTGGTCTATCAAATTTCTGCTATTCTATATAAATCAACATTTCCGACAAGGGAGCTGGCTTTTATTCCAAACATCTTTTTATTAACAGCGGCAAAATGAGCTGAGCTGTAAAAGCCTGCTTCAACCGCGGAAAATGTAATATTCTTTCCTGTAAAAATTCCATCGTAGGCTTTTATTATTTTTGTCATGATAAGAAAGCTTGCAACAGAAATGCCTGTTTGAGATTTAAAAAGATGAGAAAACCGACTTTCTGACATATATACCCGTTCGGCAATTTCCTTAACTGTAATATCGCCGCCTGCATTTTCACGAATGAATGTAATTGCCTCTATAATCCTCTCATCCAAAGCCTTTAATGCAGGCGTTTTTATTTTCAGCATATCCGCAACTGCTGCGTAAAATGCTTTATAGCCAATCGTTTTGTCCTCAGCATTTGCTACAAGCTTTTGATAGCGATCAGCAATTCTTGCTGCAGCTTCAGTATCTATTATTTTAGTCTGATTTAACTGTTCCGCAACCATTGTGGTTTCTTCAAATAAAAAAACAATGACAGGTGTGTTATCACTTAGAATTGTGTGCTCGGTATTTGAGGGAATAACAATACCACGGCAAATGTATTCTTCGTTATTAACTTTACAAACAATATCCTTTTCCAAGGCAACAATAATATGTGCCGCCTGATGAATATGTGATTCAGGATCTTCATATCCGCTTTCAATTAAGGCATGATATGTTGATAAATATATTTTTGTCATATTTTCGCTTGCCTCCCGATGAAAAACTCGTCAAAGAACAATCTTTGATATTATCCGTTTAATTGCTCAAATAAGTATTGGCAGTCATCCCTGTAAGAAAGCTAAATGCCCTCTGAAGCTCATAGTTTGAAGTGTGTATCTGCTTAACCACATCTTCATAATCCTCCATAAGATGCTCTTCCATATATGTTATTGCCTGTTTCACTGATGCTATCCACTCCATACCTTATTCCTCCT
>CAYOAV010000153.1:0-2621 GCA_964402055.1 uncultured Ruminococcus sp. | reverse complement strand
AATCAATTTAACAAAAATGTTGAGGTTTAATCTCTTGGTTGTAATGAATATAAAAATACATTTCAACCAAGAGATATGTTTTGAGGGAGAATTAATTATGAAATTAAAAAAAGTATTCTTTTCAGTTATATCGTGTTGTATTTTATGTTCATGCTCTGCTAACAGCGAAACGGCTGACGATCATTTTCAAGACGTAGCTGCGAAAATAAATTCTTTACATAAAGAAACCGATATTAACAATATAAATGACGTTTCAGATAAAAATGATTTCGGTATAGAAACAGAAATTTCAAAAACGAAAGCAGTTGTCCAAACTCCTTCACCGTATGCTTATGATGAACAGGAAAAATGTTTAACGATTGACTTAAAAAATATAAGCTGCACTTTGGAAATGCCAGATAATTCGGAAATGGCAGAAATTCTAAAAATCAATAATCAGACAGATTCTTCTTTAGATATATCTTCATTAGGAAAATTGGAAAATATACGGCAAATATACATTAACGGAACGATCAATGATTTTAGATTTACCGAAAATTATAATAATCTGACCGATGTGTACATAGAGCATTTTGACGGCAAATTATCTGGCTTATATGAAAATTCTTCCGTGAAAAAAATCAGTATTGCAGATTCCCAGATCGAAATTGAATGCATTGACAAATGGAATGAACTGGAAGAACTTGATATAAGCAGTTCAGATGTAATTATTTCGGGCAATTATAATGGATTCGGCAAATTAAAACGATTCAATGCTGTTTGCAGTTGTTTTGAATATAACGATCTGTCATTTGCGGAAAACGCCCCTGAATTAACTGAGTTTGTTTACAGTCCTTTAAAAAATGTCGAGCTGCTGAATTATACAAAGCTTGCATTTTGCGATGAGCTTAAGGTTTTAACTCTGTCAGGCAACATTACCAATCTGAATTTTTTAACGGAGTTGAAAGAGCTTGAATCATTGACTGTTATAACGGAAAACTACTTGGAGCTTGCCCCATTGTATGAACATAATTCTTTAAATACCGCTGTTATATACTGTACGGGGTACGATAACGAAGAGAAAATGATGTTAATTGAAAAATCTCCACAATGCAATTGGACGATCATGTGCTATGATAAAATATTTTGATAAAAGTTCTTACTTTTCACAATAGTATGTTATGAATTCCATAACATTACGTGTTAATACGTGTCAATTGTTACTATAAAATAAAATCAAAATTTTTTTATAGTGCATTTTCTAAAAAAATTCAATTCACTGCATAATAGTTCATAGTTTACTACTATCTCGTTAAATCTAGAACTTGTATAGATCTGAAAGAAGTGCTATAATAATCTTAACCAATGCAAAGGGGGGATTATTATATGCCATCATTCAAGTATGTAATAGAGCTTAGTGAACAGGACAGAACCGAGCTTATTGATATTGTTACCAAGGGTTCGAGTTCAGCGCGAAAGATTCTGCGGGCAAATATACTTCTCGCCTCGGATAAGCGAAACGAAAAGTATATGACTGTTGCTGTGATCGCCGAAGCTTATCACACTACGCCTACAACTGTTCAGACTGTTAGAACATCATATTGTGAAAACGGTCTCGAAGCTACTATCAACAGAAAGAAGCGTGAAACACCACCTGTTCCTGCAAAGGTAACAGGCGAGGTTGAAGCACACATCATTGCTCTCGCTTGCAGTGACCCGCCCGAAGGATATTCAAAATGGACACTCAGGCTTCTTGCTGATAAAACAGTAGAGTTGGGATATATTGAATCTATTTCACACGTTACTGTTTCAAGTGTTCTTAAAAAAATGAATTTAAGCCTAACCTGAAGAAATGCTGGTGTATTCCACCTGAGCAAAATGCTGCCTTTGTAGCTGCTATGGAGGATGTTCTTGCAGTGTACAGCCGTCCCTACAATAAGGCGTATCCTGTTGTCTGTATGGATGAAAAGCCGATACAGTTTTTTGCTGATTTCCGTAAAGGCTTTCGTTCAAAAAGAAACGGCATATCATATGAAGATTATCAGTATATCCGTAATGGCACAGCTTGCATCTTCCTTTTTACTGAACCGTTATCAGGCTGGAGATATGCCGATGCGCAGGAACGCAGAACCCGTCAGGACTGGGCAAAGCAGATAGAATGGCTGCTTACAGAGCAATATCCCGATGCTGAAAAAGTCGTTCTGGTCATGGATAATCTGAACACTCACAGCATCGCTTCGCTTTATGCGACTTTTCCGCCGCAACACGCAAGAGAACTCGCCGAGAGGCTTGAGATACATTACACGCCAAAGCATGGCAGCTGGCTGGATATTGCTGAGATAGAGCTTTCTGCTCTCGGGCGTCAATGTATTGCGAACAGCAGGATACCTGACCTGCCTACACTCAGAGCATTGCTTGTGCCATGGGTTTCGGCAAGAAACAAATTGCAGAAAGGCGTTGATTGGCAGTTTACTACTGACGATGCCAGAACCAAGCTCAAACATCTATATCCCGTTATTAAGATTTAGGGTTTACAGAGTACTAGTGTAACAATAAATATTACTCAGAGGAAACGTGTCCTAATATAAGAACTTGTCCACATAGAAAAAATATGGTATAATAAAAGCTATGAGATACACAAG
>CAYOAV010000152.1:0-2626 GCA_964402055.1 uncultured Ruminococcus sp. | reverse complement strand
GGCGGTGGAATAATCCGAAAAAATTAATATTGGATTTTTAAACCATTTTCTGTAAATCAAAAAGATTAGATAAAGAACTCTCCTTTAGCATATTCAGCACCATCAAGATTGACTGTACTCTATTCTATTCCTTTGACAGTATATTCAATGTCACGATAGGATAGAGTTTTCTTCATAACCAAGATGTTCATCCGTTTCAGCTTCAAGTATCTGTTCGATAGTTTCTGTTGTTTTGCAATCTGCCATCAGAAGCTGTACAAGTTCTGTTTTCTTTTCGCTTAAACCGTGATTTCTGTTTGCCATAATATTTTACCTCCATTTTCATTTGTGGTTATTATTGGCATTTGCACGGTAATAAAATCAAGTTTTAGCAAGCATTAATTTTGTGAGGATAAATCAAGTAATGTAAATATGCTTCCATCACCAATAGCTGCAATAATCCTAAGCTTTTGTCGCATTTTTGCTCAAAACAATTACATAGTCATAATGATACTGTCTTGTTCACTAGTTTTGTTCGTTCTTTATGTGTTTCTAAATCAGCAAGACGAGTTGGAATTGGTATACGGCTTTCAGAACCTACCATATCCATAGTAAGCATTACAGCTGTATCAAGAGAAATGTTGTTTCCTACTGACACGAAAACGGGTCTTACATTATCGTGAGTCCTAAGCACTCTGCCGTACACTTCATTATTGTATACAATGTCTGTATAACTTCCCGAACAAGTGTCAGGCTCAATATAATCAAGGCTTTTATCGACCCTGTAATAGGTTTTTGCAACTCCGATCGTTGGTGCATCCAGATAAAATGACGCATGAGTCGCAATCCCCATATGCCGTGGATGAAGATAACCATTCCCATCAAACATATATAAATCGGGTTTGTGTTCGAGCAGTTCTGCAGTTTTCACCACAAGCGGCAGTTCCCGAAAAGCAAGGAAACCCGGCATATATGGCACTTTGATTTTATCACTGTATGATTTTGTTTCAATCAATTTATGAGTTGTTTTATCAATGATCACAATACAGCAAACGGCATATTCTTGATTATTATTGTCGTTCCAATAAGCAAGGTCAACACCTGCAATTAATCTTACTGTATCAATATTGAAAGTATCTTTGATATTTATTTTGCTCCGAAGTTCATTTTGCCTGTTTATGAATTTTTCCTGCATTTTGCTTGTTCCCATTAATTTACCACCCATTTTCTATTAAGAGAGCTGTTTGACAATTTCCATCAAATTTTATAGTTCTAACATATCTTCATCCGATAAAAATTCATAGCGATTAGGTTCAAATAGTTTACCTCTCATATTGTTTTATAATATTTCCACTTTCATTATATTCAACACACTTTTTATGCCTTGCATGGTCGGATAATTCTATTATTTCGCTGATAGTTCCATTTCTGAACCAGCTTATAATCAATGCTTTTGAGTCAGCTTTATTATAATTCGTATATTTAGAAATAGCACCATTATCATAGAAATCAACATCTATTCCTTCTTTATAGCCACCATTGTAATAGCTATATCCATGTACATTTCCATTTGGATACAACCCATAACACAGTCCCGAAAAAGGTGCTTTTACGTTATGAGCATCAGTATAAAATAATCTTTCATAATGATTGAATCCGTTTTCCCAATAAGATTCATACGAAAATTTCTCATCGTCAAAGAGTATTCCATTTTCTTTAACCTCGTTTGGTGATAAAATATCATCATAACTGAACTCATATTCAAACATATAGTTTTTCTCCCAAATACATTATAATTTTTAGAAGCTCTCATGCCCTTCCTGAAAAAGAAGAACATGAGAGTTTGTAATCAACTAAGCTAGATTCTCATATTAAAATCCTTCGACATTCGATATAATGTTATATCCATCTAATATTTCTTTGCAATGCTCACAGGTATAAAATGAGTGCCCAATAGTTGGTGAATTATATGGGCGTGAATAATTTACATATATCACAAAATCGTCTCTATTAGCGTTTGGATGCTTTTCATACATCTCTGCAACAGCATAGATTTCTGCATGTGAACCTACTGCTCCATTTATTTCATGAGCTGCAGATACTATATCAGAATCCATGTTATCTATCCTTGCTTGTAAGGAATCTGGAAGCTTTGGCGTATTACCACCATAATCATTTGCTCCAAAATAATAAGTTATCGACCCATCAGCATTTCTATACGCTACGCCAGCGACAGCAGGAGTAAAAGCTCTTGCATCTCCAGTATATTTATCTTTCAATTTATCTTGTTCCTTAAGAACTTCTAATTTTAATTTACGAAGTTCTTCATCAGAGAACAAAGAATGTATTTTATTTCTCGATTCAATCAACGCCTTAGCGTCAACATCTGATTTTATTTTGAGATTTCTGATTTTTCCTTTTCCATAGAAGTCATCAGGAGTTAAGCCAATTTCTTCAAGTGAAATAATTGCTTCAGGAGTTATTCCATTCCTGAACGCTTCAATAACATTATTACCATAAGTGTTTACTAACCCTATTATATCATCAGCATATTGCGGATATGACGAAAAAGTTTTAAAAAAATCCGACTGGTATTTTTCGTAACATTTAATAAAATCATCAAAATGAGAATTAATTGCTTTTATAG
>CAYOAV010000151.1:0-2631 GCA_964402055.1 uncultured Ruminococcus sp. | reverse complement strand
GGATGCATATTTGTATCTAAACAGTATTCATAGTAAAGATTGTTTGAAAAAATGGGTTTTGATACATCTGAAATTACACAGGTGATTACAATAAAATAACTTTATAAGGTGAGTGTAAACATGAAAAAAAGCTACTTGAACGTTATATCGGTAATTACGGCATTTTTATTTACATCATGTTATTCGGTCAATAATTCTGACATTTCCGAATCGCTTGCGACAAGTGTGTATGACGAAACAGAAACCTCTGTCACAACGACCGTATCAAGCGCACTGCACACGTTGTCTGAATTTGTTATGCCTGAACATGACAAACTGCAAAACAGTGACTGGGTATCAATAGAATGGGATAACGATGAGCTTACCGAGCTTTTAAATGAAGCAGAATATATTTACACTTACTATTTCAGATACACATACTCACATAATTTTGAAAATTCAGATATTTCCCCCGATGGTCAATTCAAGACAGGAGTTTCGTATAACAGCTTCAAAAATGAATTGCAAAAATACTTTACTGATGATTTTGCAGGATATCTTTTATCTGGAGAAAATGATTCTTTGGCAGCATATACAAATTGTGACGGTGAGCTTTGTTATATTGACAAAGAGAGCGGCAGTAATCCTTTTTTTGACAGTGTATCATTTTCAATTACAGAACAAACTGAAAATAAGATTACTATAAAAGCAGTTTCAAGATTCTGGCATAGTGACGAACCAAACATTGAAAGCTTTCGTGATTTCTACTATACGGTTATATTGACTGGAAACGGTTGGAGATTTGATGATTTTGATGACTTCAGAAATAATCTCATATGGGATAAAAACGGAGATATTATTCCGATGGAAACTCATATTATTGAAAATGAGTGATATGACAGGCAGCAGTTATTAAGCTAATCGTCTACAAAATATCAGAAAGGTGATGGTTACATTGATTGTATAGGCTTAGCTCAGGCTCTTGAATCTCAAACAAACACAAAAACCTTGGAGAAATCCAAATACAACAAGAAATAAATTTTTTTAACGCAGACTTCAAACGCACTACAAAAATACATCAGGATTGACAGACAGGTTTTCTCCTCACAATATTTTGTAAAGTGAGGATAAAATTATGAAAATGACAAAAAGACTGGCAACTCTCGCCGCTTGTGCTGTTATGGCGGCTTCTTCTATGGTTATTGGTTTTGTGTGGAGTGTTGCAAAGACAAAGTATCAATTAGCAAGTGTGACAATGCAAGGAAAGACACAAGCAATTCAAGATATAGCCGATGGAAATCCCGTTATTTTAGGAATAACAAAAAGTACTGGAGATACACATTTTGTAGTAGCTGTAAATTATTTGAATGGTCACTTTTTCGTTAAAGACCCCGGAACAAAATCGTCAGGTGTATACAATTTAGATACAGCATATCCGAATTGTTCTATATATGAGTATATAACTTATAAATGTTAAATATGGAGGTCAATTCATCTATGCGAATTGAAATAATTCTTATATCAATCTTAGTAATACTATTTTCTTCTTGTTCAAAAAGCAACAACGATATTGCTGTTGCTGAAACCGAAAAGGGTATTGAAAGCATTTATAGCACAGATAATACAGAAACATTTTTATCTGAACAAATTGAAAATATAACAGATGATGTCAAAACTACCGTAGAAAGTCATTCTGAAGATTTTGCTGATACATCTGCAAATATCGAGATTGATACAAAGGATTATCAATATTTATGTAGCATAGGTGTTATTGACACTATTAAGAACAGCTTTACTTTGGATAGCTTTACGAATGGAATAAATAGTGCATTTAGTTTTTCGTATTCTGAACTTATTACCGACAGTGAGGGAAATCAGTTTCAAAAGCTGATTATTCCTACAGAAAGTAATAGTCAAGCTGCTATTGAACGTCTTATAAATTTGTTTGGTGAATTAAAGTATAACGACAATGGTTATTATGAATGTCCATTGACAAGCTTATCTGAATATTATGAGATAAGGAGCAATTTATACACAGAAGAATATCTTGAAACACAAAAATCAAAAGCTTCTTCGGATTTTAAATCACTAATTGAACAAGATGGAGCTTTATATTTCTTCAATGGTGCAGGATACGTCAATGTTCCAGTTATTTATGAAACAGCTTGTATAGTATCTGAAACGGAAGATGAACTACTTATCCACTTTGATTACGGCAGCTACGAAAATGATATTTCATACTCTGTAAAATATAATATGAAGGAGATTAAAGATATTTGGAAAATAGATTCCATTGAATATCTTAACTGAAAACTTCCACATAAACTCCCCGAAAATGTTAGCCAATTTGTACACTGTAACAGATTGACATAAACAGCAATAAATGATACAATATTAGTATAGTATTATGGTTATGAACTCAATTGGGCAAAAAAGTTAAAACGCAGCCACCCTCAATCAAAGGTTACTTGCCCACTTCTTCTATAAACGATTTCTCGAATCATTAATCTTCCATAACCGACAATAATACTTCTAATTCCTAATCTTAAATCAACAAGGGCGGAGCTTGCTGTAAAAAGCGAGTTCCGTTTTTGCATTTTCCTGATTCCGCAAAACTGAACTCGCAAACACTTTCCAAATGCACCGAAATAT
>CAYOAV010000150.1:0-2645 GCA_964402055.1 uncultured Ruminococcus sp. | reverse complement strand
ATAAGGAATTGCACAAATTACAGAATTTGCCCCTGCAAAAACAGGGCAGGGGCAATATATCTATCAAAGATTAAAAAGCACGTTATTAACGATAGCTTCGAGCATTTCCTGTCTGCCGCTTGTAACAGAGGAAGTAACCTCACCCTTTTCAAGAGCATACTTTTCAAGGTCAGCCATACCAACCTTGCCTGCAACGATATCAGCACCGATGCCTGTTGTCCAGGAAGCGTAACGCTCATCAACGAAGCTGTCAATTCTGCCGTCAGCAATAAGAGCCTTAGCAGCCTTGAAGCCGAGAGCGAATGTATCCATACCAGCTATGTAGCTATGGAAGATATCTTCCATTGTGAATGAGCCTCTGCGAGCCTTAGCGTCAAAGTTCAAGCCGCCGTTTGTGAAGCCGCCAGCCTTGATAACCTCGTACATACAGAATGTAGCGTCATAAATATTTGTAGGGAACTGGTCTGTATCCCAACCGAGGAGTGAGTCACCCTGATTAGCGTCGATAGAACCGAATGCACCATTCTCTCTTGCAACACGAAGCTCATGCTGGAATGTATGCTGTGCGAGTGTAGCGTGGTTAGCCTCAATGTTCATCTTGAAATCCTTGTCAAGTCCGTACTTACGGAGGAAGCCGAGAACAGTAGCTGTATCGAAGTCATACTGATGCTTTGTTGGCTCCTTTGGCTTAGGTTCGATATAGAAATCGCCCTTATAGCCGATTGAACGAGCATATTCCACAGCCATTTTCATAAGGCGAGCCATATTATCAAGCTCAAGGCCCATATTAGTGTTAAGGAGAGTTTCATAGCCCTCACGTCCGCCCCAAAAAACGTAACCATTACCGCCAAGCTTAACAGTAGCGTCAATAGCCTTCTTTATCTGTGCAGCTGCGAAAGCGAAAACGTCAGCAGAAGGAGAAGTGCCTGCACCGTGCATATATCTTGGGTGGTCGAAGCACTTAGCTGTACCCCAGAGAAGCTTTTTGCCTGGATACTGCTTCATTTTTTCAGCTGTATAGTCAACGATTTCATCGAACTTGGCATTTGTTTCAGCAAGTGAGCCATATTCAGGAGAAAGGTCACGGTCATGCCAGCAGAAATAATCGATAGAAAGCTTATCCATGATTTCAAATGCAGCGTCAACCTTAGCCTTAGCTCTTGCAACGCTGTCAGACTCGCCCCATGTCTTATCAGTAGTGCCGCAGCCGAACATATCAGTACCGTCGCCGCCCATTGTATGCCACCATGAAAGTGCAAACTTAAGATGCTCTCTCATAGGCTTGCCATCGACAACCTCATCAGGGTTATAATACTTGAATGCGAGGGGATTTGTGCTGTTCTTGCCCTCATAGGGGATTTTGCCGATGTTTTTGAAAAATTCGCTCATTTTTATTTCCTCCCAAAAAAATTTTTATTCTTTTGAATTTGAATAATTTTCATTATTACTATATATTTTACATTGTAATCGATTTACTGTCAAGGGGTTTTTGTAAAAAATATATAGAAATTTCAGAAAATTCCATTAACCTGACTTTAAAATAAGCTTGCGTGCCTTTGCTATGATACATTTATCGTTATCATAAGTCAGCACAGAATCCGCACAGCCTGCGTCAACCCATTTGACCTCGGCGATTTCGGTTTCCTGACGCACGCAGTCATAATTTTTAGCCTTTGCGATAAAGTAAACAACGTCCTTCTGCGTATCCTTTTTTGGACTATATGTCACAATCTCTCTGAAGGTCGGGTCGATGATAACGTCAATTCCCGTTTCCTCTTTAATTTCACGCTGAGCGGTTTCAACCTCTGTTTCGCCGTCCTCAACGTGACCCTTCGGAAACGACCAATGTCCGCTGTTGATATGCTTTATCAGCAATATTTCAAGATTGCCATGATATCTGCGATAAACGACTGCACCGCATGATTTTTCGTATTCCATAAGCAGCTTTCTCCTTTCCGAGCAACTCGTTCCTGCTCAAAATAGTATGTTCTATATAATTATAACACAAAAAATCGCTTTTGTCTTGCATTTTTTGAAAAAAAGATAAAAAAATCCGCCGACCAACACAAAAGTATCGATCAGCGGTCAGGAAAAAATTTTAAACCTGTTCTTCAGCGTTATTCTTTTCAGACACAAGTGATTTGTATACTTTACAAGCCAATAACACCGTCATAGCTGTAACGAATGCCATAAGGATCTCCGCAATAACGATATTTTCTATCACACCTCTCTGATAAAGAGCGGCAGGAACATCCATTAAAGCATGGAGCAATATTGAAATCGGGAAAAGCCACTTTTTCCCTTTCATTTTTACAGAGGCAAAAACCGTGACCGAAGCGGCTATCGGTATAAGCAATGCAAGCAGACCCGCCGTAAAAAACGCAGAAACTGTTTCCGATGAAAATATCAGCTTATTCATTATTTTTAGCTCCTCCCCTTTTGATATGCTTATAACTGTACCTGCCAAGCAACACACACACCATAGCGATTATTACATAAACAATCACATTTACACCGCTTTCACTTTTGCGGAAAGCATTATCGGGAAGACCTTCTGACTTGAAAAGCAGCATTCTGTCATTCCATTCATTGTCTTCCTTGTTATATGCGGCACAAGCGATTTTTCCGTCAAGCATTTCAACACG
>CAYOAV010000149.1:0-2696 GCA_964402055.1 uncultured Ruminococcus sp. | reverse complement strand
TAATTTTTGCAGTTGACTGCAAAAAGAAAGAGGGAGATTGAATGCCAACAATATCAATGTTCTATGGAATATTAATAAGAATGTATTATGATGACCACAACCCACCACATATTCACGCTATTTACAACAACGAAATAGCTTGCTACACCTTTGACGGTGAAATTTTAGAGGGAAATTTGCCCAAGAAACAGAAAAAGCTTGTTGAAGCGTGGATAGAGCTTCACAGAGATGAGCTTATCGCCGACTGGAAGCTTGCACAGGAGGGCGAAACAATATTCAAGATCGAACCATTGAAATAATACTTTAATCAAAAGGATGTTGCAATATGAAAACAGTAATAAGCGTTCAGCCGCTAAAAAATTATCAACTACTGCTTGAATTTGATAACGGCGAAAAGCGTATAGGCGATATTACTCCGCTTCTTACAAAGCCTGTTTTTGCGTTTCTTGAAAATACGGCATATTTTAATTCGGTTTATCTTGAATATGGTGCAGTAACTTGGAAAGATAATAACGGCAATGAAATTGATATTTGCCCCGATAAGCTGTATATGGATAGCTTGCCTGTATAAGTGAAATAAAAAGCCGCCCCACTGAATACGAACTGTTCCCTTTTTGTTAGACAATGTGATATAATACAAATAAACCCATATATAGGAGGAAAAACAAATGAATTCATCAACTATGAAAGTAATCGCATGGATTGTAACAGCATTAGGCGTTATCGGAAGTTTTGTATCGGGTTCAAAAATTTCTGATATTCCTGCTTTTGATGAGCTGAAGGTGACCGTAATTATTTTTGGTTTAGTCGGAACAGCTCTCATCGCTGTCATTCTCTTTGCAATTGCTCAAATTCTCAATAACACAGAATATACATCGGAAAAAATCTCAAAAATGGAAAGAATGATACAGCATTCAAATGCCCCAGAGGGTGCTTCCAATTCAAGAGCAAACCTCGCTGACCTTGCACCCAAGTATACAGGAAATGAATGGCGTTGCCCCCAATGTGGTAAGATAAACCCTATATCGTCACGAACCTGCAAAGATTGTGCCTATCAGAAGTAATTTTTGCAGTCAACTGCAAAAGGAGTGATTTTTTTGTCAGGATATGCTATGTATCTAAGAAAATCAAGAGCTGATGTTGAAGCAGAAGCTCATGGCTCGGGTGAAACCCTGCTCCATCATGAGCAGATTTTAATTGCACTTGCTCAAAAAATGCAGCTTTCAATTACAGCTATATATAAAGAAATAGTATCAGGCGAATCTATTGACAGCCGTCCTGAAATAAAAAAACTGCTCACAGAGGTTGAGCAGGGAATTTATGACGGCGTACTTGTTGTTGATATTGACCGTCTTGCCCGTGGCGATACAGTAGATCAAGGCATAATTGCACGAGTTTTTAAGTATTCAAACACTAAAATTATTACCCCCAAAAAGACATATGATCCTTCAAGCGAATATGACGAAGAATATTTTGAATTTGAGCTGTTTATGGCACGCCGTGAATATAAGATGATAGCCCGACGCATTCAGCGAGGACGCATTGCTTCGGTTAATGACGGGAAATATATTGCAAGCGTTGCACCATATGGATATGATAGATTGAAGCTTAAAGGAAAAGGCTGGTCTTTACAGCCGAATGATGAAGCTGAAATAGTCAGGCAGATCTATCAGATGTATTTAAACGGCGACGGAATGACACTTATTGCAAATCATTTGAACGATCTGAACATACCAACACGGACAGGTAACCCTTGGCAGAAACATTCCATAAGCAACATACTTTCCAATCCCGTTTATACAGGCAAAGTACGTTGGTCTTACAGACCTTATGTTAAACAAAACAGCAATGGTACAGCTACAAAACGCATTATTAATAACGATTGTATGCTCGTTCAGGGAATACACGAGGCACTCATTTCTGAATCAGATTATGAAAAGGTTCAGGAATTGAGAAAGAATAATTATAATCCACCATTAAAAAACTCACTTACTTTAAAAAATCCTCTTACAGGGTTGATCTATTGTCAGTTTTGTGGTAAACGTATGACACGTCTTGGCGAAAACAGACGTAATAAATATGATATAATATGTTGCCGTACAAGAGGTTGCCCTTGTGTATCAGCTCCGGTTTATCTTGTCGAGGAGCTGACAATTGATTTTTTAAAAAACTGGGTGCTTAAATACAAAATGAAGCTTGAAAAAGCTCGCTCCGAGAATGTCAATACAAAGCAGGAGTATTATCAAAAGTCAATATCTTCCTTGTCCGATGATATAAAAAAGATAGATGTACAAATTGCAAAAACATATGATTTTTTGGAGCAGGGAATATATACCGTTGAGGTTTTTTCCGAAAGAAATAAGCTTTTATCAGATAAGAAATCTGATATTGAACATAAATTATCTGATTTAAAAGATGAATTTGATAACTTGAAAAAAGCAAATAAACTAAAATATGATATTGTCCCTCAAGTTGAATATGTTATAGACAGCTATGGACTTTGTGAAACAGCACAACAGAAAAATGACCTGCTCAAAACGGTTGTAACTAAAATTCATTATGCGAAAGATTCGCACAATCACCGTGGAAAACTCGATAATGTAAATTTCACTCTTGACGTTGATTTAATTGTTGACGATAAAGAGTTGTAATTGTTTTATTACTTGTATCTTGTTGGGGGATATTGATAACCCCAT
>CAYOAV010000148.1:0-2699 GCA_964402055.1 uncultured Ruminococcus sp. | reverse complement strand
GCAATTCATCCCCCACCTAAGAGGTGGGGGACTTCTTGCTGGATGCGTTAAAAAACGCTCCCGATAAAGCAAAGGCAGGAATTTTTACAAGCTTTAGCAAGCTTATTCTTACTGCTGTTGCTACAGGAATAATCGCATTCGTACTTGGTGCTTGTTTCCCTACTATTTTTAAGTAACACTAATATCAAATAAAGCCGTTGCAAAAGAAATGTGACGGCTTTATTTCAAAAGAAAGGATTTGATTATATGTCTGGTATAAAATCCAAATATGGCAATGATTATAACACACCTGTTTCGGAATATATTCTGACTGATAAAGCAGATGTTGCTTTGTTGCCAACAACTACTCAAAAAGCGACAGGTAAATTTGCAGATGATGTAAATTTTTCAAGCAAGCCTTGTATAGGCTCAATTTGTCAGGTTATAGATAACAGCGGAATTTCTGTTTATATGCTCGGAGAAACAGGTTGGATTGAGATATGATAAAGAAAGGCGGTGAAGCTTTATGGACGTTGTAACCTATGCTCTCTTGAATAAGAAAATAAAAGGTTTAGTATCTGGTATCAAGTCTGCTGTTGTCCAGGGAACTACTATCACTTTTACAATGAATGACGGCAGTACACAAACAATGACATTCCCTACTCCTGCTGACGGTAAGGACGGTTTAGACGGAAAAGACGGTAAGAATGGTATCGGAGTAAAAAGTATTGAAATAAATACCAATAATGAGTTGATTTGCACACTTGAAGATAATACTAAAATCAATGCAGGAAAATTTCCTGACACAGGTAAAGAAATATCTCTTGAAGAATATAAAAAGCTTTCAGAAACGGAAAAGAAAAGCCGTACTTGGTATGTTTATGATGATAATGAAGATAGTAACACAGGTGGCACAAGTGAAAAATTCACACGCAAGGACTTAACTTCTGTTACAGTAGGCGGTTTGTCGGCTGGTTCTTCTATATACGATAAGACTACTAATGAAGTCATTGAAGCAATGCTATATCCATACCAAAAGCCTGTTGTTTCTTTTAGTATCTCCCCTAACACAACAGTATACGAAAATGGAAATATTATTTCATCTATCAATTTTACTATAAGTGCAACGAAAAAGAGTAAGGATATTAAATCTATTGAAATTTATGACGGTTCTACTCTTGTGACTACAATTACAAATAACGTGGCAAATGGAGGCACTTTTACATATACATACGCTTGCAATATCTCTGCGAATACTACTCTCAAAGTTAATGTTTCAGACGAAACAAATACTGTTTCTGCAAGTAAAAACATCTCATTTGTAAACAAGTCATATTATGGATATATTGATGATGGTATATCGGTTGACGAAACTGTAATTAAGGCATTGCAAAATAGTGCGGTTAAAACAACAAAAGCGTTAAATTATGGTGGTATTAGTTGTGTAAATTCAAAAATTGTTTATGCTTATCCACAAGCTTTTGGTTTATTAAGTAATATTACAGATGATAACGGCTTCGGATATACAGATAGCTACACCTGTGATGTTATAGCTATTGACAGCGTAAATTATTATGTTTACACGATGATTGACGCTACTTCTGTTGATGGATTCAGACAGAAATTTGAATAATTTAATTATTTTAATAATTTTATAAAGGAGTGAAATATTTTGGCTCTGAAAATCGGAGATAACTTTTCATATAATGGAAAAAAGCCTTTAGATGTAAGAAATCAGTTTTCAACAATAGTTGAAATGACCGCTTTTGCAGAAACCTCTCTTGATGAGGGACATATCAGTTATGTAAAGGAAACTGGAAAATACTACACCTTTAACTCTGCCAATGAGGTCGACGTTACACTCGGAAAATGGCGAGAATTAAGCACAGGTGGTACTTCTTCAGATGAAAAGGTTAAGCTTGATAAAGACAGCGAAGTGGCAAAATATCTTAATGAATTGATTGATAATTCCACAATTGAAATAGATACAGAAAACAGAGTGATAAAGGCTGTTACTCTTGACGGACTGGAAACAACTGTTGCAACGTTGAATTTCGTAAAGAACCTTGATAAGGATATAATGCTTTATCTTAATTCTGTCAGCAATCCTATGACATTCAAGGGTGTTGTAGCTGATGATACTGCTCTTTCTGCAATTGTAGATGTGAAATCGGGTGATACATATATCGTACAGTCCTCTGCTTCTAATGCGGATAAGACAATGACGTTTATTTATAATGGCGTCGATTTTGTTCCTATGGCAGAAACCTCTATTACGGTACGTGATTTTACTACTAATCCTATTGATTTAAGCACAGAAACAACAGGAACGCTCCCAAAAGCTAAAATTGACGTAGCAATTGCCCGATTGGCAGATGTTCTTGATAAGACAACTTACAAAGGCACTGCTGACGGTATAGTAAAGCAAGCAGATAAGCTTACAGGCTTGACTGCAACAATAGCTAACCTGAATAAAGCTGTTACTGACAGTCACACACATAAAAACAAAGCTATACTTGATAAAATCGTAGCAAACGGTATAGGTGAAGGCTTTTTATCTGATAACGGACAATATATAAGCTTTTTACATATCGGCACTGCAAGTCCTACCTATGATTCGCAGATTTGGATTGATAATACAGACACTTCTGCATTTGTTTTGAAGATTTTTGACGGTACAAATTGGGTAAGTATCAGTAATTCCAATAACAACAATACAG
>CAYOAV010000147.1:0-2758 GCA_964402055.1 uncultured Ruminococcus sp. | reverse complement strand
GTCAGTCATAAATATTCTTCTCAACATAAGCCATCATTCTGTTGTGGATATATCCATAACCAATTATCGCAATGAACACCGAATTACCTATCAAATACAAATTCCCAAAAACAATAGGTAAAACTATCGAAGTGACAAACACAAGAGCCAGAATTACCAGCAAGGCGATATGCTCTTTTAACCATTTTTTCTTGTAAAAGCTCTTTTTTTCGTCTTTTGTGAAATTTTCAGGCATAATTCGTCAGTCCTTTCCGTCATCATCAAAAAACATAGATGAGGTCGTATATTCGTCCTTGCCTATTTTATCTCGCATTTCTTCAAGCTCCCTGTCAGATATGCGTATCTGCTTTTCTTTTTTTCTGTTTGAAGCCGCCACAGATACTATTGCCAAACCTAATCCCGTTGCAATCATCATATCGGAACGCTCCACTCCGAAGCGATCCATATTAAACCACATCGTTACTAACAGCACCGCAAGAAAGACCGTTGTTATCATAAGCAGCGGATTTCTCCTTTTTTTCGGAGTATAACGTTCTGAACGAAGCTTCATTGAAATAACACCTCAAATCACTTTACAGCCTTTGCTTTTACCTTATTTTCAGTTGAAAACGACATTGTGAATATCCTGTCGCTTGCAAACATTCTTACCGCAAGGAACATACATACCGCAAAGAATACCGCCTGATATGCAAGACCACCCCAGAATACTGCCATTTCGCCTGTCATAAGATTCGGAAGTGCGGTATAGGTATGCGTAAATGGAATAATATACATTATTATCTTTGCAACAGTCGGCATTGAATTGATATCCATAAACATTGATACAAAGAATGGTATCATAACTGCTATCATTATAGGCATTGTAAGCGTCTGAACGGATTTTACATCGGTTGCCATTGCACCGAGGATAAGCGAGATTGAAAGTCCGATAGCAAGCGTAAGGAAAAGCTGCAAGCCGAAAAGAAGTATATCAACTCCGTTGAGCGAGAAACCAAGCTCTGTAAGTGCCTGCATTGAGGACATTGCCTCCGTTGTAAACTCGTTCATCTCTCCCGTAGAGATCATACTGTCAATTGCACCATTGCTTGCTCCATTAACAGCACCGCCCATAATGCTTACCATATAAATAGCGAAGCCGATTATCATAAATACAGCATTGAGCAAAGCAGATATAATCGCCGCAACCATTTTTGCCGAAAGCACTGTCATTCTTGAAACAGGCGTAGAAAGGAGCGTTTCAAGAGTTTTGTCAATTTTTTCCGTTGAAATAGCCGTCATAATCATCTGCGAAGCAAGAAGCAGGAGGAAAAATACAGCAAATGGTGCGATCATTGAGATCATCATTATCACGGAGGAAACCATTGCAGAGGAAACCTGAACAGTTTTTCCGTTTGCGGCTGAAAATTCAACAATTTCCGAGGGTGATGTTATAAGCTCAATTTCTTCCTCGGTAAATCCGTAAGCACTTTCCATTACCTCGTCTGCCGTACAGCTTTCAATAACACTTACAGCGTCGCTTGATGAAATTGAAGACATTGAAGCACTGAAGCCTGTTGCAACCTTGCTTGCAAAAAGAATTTCCCCGGGTTTTTTATCGTTGATAACGCTTTCGCCGTAGCCATCGGGAATGATTACCACATATTTCAAGCCAAGACGTTCAAGCTCATCATAATAATTGTCGCTTTCAAGCTCAACCATATTAAGCTCTGTTCCCGATACTTCATTTGCACGCTTTATTACATTTTCCGTAAATTCAGATTTATCCTGCACGCAGATATTTACAGTTGAAGTATCAAATCCTTCCTCCATAGCATGACCCATTATCTGCCCCATAAAAACAAACAGCACAAGCACAAAAACCATACTTATAATAGCCTGCTTGGTAATAAGCTCACCAAGCTCTTTTTTCAGAAGATTACCGAACCTCATGCTCAAGCACCACCCTTTCAAATACTTCTTCAAGATTTGCGGCATTATAGCGTTCCTTAAGCTCGGGGATAGTTCCCGTTATCATAAGCTTTCCGCCTGTAATAATGCCAACACGGTCTGAAAGATATTCAATTTCAAGCATATTATGTGATGAAAGAAGAAAGGACATATTCTTCTCCTTCGCAAGCTTCTTTATCATATTTCTTATTTCAAGTGCATTTATAACATCAAGACCCGAAGTAGCCTCGTCCATAATAGCAAGCTTAGGCTCGGTCATAACAGCTCTTGAAAGAAGAAGCTTTCTTATCATACCTCTTGAATATCCGCCTATTTTATCGTCAAGTCTTTCACCAAGACCGCATATCTGCTCGGCTGTACGCACATAGCGTTCAATAGTCATTTTATCAGCAGTAAAAAGTCCTGCCATAAAATAAAGGTATTTTCTTCCTGTCATAGTCTTGTATGCACCAGCTTCGTCGGGAAGATAGGTGATACATTCACGAACCCTGTCAGCCTCCTTAATGATGCTATGCCCCGAAACGAGAGCGTCACCCGAGGTAGGCTCAATAAGAGTTGATATCATACGGATAGTTGTAGTTTTTCCTGCTCCGTTAGGACCGATAAGTGCGAAAATCTCGCCCTCTTCAACATCAAAAGAAACCTTGTCAGCCGCAAAAACATCTTTTTTAGGATATTGCTTTGAAAGCTCAAGGACTTCAAGAACCTTTGCCATATAAATTCCTCCTGTCAGTGTATTATCTGCTTAGTACAATAATACTATACCACCATCAAAAAGATTTGTCAAGAGTTTTTTGAAAATTATTCATTT
>CAYOAV010000146.1:0-2760 GCA_964402055.1 uncultured Ruminococcus sp. | reverse complement strand
CAAAGGTGACAATTGCAAAAGTAGACAAAAACGCAGGACTTATCGTTAATGCCAGAGATAAATCAGGAAAAAACCTTAAACTAAAGGGCGGAGAAACTCTCCTTTACACAAAGGATAATAAATTTGCCAATATTGAAAATGTAAAAATCGATAACGGTAGTTACACAGACGACGATTACACTTGGGTTTACCCAATGACAGCTTATTACTACAGCAAAACCAAGGAAATCAAGGCTGAATATGCTGACGCTGTTGCGCTTTACAAAAAGGTTGACGACAAATGGAAAGAAATCAAAGACTTCCCGAACCTTGAAACAGCTGTTGACTATATCAACGGCAACACAGATGACCCAGCTTCTGAATATGGGCTTGTACTTAACAAGTCCGTTACAGCTTCAACAAGCTTCGCATTCCCGACAAAGAATAAGAATGTCAAGAGCATTACTGTTGACGGCTCGGCTATCACCTTTACAGGCACAAAGCTTAATATTCCTTATAATGTGACATTTGACGCTGAAATCATGGCAAGCAACTATATTGATATTACTGTTGCCAAGGACGTGAAATTGATAATTGACATTTCATCTGTTGATATCAGGAATGGAGTATTCTATCCCTATATCAACAAGATAACAGGACAGAGTTCATCCAAGCTTTATATTACAAATGCACTTTATGCAAACAGTATTTCAGGCTTTGAAGATGTTAACGCTTATATAAAAGATTCAGGCGGCGGTCTTGTTATTTTTGGTACAATGTCCAAGATTGCAAATTTCAACGGAAGTCTGGAAATTTATGGTGAAAAAGCCACCGTTGATATCACAAATATCTATGGCATTTCAGAATTTAAACTTTACGAAAATTCCAAGGGCGTTCTTCCAAAGGTAACTATCGGCAGCATTTCAGCAAAATCTCTTACGGTAACAGCCTGCGATAATTCAGGAAATGCACTTGACCTTGCAAGCGGCAGAACTATTCTTTATACAAAGGATAATAAATTCGCTGACGCTGACAAGATAACGATTTGTAACAACTATTACTTAAGAGTTTACCCTCTTTCCGCTTCATATGACAGCAAGACAAAGACTATCAAGGCTGTAAACGAATATGCTGTTTGGCTTTATGAAAAGAAGTATAACAGCAATAACTGGAGCAAGGCAATTGATTATTACTCCTCATTTGAAGAAGCTGTTGCCTACATCAACAAATACGGCAATGAAAGTATGGATTATCGTATCTATGTTGCTGAAACGGTTGAATATAGCAAATTCGCCCTCCCGAACGCTAAAAAGGCTCACAAGGTTTATGTTGAAACATATTTCGAAAACATTGAGAATATGGCAACTATCAATATCGGCAGTACCTCAACAATTACCGCAAATACTGATGTTGACATTAACGCAATTTTCAATTATACATCAAAAGCTTTAACGCTTAGTGCAAAGGGAAATGTTGATATTGGAGAATACTCAAACTTTGACAAAATCACAGGAACAACCAAAAGCACGCTGAATTTCTACGAATCCAACAGAAAATACATGGATATTTCAGGCTTCGGTACTGTTAAGGTGGATGAGGATTGTACGTTCGGTATTAATACCACATTCAGCACTAATAAGCTTGTTCTCGGTGAATATGCAAGTGTGTATGCTTCAGAAAATATGAAGAGCGGAAGCTTCAGCGAGCTTAAGGCAGGAGAAGACGCATATATCTACTATGTTGGTTCTGCATCCTGCACGCCGCTTACCTACAAGGGCAAGGCTGAAAGCTTCAGGGTTGACGGCAAGCTGGGCATCAAGGGCGATGTAGGTTACGGAAGTAAGATACTTTCAACCAAGGTGCTTTCCAATCCGAATGATTATTTTGAGCTTCAGTCGGATAACTTCGAAGCCACCCCTTATTTCAAGCAGGTCGGCAACGATATCTGCCTTTATGGTAATGGATACTTTTCACTTAATTGGGATTCAAATAGTGGTTATTCGTTATACTTTAATGAATGGTCAGATGTTATCAGCTATATAAACAAGGCAAATAATCCTAATGTGAATTACTACATCACTATTGCTGGCAACTACAACGCTAACGGTGCTCTTACATTACCTAAAAAGGGAACGTATAAGCAGCTTGTGATGGGCGGAGATGAATGTGAAATAAGCTTCACAGGCTCTCTTAAGCTGACAGGTAACACAGGTTTTGATGGGGTTACATTAAATTCAGTTAATAAGAGCTCTGGTGCAAATGTAAGCTACACCATTGACGGTTCGGGGTATGATCTATGGTTTGATTATGCAAATGCACCAATGGCGGCTATCACGGCTAAGAATGTTGGTCTTTATCCTTTCGGAGATGATGATGGAAGTGAATCAAGCTTTACAGCTTCACAGATAAAGGCTGCTGAAAAGATGACAATATATAGTCCAGGGGGGGCTTGCAGTCTGTATGTTCCTAACGGCATTGATGCAAAGAATCTTGAATACCGTTCATGTAAGGTTACTCTTTACCTTGAAAGCGGTAAGAAGATAAATATTACCGGAGAAATGGTGAGTACATATGGCGAAGGCTTTGACTTCGTGGTTGTTGACAAAAACGGCGATGAGCTTAAAACATTCTCCAAGAATTATAGCCTCGGCACTATCAAAAAGGGTGCTGACAGTTTAGGCTTACAGAACAGCGGTTATAGGCTTGAAATCAATAAGACAACAGGCGCAGTTACAGTTGTTCCTGAAAACTGAATTTTCCTAAAAAAACAGTCGTCATACA
>CAYOAV010000145.1:0-2825 GCA_964402055.1 uncultured Ruminococcus sp. | reverse complement strand
GATCCAGACCTTCCTAAGACTATCTTCGGCTTTTTGAGTTTTGCGGAATCAGGTTTATGACAGGATAAATCTAATATAATTGGGAAAAATGACATCAGGAGGAATTAACATGACAACAGAAGAAAAAAATACCGAACTTAATATGAAAAAGCTTACACTAAAAGCTTGGACGATGATCCTGCATAAGCAGGGGAAAATTGATACTGTTAAATGCAATCGAATGATTGCAATAATTGAAAAAATGTCAGCTTGATTTATGACGGGCAATTCTCTTATAGAATGTGAATTCCAATTTATTGAGCAAATCATTTATCGTAACACTCAAACGGGGGTTATGCTTGGTTGTTCAAAATACTTGTAAATCGTCAAAAATATGGTATAATATAAAAATAGTTGGATATAGCTACTCGATAAATTGGAATTTACGGAGGATTATATGGTATGAAATATGATTGCGGATTCAGCAAAGGGAATCATTGGTTCAGATACAGAGCTTGTGGATTTCTGATTCATAATGATAAAATGCTTTTTGTAAAAAGTAATTTTGGCGATTATTATTACATGATTGGAGGAGGAGTTCGTTTGGGAGAAACCTCCGATGAATGTGCTGTAAGGGAAGTATTTGAGGAGTCGGGTATAAAATCATGTGTAGATCATCTCGCAGTAGTATGCGAAAATTTCTTTAACGGAAGTGGTGGAAGTATCGAAGGGCTTCTTTGTCACGAAATAGAATTTTATTATTTCATGAAAATTCTTGATACTGATTTGAGTATATGCAAAAGCAGAACCGATGCTGGAGAAGAGCTGGTATGGTTGCCTATAGAGAAATTAAAGACAAGCAACATTAAACCAACATTTATAAAAGATAATATTGATAAGATTATCAACGAAAAGCGTATAGTTCATATTATTGAAAAAGAAGATAGAAATAAATCGGGATTTGAGAAGATAGTGTGATGAAAGTTAAGGTAATGCCGCACAAAAACCTTGTCTACTCAATAAGAATGATATAATAGGAATGAAACGATAAACCTTTTGGAAACTGCGAATTGATATTTCCTGCCGTATTTTTTTAAAAAATCATTAGAAAAAATTCTCGCAAAAATTACCGCTGATAAATTCTCCTATGATGAAAATAATAATAAAGCAAACCCCAAAAAACAAAGCGAACAGAGGACTTTTAACCGTAATGCTATCCCTTGCGGACGGCTTTTATCGGGAAAAAGATCAGCTGTCCGCAAAAAATCAAGGAGAAAAAACAATGAAAAACGTAAACACTCAGCAGGGTAGAGAAACCCTCGAAAAGTTCAAGATGGAAGCTGCAAATGAGGTTGGCGTGAACCTCAGAAGCGGTTACAATGGTGACATCACTGCCCGTGAAGCAGGTTCTGTTGGCGGTCAGATGGTTAAGAAAATGATCGATGCCTATAAAACAGGTATGAAATCATAAAATCATAGCTTCTTAACAAGCTCAATCGGACGGTTTTACAGCCGTCCGACTTTTTTGTCTGCACTTTGATTAAAGATTATTGGTTTAATGTGATAAATTTTGTCGTTTATAGCCTTGACAATATTTTCTTTTAGGTTTATAATATATTAGTATAGAAAATTTATTGCTGATTTTTGGTTTCATTTGAAAAGCATGCTTAAATAGTGTTTTTATCTGATTTTTGCCTCTTTTTATTTGAAAAATCAATGGTCGGTGCAAGGGGAACGCCGTTAAGCTGTTTCTCAATACTATTATTGGAGGCTTTTATTATGTCCAGAGTGTATAACTTTAGTGCAGGTCCTGCCGTACTTCCTGAGGAGGTTCTTAAAGAGGCAGCTGCAGAAATGCTTGATTACAACGGCACAGGTATGTCCGTTATGGAAATGTCCCACCGATCTAAGGCTTTTGAGGAAATTATCCAGACGGCTGAAAAGGATCTTCGTGAGCTTATGAATATCCCCGATAACTATAAGGTTCTTTTCCTTCAGGGCGGTGCTTCACAGCAGTTCGCTATGATTCCTATGAATTTTATGAAAAACGGCGTTGCCGATTACATAATCACAGGTCAGTGGGCTAAGAAGGCTTGGCAGGAGGCTCAGAAGTACGGCAAGGCTAACGCTGTTGCTTCCTCCGCTGATAAGACCTTCTCATATATCCCTGACTGCTCCGATCTTCCTATTGATGATGACGCAGACTATGTTTATATCTGTGAAAATAACACTATCTACGGAACAAAATTCAAGGAGCTTCCTAACACTAAGGGCAAAACTCTTATTGCAGACGTTTCTTCCTGCTTCCTTTCTGAACCTATCGATGTAACAAAGTATGGCGTTATTTACGGCGGTGTTCAGAAGAACGTAGGCCCTGCAGGTGTTGTTATCGCAATTATCCGTGAGGATCTTATCCCTGAAACTCCTTATGTTGAAAACACACCTACTATGCTCCAGTATAAGACCCAGGCTGACAATAACTCCCTCTACAACACTCCTCCATGCTACGGAATTTACATCTGCGGCAAGGTATTCAAGTGGATCAAGAAAATGGGCGGACTTGAGGGCATGAAGGCTCTTAATGAAAAGAAAGCCGCTGTTCTTTATGATTATCTTGATCAGAGCAAGCTCTTTAAGGGCACTGTTGAAAAGAAGGATCGTTCACTTATGAATGTTCCGTTCGTTACAGGCGATGCAGATCTTGACGCTAAGTTTGTCAAGGAGGCTAAGGCTGCAGGCTTCGAGAACCTTAAGGGTCATAGAACAGTCGGTGGTATGAGAGCTTCTATCTACAACGCTATGCCTATCGAGGGCGTTGAAAAGCTTGTTGAATTTATGAAGAAGTT
>CAYOAV010000144.1:0-2945 GCA_964402055.1 uncultured Ruminococcus sp. | reverse complement strand
CTCTTGAAACGATAAGATACTGCTTATTGCGTAGCCTGTGTTTTACCTGCTTGCGTACATAATGACCCCCGTGCCCGTCAGGATTAGGCTCATAAACGCTCTTTTCAACAAAGTAGTACCAGCCGAAAATATCCTCTGCCCAAAGCTTGAAACTATCCAACAGTTCAAGATCGGAGCCGTCAGTCAATGTCAGCTCGTTTTCGCAGAATGCGATAAATCCCTCAACCGCCTGATCATCATAGTAAATACCTGGGTTAGCTATAAGGTCATCAATCAGATTCATCTGCATAGATACCTCTCTACAAACGGGTATCTCGCCTCTTAATACGGCATCTCTAAACTTGCCGTAATACTTTGGAACGGCAGTATTTGATAATGCCATATAAAAGACCTCCTATATATCTGTCCTCATGTTCGGACAGTATCACTTAAATGATGAAAATTTAATTAAAAACTATTGACAACACGAAAGTACAATGTTACAATTGTAAAAAAGGGGGAATATACCATGGATACAACTATAACACCACTTAACGATATCGAAGTAAACGTAAAACCATGTACAGACATCGATCTGAACACCGAGAAATACACAAAGCTCAAATTATCACCATATCAGAAATCGAGTATGTCGTTATTGTTTCAACAGATTCCTAATCTGACAGTAGCGTCGGCATTGTCTAACGCATATATAGTTTCATTTCCTGAGGGTCTTCCACATACACTTATGCAACTGAAAAACGGACAATATGCAACACCTATAATGGGTTCTAAGGGTATAGTCGGAAGTGCAGGATTAACACCATTGCAGACACACGCCGTATTACTCAAAGCATTTTCAGCGATGTCTGTTGTAACTGGTCAGTATTTCCTGGTTGAAATCAATAAGAAGTTTGAACTTGTAAACGAAAAAATTGACAAAATCATGAATTTCCTATATGGTGATAAAAAAGCCGAGCTTATATCTGAAATCAGTTTCGTCCAGTATGCAAATGCTAATTATAATACCATAATGGCTCATGACGAGCAACGAGCTGCGACTATCATAAGCCTGCAGAATGCCAAAAAGACCGCCATGAAAGACATTGAATTTTATATGTCTGATCTGGATAATTCACTTGTTTCTCGTCCAAAGGATTCCGATACAAATAATATTTTACAAATAAAAGAAAGCCTTAACCTTTCATTACAGCTCTTTGTCATGAGCAGTATAATGGAGGTTTTTTACTCTCAGAATTTTGATAAGGACTATTTATCATCAGTAATTGATTTTGCTACATTTTATATAAATAAATGTGAAAAACGCATTCTTGCTGATTTCAGTAAGCTAAAAGCTTATCGGAACGAAAATAAACCAAATTTAATAAAAAATGTAACAAACAAACCGAACACCGAAATTGACGATAATATTGACGCTACCATAAATTCTCTGAATAGTGGTAATAAATCACCTATTTTGGAATCTCTGATATCATCGTTAAGCATCTACGATAGAACAGATTCGGTAAATTATTATCTTGACAATTCGGGCGATGTTTATATTAAAAAAGATGAATTTGCATCCTAAGTTCGTTTATACTTATACATCTGATCTTACATATATAACAAAGGAATATTTATTATGTTTAATTTATTTAACCTCTTAAGCAGTTTCAATCCTAACGATTATATATGGAAATGCGATAATTGCGATAGTCGTCTTGATTTTCAAGCTGGATTTAGCGTTGATTGTGGAGAATGGGAATGTACAAAATGCGGTTGCATCAACTATATTGATGAGGATAACGTCATCGAAGACGACGAAGGCTGTGAGGCGTGCGGCGGTCCTTACCCGGATTGTAAATACAGTTGTAACTTATTTGACGAGTAAGGTATAACCAATGCAAAAATGCAAATACTGCAATGCCGATGTTCCCGACGAAGATAATTTTTGCCGATATTGCGGAAACAGAGTAAAGCCTAAACCATCACCATATATATCCGTTAAGTCACCGAAGTCAGAATATCAAATGCACCTAAAGCGAAATCGTTCTTCTGTTGACTTTATTAAAGCGACATTGACTATCATGTTAATTATCGCATTCGTTGCAATAATTATGATAGCTATCGGCTTTTTTGTCGATGAATCAACAGTTGATAACCTCGATAACGTAATCAAGCTCATGACAAAACTCGGTACATTTATCAGATAGTCGGTTACTTCTTTGCTCCGCCATTAAAAATTGACTTTGCAAAATCTTTTCTATCAAATTCTTTAGAAATAGCAGACTTACCTGCATATATCATAGCCCCCGAAAGAGCTGTCGTTGCGGTCCTTTTAGAAGCTTCAGCGAAAACCTCTTTTATAAGCTTTTTCCCAGGATTGATGTCTGCATCAACAAGATCCTTGAACTGTTTTTCAAGTTTCAAGCGTTCGATTTTTGCTTTCAACGTCTTATCACTTAAAAGCATTCTATTCTTCGCCATAGTGGAGAGTTCTTTTCTTCTCTTAATGTTTGAAATGTCAGCACGTTCTTCGGAAGAAAGCTTTCTCTTTTTTCCAGCACTCGTTAATGTTCCGTCCTTGTTCTGATAACGACGAACACCCCATTTCATACCAAGTATACCATGATGATAAAGTTCGTTGGTTTCATCCATTTTTATTTTCCTCCATCTCTTTTCTCATATTGTCAGCAATAACGTAAAGCCGCCATTCAAGTTCATTAGCTACCTTGTTCATCGCTTCTATTGCCGCCGAGTTCTGCGGAGGGTCAAAGATAAGACGAACTTTTGTATAGACATAAGTCCTTATCTGTGACCACTTCGGCTCGTCAGCAACAAAATCAGACCATTTCTCCTCTACCCCCGAAATAGCAAACACATTAACATCACCTACACCGATCTGTGTCAACGTGGACAATACAGAATTAGTGTGCATTATAAGCTCAGGGTCAAAGTCAGTACAA
>CAYOAV010000143.1:0-2945 GCA_964402055.1 uncultured Ruminococcus sp. | reverse complement strand
CTCGTACATTTTTCAAAACGACGAAACGAACGCTTTGCTTTAATCAGCGGATTCCTAAGCATAATTTTTCGCATAATTTTCATCGTTTTCTGTATTATTTTACATACTTAATAGCTA
The DNA here is from genome assembly GCA_964402055.1 of uncultured Ruminococcus sp. Classification (GTDB taxonomy): domain Bacteria; phylum Bacillota; class Clostridia; order Oscillospirales; family Ruminococcaceae; genus UMGS363. Next base: position 2,828 of record CAYOAV010000143.1, on the reverse strand, counting down.
TAATTTAGTGCAGTATGGTTTTTGTTTTTTTGACGGAAAGGACAGCTTGTATGAAAAAAATGCTTTTTATCTATAATCCCCATTCGGGAAAGGGACAGATAAAATTTCATCTTCTTCAGATAATAGATACTTTTACTAAGGCAGGATATTATGTCACCGCTCACCCTACACAGGCTAAGCTTGACGCAGTGAATGTGATAACGGAATGCGGCAGGGATTTTGATGTTATCGTTGTCAGCGGCGGCGATGGAACTATGAATGAGTCTATAAAGGGCATTATGAACATCGGCGAAAAAATCCCTCTTGGCTATATTCCTGCAGGAACTATGAATGATTTCGCTTCCAGCCTTGGAATACCGCATAATATGGTAAATGCTGCAGAAAAAATTGTTTCGGGCGAGCTTGCCGAGGTAGATATCGGTTCGTTCAACGATGAATATTTCACCTATGTTGCAGGCTTTGGTGCTTTTACAGATGTAAGCTACGGAACCTCCCAGCAGATGAAAAATGTTTTCGGCAGCCTTGCTTATATCGTTGAGGGACTTCGCATAAAGCGTCTTAACAGCCTGAAGCCTTATCACGCAAAAATAGAATATGACGGTAAGATCATTGAGGACGATTTTATTTACGGTATGATATGCAATTCGCTCTCTGTCGGCGGCTTTAAGGGACTTGGCGGCAAGGATATCCTTATGAACGATGGCATTATGGAGGGACTTTTCATAAAACAGCCGAATAATCTTATCGAGCTTCAGCAAACGCTTAATGCACTTGTTGCAAGAAATCTTGAAGCGGATTGTTTTTATTATTTCAAGACGGATAAAGCGGTTGTAAGCTCAGATGAAGAGATACCCTGGACGCTTGACGGCGAGTTTGGCGGCAATGTTTCAAGAGCGGAAATTTCTGCAAAAAATAAGGCGATAAACCTTTTTGCCTCACCAAGCCTTAAGATACTCGGCGGTACGGCTGACGTTATTCCCGAGCATATTATTGATGAAAGTGACCCGAATTATTATTTTGCAGATGAAAATGACGAACCTACGGAATAAAAAAAGTCAGTACTGATTTGTTCGGTACTGACTTTTCTTTATGCCTGCTTTTTTCTGTAATCCTCTACAGCTGCCTGAACAGCCTGTTCGGCAAGGACGGAGCAGTGTATTTTCTGCGGAGGAAGTCCGTCCAAGGCTTCAACTACGGCTTTATTTGTAAGTTTAAGTGCGTCATCAACAGATTTTCCTTTAATCATCTCTGTTGCGATAGACGAGGTTGCGACTGCTGCACCACAGCCGAATGTTTTGAATTTGCAATCGGTAATCATCCCATCATTAACCTTGATGTACATTTTCATAATATCTCCGCATTTGGCATTTCCGACCTCGCCGATTCCGTCTGCGTCATCAATTTCTCCGACATTTCTCGGATTTGCAAAATGCTCCATAACCTTTTCACTGTAAAGCATAAAATCAACTCCTTATTTCTGATACATATGGCAATAGCCTTTGAATATTTTCTTTTTCGCTTACAATATCCTCCCAAAGTGGCGACATATTACGCAGTCTAGACACAACCTCTGTTACAGAAGTGATAATATAGTCAGCGTCATTTTCGGTTATATCATCACCGAGGGAAAGACGCAAAGAACCGTGTGCGACCTCGTGCGGAAGTCCGAGAGAGAGCAGGACATGCGATGGATCAAGTGAACCTGACGTGCAGGCAGAACCGCTTGAAGCACATATGCCCTTACTGTCAAGCAGTAACAGCAGTGCTTCGCCCTCCACTCCGAGAAAGGAAACGTTAATATTACCCGAAAGTCGGTTTTGCAAGCCTCCGTTAAGGCGTGAGCCCTCAATTCTTAATAAGCCGTCAATGATTTTATTCCGCATTGCAGAAATATGCTCATTTTTTTGAGGAATATGCTTTACAGCTTCGGAAAGAGCTGTGCCAAGACCGACTATTGCAGGGACATTTTCCGTTCCCGGACGTTTTCCACGCTCCTGCCCTCCGCCGAAAAGCAGATTTGGTAGGGCAGTTCCTTTTTTCACATAAAGCAGACCGATACCCTTTTGTGCGTGCAGCTTATGCCCTGAAACGGACAGCATATCAACGTTAAGCTCGGATAGGTTTACAGGAATATGCCCAACAGCCTGCACAGCGTCAGTATGAAAAAGGACATTTTTTTCGTGGCAAAGCTTGCCAATTTCATTTATTGGTTGGATTGTTCCGATTTCGTTGTTGGCATACATAATTGTGACAAGGGCGGTCTTGTCGGTGATAGCTTCTGCGACTTGCAGAGGATCGATAAATCCGTCCTTGCTGACAGGGAGATAGGTTACTGAAAATCCCATTTTTTCAAGCTCTGCACAGGTATGAAGCACGGTATGATGCTCAAAAGCAGATGTTATGATATGATTTTTTCCATTTTTTGCAAGCTTTTCAGCCGCAGAGCGTATTGCCCAGTTATTGCTTTCCGTACCGCCGCTTGTGAAAAAAATCTCATCACGTTTACAGCTAAGAGCGTTAGCACATTTTTCACGGGCATCTTCAACAGCGGCTTGCGAATCACGTCCGAGCTTATAAAGGCTTGACGGATTGCCGAATTGATTTTTCATATAGGGGAGCATTGCATTGAAAACGCTCTCAGAAATTGGTGTAGTTGCGGCATTATCTGCATAAATAAAACGTTTTTCCATAATATCAGCCTCGTTATTTATTAATAAAACCTATATACATAGTAGGCTATGAGGACATTATACTACATTTTTTCAAGATTTTCAAGGGGTTTTGATATTTTTGAGTAATTTTTTGTGTACATAATGTCAGGTCAGGCT
>CAYOAV010000142.1:0-3024 GCA_964402055.1 uncultured Ruminococcus sp. | reverse complement strand
CACACCTTCTAACAAAAGGGGGGCATTTCATTTTTTATGACGGCTGGGAATTAAGTGACTAATTTAAAAACAATTACGCAATAAAAATCATCGCTACAATCCTTCAGTTCAATCCTGATATCAGCTGTTGGATCTGAATTAATTTCAAATTGAGTGTATATATAATTAGATTCACTTTGCATTTTTAAATCCAATTCATAGTCACTTTTTGAAGTTGTAACATAAGCTGTTCCTGTACCAGAGCCTTCTCTTATATATGAAGTATATGAAACATTTGCAGATGTATGTTTGTGCATTTTTGCGTCATAAATTGTCATGCTTGCATCACCGGCAACACCATTTGCTTCATAAAGGAAAACGTAGCCTTCTGTATTGCCGTTCCAGAAACAAGTCCACGTTCCACTTGGAACAATCGTTACAGCTCCTGTTTCATCATCAGCACTAAACTTATATCCGCTGTTTTGAAGCTGGAGAAGCTCTGCACCGTCATTAACAGTACCGAATGAATAATTTTCGGAAAATTCTGTTATCTGATTGCCATTAACAAAAGCATCATAAATTGTTACAATGATCACTGATACCTTATCTGTTTCAGTTTTTCTGCTGATCGAACCTGTAACCTTAAATGCTGAATCCTTGACATAATCAAGATAGCATTTTCCGCTTAACACCCAATTCTTGGTTGTTAAGCCATTAGCTGGGTAAAGGATCGTATCATCCGTTGTAAGAGTTTCGCTTACGTTGATCTTATCAACCAAAAGCTTCCAGAGATCTTCAACTGTAAGGTTCTTAGCGTTGATGGTTGCCTTCTCAGTATAAGCCTTATCCTTGAAGGTTACATCATAAGCGGATGCATTGATAGTGTAGCTTGCATATTCAGCTTCACCTGTTGAGCTGTTTGTCTGAACGGAGAACAGCTTAACATCCTTAAAGCTTGTATTACCAGTAAGCGTGAGCGAACCTGTAAACTTCAATTCTGTGCCGCTTTCTTCGTCAGCTCCTACAAATGCAAGGCTGTTATACTTGCCCTTAGTCGGAAGCTTAAGCTCGCCCTTCATATCAATATTTGTAAGGAGCTTGACAGTATAATTTGCTGTGGAGTTATTCGATGTATTGATAGTTTTTATAACCTCATCCCAGCTTGTGCATTTTACTGCTTTATCAGCTCTGTCAGAAGTAAGCTCAAAATATACTCCCTGAAGAACAATATCATTTCCGACCTGCTTAAAGGTACTGGTAATAGTTGAGTCGAGCTTTGGAGCTGTTCCGATATAGAAATAATTATCAGGCTCGTCAAAAGCCTTTGTTGAAATGATCTTAGTACCATATTCAACATTGCCCTGAACGCAGAGCTTGCCACCGCTCTTGCTTACGAAATCTTTTGCTGTGCCAGTGAACTTAAGTACACCATTGCCAACACTCTCAAAATTAAGCTTTGTATTCTCAGCAAACTCAATTGCCTTGAATGTGCCTGTCTTAAGAGTATCACGGATGTTAAGAGTGCCATTTTTCTTAAGAACAAGCTTATTAACACTCAAAGTTGTATTGATGTTGATAAAGTCGCCTGTCGATGTAGTAGAGCCATTAGCATTTCCTGTAGAAACAGTGCCAAATCCTGAAATATCATAAGGCTGACTTGATGATCTCATGACATACATTGTACTATTTGTGCTGCCCTTGAACGAATTGATAGTCGTTTCTCCAGCAAGAGTAACATTGTACTTTGTATTAAGAGCAAGCGTCTTTGCGGAGGTCTTGAATCTGACATTACTAAGGGTAATATCGCTATTTGGTGCGATTGAAGAAGTCGTACCGATGTTGATTACTGAATTATTGTTGCAAACTAATTGCAGTTTTTTAACCTTTCCAGCCTTAGGAAGCTCAAACTTAGCTACCTGAACACTTGCATCTACAAGAATAATATATTCCTTTGTAGAATCGCCATTTTGGTTAAGATATGCTACAGCCTCTTCATATGAGGAAAAAGTATCCAAGGTATTCAGATTTTCGCTATCAGTAACCCTTACACATGCATTATTAACAACACTAATAGCCTTGGTCTTCTCGTTAAGCTGGCAAGTCAGGGTTGATTTGCCATTTTCATCCAGGTTATTTCCGATAACCAAGCGATCCATGCCTGTGAAGTTTTTATCCTTTACATAAAGAATAATATTTCCGCTTTCAAGATCGGATTCTGTTCCGTCATTCTCGTAAATTACGATCTTCGGACCACATCCTGCTCCACTATTACCTTGAGAGTTTGAAACACTTCCAATAGTTACCTTAGGAATTGCTCCCTTGGAATTCTTATAGAGGTTGATTGTTGTATATACATCTGATTTATATACTTGACCATCCGCTTTAATATATTCTCCATATAGGTCAGTAATTTCAACGGTTGATTTTTCACCCTTGACATTAAGAGTTGACAAGCATCTATAATTTTTGACCTTTGTCATACTTCCATCAAGGTTTATGGTGCTAAAGCTGCTTGCATTTACCGTATCAAATCCTGATATTCCCTTAACATAAATATTAGCACCTTGAACCCTAAGCTCTGAACCGCTTGTACCAGTTATAGTTCCACAGCTCATTGTTGCATTACAAAAAGCAAGAGATACATTTTTATCAACGGTAAAGTTAGTATTTTCCGCATTTAAGTTGCATCCGTTGAAAGTCACATTATAAGGAATTTTAAGTGTTTTACCTGTTAAGTAAATAGCTCCCTTTCCCTTGAAATAAATATAATTAACATTCTTTGTCGGCAAAGCAAAGTTTGAAGGAGCCAAAATATTGGCATTGAGCTTAATTGTTACAGCTGAAGCTGTATTAAGCTTTGCAATTGCTTTAAGAACCTCATCAAGGTTAGGATAATTTGTTCCTGTAGTGTCACTGCCGATCATAAGCGTGATAGCATCGCTATATTCAGCCTTGATAGCCTTATTGCTGTAGTAGTAAGGCGTAAGAGCATTTGAACCTGTTTTGTTAACAATTTCTACCTTTTCAGTACCAAAATCAGTACCC
>CAYOAV010000141.1:0-3076 GCA_964402055.1 uncultured Ruminococcus sp. | reverse complement strand
CTTTTTTTCGGTTAAGGCTTCTCTTTGAGAAGTGTGTAGATTATATAAGTATTCTTTCCGTTTGCTGTTGTCGATGTTCCGGCTTTTTTGGCCTCTGTAACATTCTGACCGCCTATGTTAGACGAAAGATTAAGGCAGTTTACCTCGCCCTCGGTCGTTACGCATTTGTATCCTGAACCGAGAATATCATTTGTCTGATTAACATTATTCTTTTTTGCTTTATTCAGCGATGATGGTATAAGGCTAGCAACCTCAACCTTAAGACCTGTAAAGGATTTTCCGATAATAGCACCGGTAGCATCCCTTTTGTCTGCATCGCCTGTAGTAGTAACATTTATTGAATATGTATATTTGTCATAATATGCTTCACCGAGTGCAACTCTGTATTTAACATCACCTGTCGTAGGATTTACGGTCTTACTTCTTAAAAGTCGTCCATACTGCGTGCCATTATTAAATTTATACTGGGTCTTATTGTCGATAACAATTATATTGATATCGCCGTCCTCGGTGGCAACATAGCCTGTCGATGTGATAAAATCATTAATAGCGTCCTGAACGTTTGCAACACCAGCCTGCTCGTTATAAATTCCCATTTTTGTCGCAAATCGTAAACTTTCAGTCAGATATGTCACAATTCCGTTCTGCGTGTTTCGCTGTGATTCATAATAGGTTGAATCAATAAATGTATTTCGGATTGGCTTCATCATCTGCATAATTCCGACCATAAGGATGGAAAGAATCGCCATAACGATGATAAGCTCTATGAGGGTAAAGCCCTTGATTTTTTTCATTTCTCCACCCCCATATTAGTTAGTATGACCCACGATGTATTTATATCTGAGGGAAATATTCTTTTCATCCATACCACTGTAATTTGCGTCACTTGAAGGTTTGTCATTTGAATCACGGCTAAGAAGTACAAAGATATCAACAGGAAAGCTGTATGTTTCATTGCTCAATGTTCCGTCTTTTTTGTATTTAGTCATCGTGATGTAATTATGCTGAACCGAAACACCGCTTACCTTATCGGGAGGATTTCCGTCACCATGCTCTTGGCTCAGACTGTGAGAATCAGGCGTATTTGTGCTGTTGCCGTAATAAATCGGGACAGCGTCAGCTTTCGTAGCCTTTTCAACAACCTTCATCTGATAGGACAAGCTTGTGTTTACATTATGGTTGTTCAGATTAGTTCGGCTTACTGCCGCATATATCTGTGCCATTACAAGAGAGGCAATGCCCAATATAGCAAGTGCAACAAGGCATTCAATAAGGGTAAAGCCTTTAAACCTTTTTTTCATAGCATTACCTCCTTAGTTTCTTGCGTACTGATGTGATTTAAAGTCATGGATAGGATCGCCTGCCTGACCATCATCACCCGAACCCTTGTCAAGGTAAACGATACCTGACTGGCTGCTTTCAGTAAATTCCTGACAAAGCAGTGAGCCAACAACAGCAACATTGTGTATTCCTGTAACATAACCCTCGCCATTGTCGTAATTAACGTCGATTTTTCCGTTGTTCAAATATACAAATCCCGTCGGCATCATAATATATCCGCATATAAGATTGTTATTTCTTGTGTTAAGATATGCACCAGTACCACCATAAATATCAACCCTTGGAGCTTTCGTTGTTCCGTTAATAATACTCGTTGTTGACAAATCTATTTTATCTGTTATTATTCTGCAGTTATCAAACTCCACTGTAGGAGAAGCGTTTCCGCCTATCAAGCTTTTTCCATAGTTTCCGCTATCTTCAGGGATAATGAGAATAAGTCTTCCGTTTTCTCCTGTAACCTTCCATTCGCAGTTATTATAAGATGTTTGATCAAGTACATAAATCTGATCTCCGGCACTTAAATCAAATTCATGGCTAGTAGTTGGCATTGAGCTATAACTAGGTATCGCTGATGAATCACTAAGCATACCAGCCAACGTTCTTGAAGGATCACCTGGCATAAGCTCAGGCAATTCAAGATAATCAGCAAGAAGATCCGCACCTGTGAGAAGCCAGCTGTTCTTGTTTGTATCACTATAAATATTTGTATATGCATTGAACGACTGCGTCGGATCAGCATCTGTCTGATTATTGAAATCCTTAAGCTCACCTGTAGTTTCATGGAAAGCTCCGTCCTTGAAGTACTGACTGAAGTTAGCCTGTGCTGTCGGAACATCTATTGTATTGTTACCATTGATCTGGAAAGGAAGTGTATACTGTCTGAAAATCCTGTTATCCGAATCTTTAACTGCCGTATAGGTATCAATATCAAAACTATCTATTGATGTATTAACATATCCTGAAAGGACAGGTACAGTATTCAGTTTGAAAACAATATTGCTTAAATCTGTTTCTGTTGCAACAAGCGATATATTGCCGTAAGTTGGACTGGTTGGATCAGCAAGATCGATTGCAGAAATTGTAAAATCATCACACAGTATAATATTAGCACTAGATAAACAATTCATCTCAACCGTAATAAGCGGGTAATCAGTAATAGCATCAACATACGTTTGGGGGAGTACAAGATTCTTCACATAAATATTTCCATTATATGTCTTTACCTTATCTGGACTTGATTCCTTATAAACAAAGGTATTAACATATACATCGCCGTAGAATGTAACATCAGTTGCTGTTTCCTTAACAATTTCATCTGCTATAACATTCACGGAATGTGCAGAATCACCAAAGTTGCCACCATTGTACAGTGTACTTGTTCCACCGAGGAAAACAAAACAACCGTCACCGTTAGCCTTTACTTTCGTAGGATTGCTTGAACTGGCAATTCCATTCATTCCAACAATCATTTCATTCTCATTAAGTACAGTTTCTGCATCAGATACCCATTGGAGAGAACCAAGTGAAAAGATTGATCCTGACATATTGTTACCGTCACCAACAGCTGATGTGCCAATATCCATAGAAGCAACACCGCCCGCTGTTCTTACCTGTGCACCTGAACCGCCTGAAAAACCACCTGTTGTTGTAAGAGCCTGGTTCGATGTAGGAGGATCTTTTTCATTCGTATCATAAACAAGAACAGCCGTGCTTTCTGTTCCCATAAATGTAACAG
>CAYOAV010000140.1:0-3103 GCA_964402055.1 uncultured Ruminococcus sp. | reverse complement strand
AAAAAGCAGCTTAACAGGTGTGCTTATTGCTGAGCATAACGATTTTGGAATTGTCGTAGATACGGACAGCCTTACCGCAAAGCTTGGCGGTGATAATATACCCGAATGGCTGAAAAATCTAAAAATGTATTTATAATTTATGAAGATACCCTTTGCCTATATGACAGGGGTATCTTTTTTTGGAGAATTTTAGTGACACTTTTACTTACATATTGACAACATTAGCCAAAGCTTTTAAAATATTAATAGGTACTTGTGCTTTGATATTTGAAAGGGAGAGTAATTATGAAGAAATTTACAAAACGAATAATAAGCCTTATCACTGCTATAAGTCTGTCAATTTCCTCTACTGTTATGATCTTGCCTGCAAACGCTTTTGCGGAGGATTCGACAGAGGAACAGATAGCCTACGGAATTGCCTGTACAGTGGAAGAATGTGACGGAACGTATGAATGGTTTTCCGATTATAAAGGAACTCATTATCTTCGCTGCGATTCGAATTCCGAGCATACAACAAATGTTACGCATATCGCAGGAACTGATGATACCTGCACTTGTTGTAACGAAATGCCAACGGTTACGCTTGTACATAATAGTGAAGACGGCGGAACATTTACAGCTGTCAGCGACGGCAAGGCTTTAAGTGAAGATAATTATACAAGCTTAGATATTGGCTCTGTTATTACTCTTACAGCTATACCCGATAAGGGCTATAGATTTGTAAGCTGGGATATTTCTGACAGAGATGATGCAGATTTTACAAATTCCAGCACTACAGAAATAACTATAACCGAAGACAGCATAACTATTTCCGCTGAATTTGAAAAAATCAATTATAATATATCGGGCAGTCTTACGAACGGATATTTTGTCGCTACTATAGACGATACCTTGCCTGATGTTGAATCAAATGATACTATCACCACCGCTAATTACGAAGATACGGTAACTATTAATCTTAAAGGAAATTATAATTACTCATATGTTCAAGATACATTGAAGGTTACATATTCCGAAAACGGAGTTGAAACAGAAGCGGACCTTACAACGATATCACCGACAAAGTATTATTTCACAATGCCGGCGGCAGATGTTAGTGTAAGTGCTGAATTTGTATATTCACCTATAAAATATACAGTTTCTGCTGAAATACAGGATTCCCAAGGAACTATCTCACCCTATATCGAATCAGGCTTTGAGAATATAATCGCAGGTGAGGAAGTCAAGTTTACGGTTGATCCTGCGTATGGTTATTCCTTTGATCCCGATGAATCAAGTATTTACTATGAAGGTATAACAGTATATGACGATCCTGTAAAAATTAATACACATACTGACAGTGACGGAAACATAGACTATTATTATTTTACCATGCCAAGAGGAAATACAACTATCTGTGCTGTATTTAACGAAAATAACAATGTGATATTTGATATTACTGATGAATATGAATCAAATGCAAGAGTAATACCCTATGGCAATTCAAGCTTTAACAATATTCCCAACGGAACAAAGGTAAGCTTTACTATAGATATTGATAAAGGCTATGAAATTGAGAATATAGATTGTTATTACGAATTAGAAACTGAACAGTTAGCAGATGGCACTACCGTCTATAGCTTTACAATTGATGAAAGTGACGTTTACATCGATCTGACGATTAAAAGAGTATCCTATAATGTAACAGTATCAGCTTCAAATGCAACTGTCACACCTTATGAAGGAACAAGCTTTGATTATATCACTCCGGGTACAGAGGTAAAATTCAAGGTAATTGCCGATCTTAATTATAGCTGCTCTGTTTCTGTTGTTTACATCGAAGATGAGGATGTTGAAGAGGATCTTGAATTCAAAAACGGATATTACTGCTTCACTATGCCGGAAAACGATTTAAAAATCATAGTTACTTCACAAAGAGAAATTGATTGGAGCAAAAACGGTGATGGTTCTTATACAATAAAAGCAACAAATGGTTCAGATGAGGAGAGCTATAGAACCGTTGCTATCCCTGTCAGCGAATTGATTGATGAGGGAAAAAGCTATGAAGAAATTTCTTCTATCAATTGTAAGCTTGTCAGCAGCGGAAAATTTGATTTATCATTTCAAATTGGCAGCTATATTGAATCATTGGATCTGAATAACGGAGAACCAACCGAATTTACAATTGAAATACCGGAGGACTGCGACCCTCTTTCAGATAATTCGTATTTATTCATAAGAGTAAATTCAGCTGAGAAAGGCTCCGAGCTTACAGTTAAGGATATCAATGTTTCATATAAAAAATATAGTATCATTTGTTATAGTGAAGAACTAAGCTTCTCGTGTGATAATGCTGAAAAGGGCGATGTTGTTACATTTTCAATAAATCCGGATAAAGGCTTCCGACTTGATGAGCTTACCATCACATATGAGATGGACGGAGAAGATGAACCAATACCTGTAACCATAACAAATAACAGCTTTATTATGCCTGCAGCTGACGTATATGCTTATGCAACCTTCAAAGAAACTGTTTTCTATGTGACCGCAGGAGAAAAAAATGCTTCTGTCGATACAATGGCGGAGGTAAATAGCTTTGTCGATGAAAACTGCGTAAACAAAGACGTAACCATCAAGCTTAAGGATCAATATAACTTCAGCAGCACTGATAAGCTTCCTGAAAAGGCTAAAAGTATCGTTTTTGAGGGAGATTCAATCATATTTGACAGCAATTTTTCAGTTCTTGATATTCCTGTAGATACAACATTTAACCTGAATTTGCAAACGGAAAACAATAATCCTATTAATGTGAATGTTGCCGCAGGAAAAACTCTCACCTTTGGTGAAACATATTCAGGCGATATTTTTGATGAATTAAAGGGCAATGGAACAGCGTCCCTTATTTTGGCAGATGATTTATGCGAAAACCTGACCTTCGGCAAGCTTTCCTCCTTTGCTTCTGTAAAAACAAATAACAATCTTATATATGTTAATGGCAAAGTAAGCTCTATAAACAGCTTTGAAGGAAAGATTGAATTTTTTGGACAGCTTGCAATTAAAAGCTTTAAAGGAACACTTACTCTTAATTCCGATTCAATTGCAACAATTGACGAAATTTCCGCAA
>CAYOAV010000139.1:0-3127 GCA_964402055.1 uncultured Ruminococcus sp. | reverse complement strand
GCGTTGGGAAACGGTATTTGATAGGCGAAATATATGATACGCTAAATTTGCAAGGTGTATTATGAGAAGCAGTTAGCTCAATCTGGTAGAGCAACACTATGGCAGTGTAAGTTGCAGGTTCAAATCCTGTACTGTTTCTTTTATATTTTAAATCTTGAGAGGAGAAGATTTTATGAATGCAACACAAATAATTTTCAACAAAGTAGGTCAGTTTGTCAGAAGAAATTCATCAACAATATTGACCATTATTGGTGCGGCGGGAGTTATTGCCACCACGATAACAGCCGTAAAAGCCACGCCTAAAGCACTTCGTCTTATTGAGGAGGCAAAGGAAGAAAAAGGTGAAGAGCTTACAAAGCTTGAAGTAGTGAAAACGACTGCTGTATGCTACATTCCAACGACCGTCATATGTGTTACAACACTCGCTTGTATATTCAGTGCAAATATACTTGATAGGCGGCATCAGGCGGCACTTACAACTGCTTATGCTGTTCTTGACCGTTCGTATAAGCAGTACCGTGCAAAAATAAAAGAGTTGTATGGTGCTGACGCTGACGGAAAGGTTAAATGTGCGGTTGCAAAGGATGAGCTTGAAAAACAGGATATTGTCAGGACTGACGCTAACAAAATTCTGTTTTATGATGATTATTCAGGACGGTATTTTGAATCGACTTTAGCAGAGATCATTGAAGCTGAATATCAGGCAAATCGCACGATAATGAACGAAGGCTTTCTTGTTTTAGCCGATTTTTACAGATACCTTGGTTTAACGGTGGACGATGATTCATGGAATTATATAGGATGGACGATTGACGATTTATGCGAATGGACAGGATATTACTGGCTTGATTTCCATAATGAAAAAACAACTATGGAAGACGGTCTTGAAGCAACGATAATCTGGTATGATATATCGCCAAGCTTAACATATTTGGGCGAATACATAGATATTCCTGAAGATATAAAAAAGAGCTTTGATGTAGATTTATCACGCTAAAAAATCACGCAATTTTATGAAGGAGGTGAATGCTTTATGAAAGCTAATCTATTATCAGTTCTCGGAATTGCGGCAACAGTAGTCGGAGGAGCGGCAACGCTTCTCGGAAACTGGGTGTCAGACAAGAAGAACGAGGAGATGATTGAAGAAAAGGTCAACGAAGCACTTGCTAAAAGAGAAAGCGAAGAAGAGGCTGAATAAGATTTCGGAAGAGAGTTTATGCGGCTCTCTTCTTTTTTCAGGCGAAAGGAGCGTTTATATGAAAAAAATCAATTTTACGGGACTTATCAATACGGCTAAGCAGTTTGCTAATCAATACAGCTCGGAAATACTTGTCACAACAGGTATAGTAGGTATGCTTACAACGACTGTAATAGCCGTAAAAGCAACTCCAAAAGCAATGAGCCTTATAGACGAGGCAAAGAATAATAGAGGCGAAGAGCTTACAAAGCTTGAAGTAGTAAAGACGACAGCAAGGGTATATATTCCATCATTGATAACCGCTACTGCGTCAGTTGCGTGCATAATAGGTGCAAGTAAAATAAATCATAAGCGGAATTGTAACTTGCCACGCAAAATGCAAAAAATTGACACGCAAAATACAAAAAAATCCCGTTTGTAGAACAAAATAAACTGCAAACGGGATTTTTTCATTATTTTATATCTTGATTTTACTGCAAAGGATAAAACGAAATAAACTCCTGAATGTCACACTCCAGTACTGTACATATCTTTTCAATATTGTCTATTTTAAGAAAAGAACAGTTATTATTACAGATATCACATATTGTTGACGGTCTTATGCCTGTAAGCGTTGCAAGCTCCGATTGTGTCATATGCTTTTCCACAAGCAGCTTACGAAGATTAATTTTAACCATTGACGTACCTCCGATGTTTTTGTTAAACGGCAAATAACGTATTCTGTTATTTGTAATCTAAAAAAAATATCAGAAATTCTTTATTATAACTTCTTTAAAACTGCCCTTTGAAAGATTATTCTGCCGTTCTACCGCTTTGATATCAAATTCCTTGTACAGCTCCCGAACAAAATCATCATCGTTATAAGACAGTATAAAATATCCTTTTAAAGCTTTTAAAACAGCGTTTAAACGGTAATGATCCGCTTCTGTGAAACGCTCGCTGTAGTGCTTTTCAGTTGTATGATAAGGTGGATCACAGTAGAAAAGAGCGTTTGGACGGTCATATTGCTTTATAAGATTTTCAAAGTCCTTATGCTCTATAAGTACACGCTCCAACCGCTTTTCAATTTTCTCAAAACGTCCTGTATCTAAACTTTTAGGAGCACAGCCAAATGAATCAGTATCTGCTCCAAAGCTTGTTTTTATACATACATAATACATAGCGGCTCTTTGAATATCGGTCGTTCCCGAACATTCCAGTCGTTTGCGGCAATCTTGAAACATCTCCCTGCTATTTAAATAGTATCGTATCTCTTTTTGTAGCTCTCCACGGTGATATTTTATGCAACGGAAGAGATTTACAAGCTGTCCGTTAGCGTCATTGTATATCTCCGTTAGTGCGTGTTTATCCGAAGCAAACAGCACCGAAGCACCGCCGCCAAACACCTCAACATAACGTTCAAAATCTGTTGGAAACTCTGAAATAATACGTTTGGCAAGCTGTGACTTACCACCAATCCATGGAATAAAAGATTTCATAAAAACACTCTCCTTAAATTTATGGGGAGCAGTTTATACCGCTCCCCTGAAAAAATCAGTTTTTTGTATCCGAATTATCCTGCGTAATTGCCGCTTTATCCGTACTTCCTTCTGCAAGCATATATATTGCAAGAGTACCTGTCGCCGCAATGACACCAGTGACCTTTTCCTGCGAACCTGCATCAGCTCCGAAGGCAATCATTACGCTGATTACAACACCGCTTACCGCTGCCCAGAATTTTCTACTCGATAATTTTCTTTTCCAGTTGATTTTCATAGCAATTCCTCCTAAATTCTTTCACAATATTTCTCCCCGACATTTATCCACCCAATACCACTCTTAAGCTTGCCCCAAACCGCAGAACCAACCTTTTTCGTTTCCACAATAGTATAAACCCCACCGTCACGAATGACCCCGACAACTGGACTATCAACCCCCGCATTTTTCCGC
>CAYOAV010000138.1:0-3133 GCA_964402055.1 uncultured Ruminococcus sp. | reverse complement strand
GTATGGCAGAGGGACTTCTTGATATTTCCGAGCTTAATTCCACACTTTGCACAGAAGAGATGCAGGCAAAGGTTGACGAAGCAAGAGATAACATTCTCAACAACGGCTTCAACGTATTTGACGGCGTTATTGAAACAAACGATGGTTCAACAGTTGGCGAAGAGGGTTCAACTCTTGACGATGCAACCATCACAGGCGGAATTAACTGGTACTACAAGAACGTAGAGGTTAAGTAATTTAAGCAGGGGCGAATGGAAACCGTTTGCCCCTGTATTTTTAGTTAAAAAAACCGTTCATCGGAGCATTTTGTTCGTCCGATGAACGGTTTTTTTAATATGTTGTTTTATATTGAGTAATTTTAAAGCTTAAGCTGTTCGGGTCGATTGACAGGGTGAAATCTCCACTGTCGATAAATTCATAAAATCTGCCCATTTCGTCATAGCGTTCAGCCTTGGTTTTGTAGGTTATTGTGTTATCCTTGTTGTTATAAATATAGCTTGTAATAGTAACATTGCCGATATAGGATAAGCCTGCATCGCCGACTATCGTGCAGAGCTTTCCGTTGATATCGCAATATTTCTGCGGAGCGTTTACAAAAAGCTCATCTGTTGTTTTTGCGTCAAAATAGAGCTTAACAAAGCTTTCAAGCTCGGCTTTTGTGGAAAATCTTGGATCGTCAACATAGAAATAATAGGCGCTTACGCCGTCCGAATTGAGTGATGGTACTTCAACGGTATTTGAATAATCGCTTATATAAAGGCTTGATGTTGTAAAATACTTTGCGATATTATCGGCAACAGCCTTAGCGGCATAGCCGTAATAGAGCATATTATCATCAGCTTCTGAAAAATCGGTCGATTGGATACGCTTATTTAAGGTGAGTTCGTTTTCATCGAAATCATAAACCTCGAGCTGGAGTGAATAAGAGCCGTCCTCGTCAAAGGACACATCGGGAGTTGGCATAAATACCCTGCCCTCCGTTCGGAGAAGAGTATACTCGCTGATATAATCAAGCCTTTCGCCCGAAATATCATAGATGGCAATTTCTGTAAATTCACCGTTTTTCACTGAATAGAGCCTTTTTACAGTATATGGAAGCTCCTCGCCTGTATCGAAGTTATCGAGATAAAATGTAAACTGTACGATATCGGGCAGAACCGTATCATCGGCGGTATTTTTCAACACTTGGCAGACATTTGAAGCCATATCCTGCGTATAAGGGATATCTATCGCATAATTTTCGGGAGCATTGATCATAAATTCCGAATAGTTAAAAGCGTTATCCTCTGTTATAATATTAAATGAGCTTTCATCCTCGGATGGCGAAACTGTTATCATATAGTTATTTTCGCTGTCGCTCACAGAAAAAGTATATGATGAGAATGGAGCGTTGGAATCAAACATAGCTGTATCGCTTATAGCTGAGGCTCGTGCGGCATCTGCGGTTGCTTCAGGCAGAGGAGCGTCATCGGAGATAACAGAGATAGAAGCGGTAGATACTTCTGATTTCAAGGTATTGATATCCGCAATGCTGCTTATCTCATCGGGATTTTTTTTACAGGAAGAAAGTACACAAGCAGTCGCTAACAATGATGTCAATAAAACTGTCAGCTTTTTAGCGGTGTATTTCATGTGGGATTTCCTTTCGGTATTTTATTCCTTATTATTATACCATTTTTCACCTTATATTACAATTACATTTCAGTTACAGCTATGTTACAACTTAAGATTAAAAAAGCCTGCAAAATCAATTGCAGGCTTTATATTCAGAAGCTTATTATAAAGTTAATTGTGCCGAATGAGAAGCATACGGGAATAACGTGGGAATTTTTGATAGTTGCAAGATTAATGTCATCATAGACAATCTGCGGCGAAAGATCAATATCAAAGCCTTTTTCATTTGAAAGATTGACAGCAAATAAGCCGTTATGCAGGTTAAGGAATTCATTTATACAGTCACGTGTATAATCATCGTTTTCGGTGAGCTTTTCGCCTGAAAAACGTGACGCAAATTCGATAAGAGTATCATCATCAGCGTCGATGAGGGTTATAGCCTTAACGCCGCCGCTTATTTCCTGACCAAGGCAGCTTCCTGATATTCTATCGTAAAGCTCTTCTGCACCGAGCGGAGCAAAGTCATCGCCGATAAAGCGGACGAGATTTTTAAACAGCAGGAAGATATATCCTTTAAGGTAAGCACTATTATCAGCGTCCTCGAATGGATAGAATTTATTAACGAGGGGACGAGCGTCACCGATATCGGCGTTGTTAAGCTCTTCATCGGAAATGCCCATTTCGGCTTTATAGCTATTGAGGGCGGATTCGAACTGTGAATTAGTCATAACGCCGTCATTAACGAGAGTCTGACCGAGGAGAAGATGGGCGCTTGGCTGAGTACGGAGCAATGATTCTATTTGTTCATCGGTAGCATAGCCCATTTCGACCATAAGCTCACCGATACGCTTATCGACCTTTTGCTGCTCTGCGTGAACTCTATCGACCTGCTGTGCAGTCATAAGTCCTGCATTGATTGCGAGGACGCCGAGCCTTAATTTCGTTTCAGAGAGCTTACCAAGAGCCTCTGAAAGCTTTTCGGGGGAAACAAGTCCGCTGTTGAGAAGATAATTTCCGAAAAATTGTGTGAACATTGACAGCGTTCCTCCTTACAGTATTTTATTAATGATTTTTTCGACAGCACTTTTCTCGACAGGCTTCTGGATAAAGTCAAAAGCCCCGCATTCGATAGCTGTTTTGAGGTTGCCCTGTGTGCCGATAGAGGATGCCATAACGACCTTTGCATCAGGATTGAGGGATTTTATATCCTTAAGTGCGTCAATACCTGATTTTTCGGGCATAACGATATCCATAAACGAGAGGTCAGGGAGAACCTCCGCATATTTTCTTACAGCGGCTTCGCCATTCACGGCAACAAAAATCTCAAATTCGCCGATTTCGGCAAGAATCCTCGTCATTTGTTTCCTTACAAGTGCAGAATCGTCACAAATGAGTATCTTAAGCGGTTTTTTATTTTCAGACATCGAAATGCCTCCTTATCATATTGTAATAAAATTATATCATACAATGCTGATTTTTTCAAGAGAATTTATTCCCATTCTTTTCTAAATATATTGTA
>CAYOAV010000137.1:0-3142 GCA_964402055.1 uncultured Ruminococcus sp. | reverse complement strand
CGATATTACTTTTGGAATAAAAGGAGATAATCAGCTTGAAAAGTCTTTCATCAAAATACGAAATTGATATGTGCAGCGGCTCTGTCCTGAAAAAAATGCTGATTTTCACATTGCCGCTTATGCTTTCGGGCGTTCTGCAGCTTCTTTTTAACGCTTCTGATATTATTATCGTCGGAAGATTTGCAGGAGATAATTCCCTTGCCGCAGTCGGTTCAAATTCCGCCCTGATAAATCTGCTCACTAACCTTTTTATTGGTCTTTCAATCGGTGCGAATGTCATCGCCGCACGTCATTACGGAGCAGGTGAGGTTAAGGAGCTTTCAAAAACCGTCCATACATCAATGCTTATCGGTGCTGTCAGCGGAGTTATCCTCGCAGTAGTCGGATTTTTTTTCGCAACAGGCATACTTGAATTGATGAAAACCCCCGAGGAGGTTCTATCCCTTGCGTCAACCTATCTGAAAATTTACTTTATCGGTATGCCCTCGCTTATGATATATAACTTCGGAAGTGCGTTGCTCCGCTCAATAGGTGATACGAAAAGACCGCTTTTCTATCTTTCCTTTTCGGGTGTTGTCAATATAATACTTAACCTTATTTTTGTAATTGCTTTTAAGCTTGACGTTGCAGGCGTTGCGATAGCAACAGTTATCTCCGAAACGATTTCGGCAGTCCTTGTAGTAAGATGCCTTATGCACGAAACAGGCGGTATCAGGCTTATTCCCTCCGAGCTAAGGATAGATAAGAAAAAAGCCGCAGAAATTTTCCGATTTGGTATTCCGGCAGGACTTCAGGGAGTAATTTTTTCACTTTCAAATGTTGTAATACAATCCTCGGTAAACCTTTTCGGTTCAACAGTTGTAGCAGGAAATTCAGCCGCACAAAATATAGAGGGATTTGTCTATGTTGCAATGAACTCCTTTTATCAGTCAGCAATTTCCTTTACAAGCCAGAATTACGGTGCAAAAAAATATGAACGTCTTACCAAGATCCTCGGTTGTGCCTTGGGCTGCGTGGTCGTTACAGGCGTAGTGCTTGGATTTACAGGCTTGCTGTTCGGAAAAGGTCTGTTAAGCCTTTATACAACAGGTTCAGATACAATAGAAGCAGGACTTGTCAGAATGCGGGTAATATTCAAGGTGTATTTCCTTTGCGGAATTATGGACGTAATGGTCGGAGCATTAAGAGGTATCGGCTATTCAATTATGCCAATGATAGTTTCACTTATAGGTGCGTGCGGAATACGTCTTTTATGGATAGCAACAGTTTTCCAGATTCCAGAATATCATACCATAAGATCAATATACCTTTCCTATCCCGTTTCATGGACAATTACTATCATCGCACACGTCGTATGCTATATAATAGTCAGGAAAAAGCTGAAAAAAAGAATAGCAGAGGAAGCCGCTCTGAATTAATTAAGCTTTTATGTACATAATATCCTTGATAAAATTTTTTCGGAGGATATTATGGCTAACAAAATTTCAAGAAATACATTTATTATGGAATCACCGCCCTCAATTTATAGCTATGCGTCCGTTGTCGGTAAGCTTGAATCGGAAGGACCTCTCGGCGAATGCTTTGACGAGTGCGTTGAGGACGGCTATTTCGGTCAGTCAACATGGGAAAAGGGCGAAAGCGAGCTTGTCAAACGTACCTTAGCCTTGGCAATAAAAAAAGGCGGTCTGACAACCAATTCCATTGACTATATGTTCGCAGGCGATCTCCTTAACCAGTGTATCGGCTCAACCTACGGTCTGCGTGATTTTGAAATACCGCTTTTGGGGATTTACGGAGCTTGCTCAACAATGTCGGAGGGACTTGTGCTTTCATCACTTCTTACAGATAGTGGAATAGGCGGCAAGGTTGCGGCTGTTACATCATCACATTTCTGCTCGGCAGAGCGTCAGTTCCGTTTTCCGTTATCATACGGCGGAGTAAGAACGCCAACCGCCCAGTGGACCTGTACAGCTTCGGGAGCAGTTATCATATCGGAAAAAAGCTCCGCACCGTTTATCCGTGCCGTGACGATTGGAAAAATAGTCGATTTAGGAGTGACAGACGCAAATAATATGGGTGCGGCAATGGCACCAGCGGCGGCATATGTTATCAAGCAGTTCCTTGATGATACAGCAATGACCCCGAGCGATTTTGACGCAATAATCACGGGCGACCTCGGACTTGTGGGAAGTACGCTTCTTGTAGAGCTTCTTAGGGGAGAGGGAATAGATATCTCGGCACAGCATCGTGACTGCGGTCTGATGATGTTTGACCGTGAAAATCAGGACGTTCATTCGGGCGGTTCGGGCTGCGGCTGTTCAGCGTCGGTGCTTTGCGGATATTTTCTTGATAAGGTAAAAAATGGTGTTTTGAAAAATATACTGTTTTGTGCAACAGGAGCGTTGATGTCAACAACAGCATCACAGCAGGGAGAGAGTATACCGTCAATTTCTCACGCAGTTTTTATCTCCCACGAAGCACATTTTAAAGAAAATTCGTAAAAATAGGGCGGTGTTGTCCGCCCTAAAATACATAATGATTTTTGGTGATATTATGACAAAAGAACAGGTGATTGAATACGCATTGACCTTTTCGGGAGCTTCAAGCGATTCGCCGTTTGGTTCGGACGGTGAAAGCGTAGTTCTGCGGCATTCCGACAGCGGAAAATGGTTTGGTCTGATTATGATGCTTAACGGAGAATATATTCTGAACCTGAAATGTGAGCCGATGAATGCAGATTTCCTGCGTTCCGTCTATAAAGGCGTGACTGCGGCTTATCATATGAATAAAACTCATTGGAATACAGTCTATCTCAATTCAGATGTCCCCGAGGACGAGATAAAAAGAATGATGAACGACAGCTTTTATCTTACGATGAGCAAACGGAGGAAAATTCAAAATGGATAAAAAAACCTATTCAATACTTATCCCCGAATATGAATATTTTGAAATGGGCGGGCATTACAGCGGCTCAAAAAGGGGAATGAATTTCGATGATTTCAATTTCCATATCGTGCCAAAGGAAGAAATAAAGGTCGATATTTGGTATGACGTGCGGTGCTTTGACCTTTCGGAAATAGTCGCAAGCAAAATTTTCGAGCAGTCAAGGGACGGCTATCACGAAATGCTCGACTGGATAGAG
>CAYOAV010000136.1:0-3190 GCA_964402055.1 uncultured Ruminococcus sp. | reverse complement strand
CAGTGCGTTTTTCTTTGTCTTATAAATAATTCATTGGAATCACCATCCTTTTTTGTTATAAATCATATTCTACTTAACTGAAATTTCGCAGCGTCATAAGAAACGCCGCAATTTTTGCTGACTTCTTTTGCGGACATTCCGCACACCAAATCCGAGTCTATCATAAGCTCTCCAGCTAGACATTTTGCCTGCCATTCTGGGTCACGATAAGGAGGAATATAATCATCATCAAAAGAACGTGCCACTTTAAAGCCTAAAGTACATAATGTGATAAAATGTGCAAATTCGTGTGCTATTGTCATTCTATCACGACCAAAACCGTTACACGCACCTTCATATACATCTGCACGAATTTTGATTGTCTTTGAAATAATATCAGTTACAGCGTGCTCATTTTCTTCTAACTCGTCAGCTTCAACAACTTCAAAATGTGCATCTTTATCAAACTTATGTAATAATTCAAGCACTTCTACTATTGGAAAATAGAGTTCATTTGTTAAATCCAACACTTTCCGTATTATTTTCGCCAGTCGTCTTAATTCCTCTCTCGACTTGGCTTCTACACGTATTTTATCGATAACTAATCCTCCTTTTTATGGTTGAGAAACTTCAATATCTGATTGGCAAGTTCATCATCAATATCATCGAATTTTCTTGCAAATTGCAATGCCAAATCACGTTTACACGCATTATTTGTGCTTAATTCGATTTCGATACTGTTTAAACTTTTATCATGGGCTTCTGACAGGATTTCTTGTTCTTCCTCTGTCAAATTGTAAATTAAAGCCAGCTTGCCGATTAAATCGGAAGGAATATTTCGCTTTCCACATTCAATCGCAGATAAGTATGAAGAAGTCATATTGAGCTTTTCTGCCATTGTTTTAAGGATTTCGCCACGGTCTATGCGTAGCTTTCTTAATTCCTTACCAAATTCTGTGATCACTCGTATCAACTCCCTTCGTTTATTATTATAACATATCAAGATGAAATTGTCAACAAACTTTGTTGATTTATATTTGTATAAGCTTGATTACAATTTTTTATTATTCCTATTGAAATAAAATATATTTATGATATAATTAATGTAAAATGTTTATTTCATAAATGCACCAATTTTTTTAATGCTTTTGGTTAAAAGGGAGAAAATATTTATGACAATGCGAGAAAGAATTGCAAACGGTATGCTTTTTACTGATTATTGCGAGGGTTTGCCCGAGGACAGGCTGAAATGCAAAAAGGTAATGACGGCATTTAACAGAAGTGAGCCTGATGATACAGAGAGTCGATTTTGTCTTATGCAGGAGCTTTTCGGCAAGGAAACCAAGGCTTGGATTGAGCCGCCGTTTTATTGCTGTTACGGTACAAACATTACTCTTGGAGAGGGTACATACATCAATATGAACTGCAGCTTCATTGATGATGGAAAAATTACCATTGGCAAGGCGGTAATGTTTGGTGCAAATGTTGCGATTGCTACTGTTGGACATCCGATAAAGCCTGATATGAGAATGTATATGTACACAGACCCTGTTGTTATCGGTGATAACTGCTGGATAGGTGCAAATGTAACAATCTGCCCTGGTGTTACGATAGGTGAGAATACTGTTATTGGTGCAGGAAGTGTTGTAACAAAGGATATTCCTGCAAATGTTATTGCTGTCGGAAATCCGTGCAGAGTTCTTCGTGAGATCGATGAACGTGATGAGGTATATTATTACAAAAACAGGAAATTCACCGAAAGTGGGATAGATTAAACAAAAGGCAGAAATCAACATTAAGCTGATTTCTGCCTGATTTTTTATGCGTGTTTTTCAGCAAGATCCTTTTCCGCTTTTGTTTGCTGTAGATATTCAGCGTTAAGCGTTTCGCCTGTTCCGAATTGCTTTTCATACGAAGCATAGCAAAGGCTTGACGCAAGCTGCAAACGCAGGTGCGGTGGTGCAAGCATAACATTTTCTGCTTCATTGAAGCTGTATTTTGTATAAAGCTCCTCTGCGGCATCACCCACAAGGACTATATCGCCGTGGTAACCCTTTATGCGTGAAACAATATCGCTTTCGGGGAGTATTGTATCATCGAAAATACGGGTTATGTTATCCTTATACGATGTGAAAAATGCTGTATACATAAGGTCTGCACGGGCTTTCATAACTGTGCATATCACACCTCTGAAGCCTCGCATATTATATGCAAGCGATTCAAGTGTAGAAACGCCGACGCATTTTTTATTGAGTGCGAAGCTCATAGCTTTTACAGCGGAAACGCCGATTCTAAGACCTGTATAAGAGCCCGGACCGTTTGACACAGCCATTGCGTCAACCTCGTTAAGACCTATTCCTGCATTACGCAGAACCTCTGTACATATCGGCATAATTATCTGCGAATGTGTAAGCCTTGTAAGGACGGAGGTTTGAGCAAGAACGGCATTTTCACTGCAAACAGCAACAGAAGCAGTCTTTCCCGAAGTATCAATTCCCAGAATAATCAAAACGCTCATCTCCCTTGACTTCAATGCGGCGATTTTCTCCGCCGATATTTTCAATATTAATGGTAATAATGCTCTTTGGCAGGCAATTTTCGATATTTTCCGACCATTCAACTGCGATAACAGAATCGTCCGATATATAGTCATAAAAGCCTGTTGTTTCAAGTGCTTCCTCATTCATAATACGATACATATCGAAATGATAAAGCGTAAGTCCGTTTTTGCGGTATTCATTTACGAGGGCAAAGGTAGGGGAGGACACCTCATCAGGAAGACCCATACCTATGGCAAGACCTCTTGTAAAGGTAGTTTTTCCTGCACCAAGGCCGCCCTTATAAGCGATAATATCGCCGCCTTTGAGCATTGCACCGATTTTTTTTGCAAATTCAATAGTTTCCTCTGCCGAGGAAGTAGTTGCTGTAATCATTAAAAAATATCTCCGAAAAATTATGTAATAACGTTTACAATATGGAAGCTTTCGCAGAAAAAGCTGATATTATCGTCCTCAAGTGAACGTATTCTATAACGCTTATCATCGGAATAGCCGAGCGATTTTGTATTCACGATATCGAACGCTTCAAGCGGAGTTGTAACTCCCTTACAGCCAATCTGGAACTCACTTACATTGAGAAAATCAATTTCAGCCTTGAATTTTACAGGTTCTTCCGAATAGAACGTCATAAAAACGCTTGGAACAAGCTGACC
>CAYOAV010000135.1:0-3190 GCA_964402055.1 uncultured Ruminococcus sp. | reverse complement strand
CATATTCGGTTATGGTAAAGCTGAATGTGAACGTCATTGATATGAAAACGGCAAGGTCGATGGGCCAAAGGACAAGGGTGAAAAGATAACTCTTCCAACGGCAACTTTTAAGCGGCTATTCAAAAAAGCAGGCAAACGAGATAATCGAAAAGACACTTGCTCTGTACTTTGAGCAGGAAAACGAATGACGGAAGTAAAACAATATGGATAACAAGGTTATAATTCAGGGCGTTGTGATTGAGGTAGCTATGATAAGGAAAACAGGCAGAATGCTTGGTTGGTACGGTGTGAAGATAAGGACGGGGACGGAGAGCCTGCTGACAGGATTGTGGCTAAGACGATAAATTATTGATATTTATGAAATTAGCTGAGTATTATGTTCCGGTGGGACATCTTGCATGGCTTTATATATGGAATAATTATAATGATGAAAGCATAGGCGGGAGGAATAATTTGTTTGTTGATTTCCAAATGCAAATAATATATAATAATATTATATTATCTGTTGAATAGGAGAATAGATATGGCAACGAATGTGAAATCAATATTGATTGGTAATGGTTTGGATATACAAGTTGGTGGAAATGATTATCTTAATAAATGGATAATGGTTCGCTTATTGGCAAAATTAAAAATGGGAAAATACGACTCGCTTTTTGATAATGTGATTTCAGGAGAAGAGATTATATTGATATTTAACAATATGATTAGTATTGCAAATAAAGCACGAGAAGGTAAGTATGAAAAAATCATTAATGATTGTGAAGATAAAAAATTATCTAGTAATTTAAGAAAAACACTCTATGATTTTAGTGAAAATCATAAAAACAGAATAAAAAGTGTTGAAGAAATTGGTATGGAAGATTGGATAATGCTTTTTCAGCTTTATTTGCTTGAACAAAAAGATTTATTAGGTAATTATGAAGGAATAAAGCAGGGATATCAACAAATGATATTAGATGCTATATTTTGTGAAGGAAAAATACAAAAGCTTCATGAAAGACTTGGAAAAAAAGCAAGAGATTATTTTGTGCAATTTGACAATATCTTTACATTGAATTATGATAGTATGATTGAAAAAGCAACAAGGCAAACAGTTTATCATTTACATGGGGATTTTAATACGCTATATTTTTCAGAGAATCCTAAAAATGCGTATGGGTATTATAGGCGAGAAAATAGGCTTATAAAGAGTAAACCTGAATGGAAGCACTGTAATTCTACTGCAATACTGGATTTTAGTGGCGATTTAAAACACGAGTTTGCTGTTCAACAAACTACGCTTTATGATAATTTTGAAATAGAAAAGGAATTAATTAATGATGGAAAATTATCTGAAGAAGAATATTTATCTGCTTTTACAGATGAGTATAAAAAGATATTAAAAATAGGCATTGATAGAAATTTATACTTAGGCAATAATTATCATTTTAATAAATTTGAAAACTTGTCAGGAGAGCTTACTATTATTGGATTATCACCGTATAATGACAGTCATATTTTTGAATGTATAAACAGAAGCAATCTTGATTCTGTCAAATTTTATTATTTCTTTAACATTTCTGAAAAGTCAGAAATTGAAAAACAGCTAAAGACGATAAAGCTGAATATAACTAAGCCGTATGAAATTATTAATATCAATGATCTTTGGCAGGAATTGGATATATCCTTTCCTCCCAAAAGGATTTATAGCATATCAAATGAACAGTTACAACTTATAAATGCACTCGGAACTGGTAAATCCATATCAAATCAAGAACTATTACACCAGGCTAACAGTATTCCTTCTGTTACTCGTAACGTTATTATCGAAATGTTAAATAGCGAATTAACAAAGGACAAATATCGCAAGTCACCCAAGGATGAAGAAGAGTGTGTAAAATTATTGAAAGAATTCGGCAACGCTTTAAAAGTAGCGTCGTTAAGTCCTCAAGTTTTGTATTTCCTGTTTTTGGATTATAAATCTCATTCCAAAAAGAAGAACTGATAAAACTCTATCAAATCGTCTGCATTTATTGTGTATAACGTTTACTAAACCATCAAAGAACAAGGCTGTATTGTAGCACTTTGAAAACGTCGGCTTTCATAAAATGGCAGATACACGCCTGCTGTACAGAGTTTCGATGTTTGATATTTTATAGCATAGATTGTATAGGAGTGAGATAATATGCCTTTCAGAATAATACGGAATGACATAACAAAAGTCAAAGCAGATGCAATAGTCAATGCCGTTAACAGTTCTCTGCTCGGAGGAGGTGGAGTTGACGGAGCTATCCACCGTGCGGCAGATCCAGAGCTTTTAAAAGAATGCCGTATCCTTGGCGGCTGTAATACCAGAGATGCAAAGATAACAAAAGGATATAATACTAAGAAACCACTGAATAAATCGACATTCAAATCCCAATGAGGTCAAAAAATTGTCAATCTCTGATATTTTACAAAAAAATAAGTCAATATAGGTGTAAAAGCCCTGATTTTTCACCCCAAATAGGGCTTTTACCCTCAAAAGGGCATAGTTATCCCATAACCAGTCGGAAATCTTTTTGAACACGTTTCACCATAAGCAGATTTGCACAGGCAAACAGCACATTCAGCTTGTTGAAATTCTTCGCAATTTCTTTGTATCTCACCTTACGGAAATTGAATGTATCCTTGATAATTTTGAATGCGTGCTCAACCTTGCAGCGTACTGCCGATTTCCTGTAATCAATATATCTTTCCCAATCTATGGCATTGTCCGATACTTTAGGAAGGCTCTTGGGACGGCGGTTTATACGATATTCTATATTTGCAAGATGCTCATCATTTCTTATCTCTTCACGCTTCTCTATACCTAGAAATCCCGAATTCCCGTAAACCACCTCGTCATCTTTTCGTATCAGTTTATGTGCTTCTGTAATATCATGAACATTTGCAGATGTTGCCGTAATTGAATGCACAAGTCCCGAATCTGCATCTACTCCAATATTGCATTTCATACCGAATTACCATTCGTTGCCTTTCTTTGTCTGGTGCATTTCGGGATCACGTTTCTTCTCTGCATTCTTTGTGGAGCTAGGTGCATTTATTATCGTTGCATCAACTATCGTTCCACCATGCATAATGTGTCCTGTAGCTTCCATTACACGGTTTATTACGTATCCGCCAACCCCTCCCACAACTCGCCATAAAGCCAAAAGTGTGGTAAAAT
>CAYOAV010000134.1:0-3281 GCA_964402055.1 uncultured Ruminococcus sp. | reverse complement strand
AGCATAGATAATTTGATGTTATCTTATGTTGTTTTATCATTAATACTATACAACAATTCCGCGACTTATTCAATATATTTCCATTAATTTCTACATATATTACAATTTAATATACATCTATTAAGTAAAATCGACAAATTCAATATTGATAGTATATAATGATTTTATATATTCATTTAATAAAGGAGCAAGATCAAATGACCAACTTATCGATATATACCGAAAACTTTATTGTCTACTGCAAATTCAGAAAAACACTGAACAGCAAAACTATTAAAGCATATTCCACTGATCTTAAACAGCTGTGGGCATATACAAACGGCTGTTTGGACAAGTCCTCTATCTGCAAATACATATCATATCTGCACGAAACTTTCAAACCCAAAACCTGCCGCAGAAAAATTGCCACTATGAAAGCCTTTATCCATTATCTGCTTATAGAGGACATCATCGAATGCAATCCTTTTGATAAGATCGAAACCTCATTTCGTGAGCCGCTAATTCTCCCTAAAACTATTCCTCTCAATATAATCAATGACATTCTCAACGCTGCATACGCTGATAAAACCTCAGCACCTACCGATTATTTAAGAAAAACAAGTATTAGAAACATCGCTGTTCTTGAAATATTGTTTGCAACAGGGGCAAGGGTATCGGAAATCTGTTCACTCACTCCCGACAATATTGATCTAGCAAATCACTTTATCAAAATATTTGGCAAGGGTTCAAAAGAACGTATCATTCAAATTGAAAACCCTGACGTTCTTACTGCACTTACCGAATATTGCAAAGCTTTTCATACTGATATTGAAACCTCAGGCTTTTTCTTTGTAAACAAGCTTCACAAGCGCTTGTCGGAGCAGTCTGTGCGTGAGATCATAAACAAATACACCAAACTGTGCGGAAATACCATACATATCACTCCGCATATGTTCAGACATTCCTTTGCCACGCTTTTGCTTGAAGAGGACGTTGACATACGCTACATACAGAAAATTCTCGGCCACAGTTCTATCACCACAACTCAGATATATACACACGTTGCAATGTCAAAGCAAAAAGAAATACTGTCAGTTAAACATCCACGAAATAAGATCAAAATCTAATTGGGTTTATGATACTTTATTTTTCTGCATAATTCAACATAAATCCGACAAACGGCATATTTTTCGGAATAAAATAAAAAAAGAACCCTGATATTATCATCAAGGTTCCGTGATTTTCAAAGGTATAACCGCCTCGATAGCCGAAGATATCACTGCACTGGCAGGACCATCTTAATCAGAATTACCCTGTGCTAAACAATGAAATACTATTTTGCAAATGCAGGGCTAAACTTTTAAACAGCACTTCTGCTATAAAAATTTACTTAATCGGCAGCACCGACTGAATAACCTGTGCCGCAACCGCATCTGCTGAAGCTATTGCGTGAGCATATACTCTGCTCGTTGTTGCGGAAGTTGAATGACCAAGCCTTTTGGCGGTTGTGGTTATCGGAACACCGCTTGAAATCATAATAGAAGCGTTTGTGTGCCTTAAACCGTGAATGGAGATCTGCGGAAGTCCATTATCCTGAATGAATTTATGAAACCAGCTTGTTACGGTTCCGGGATTTATCGGCTTGCCGTTCTAGGCGGTAAAAATCTTTCCGCTGTCGATCCACTTATCTCTCATTCTGACTGCTTCGCTGTCCTGCCATTTTCTGAACTCTTTTAGCATATCAATAATGTCCTGCCCGACTTTAATAACACGCCTTGATGAATAAGTTTTCGTATCATTTTCAAATACGCCCTTTTCGGGTAGATACAAAAGCGAACGCTGTATATTTATAGTGCAGTTATCAAAATCAACATCGTCCCAATTAAGTCCGCAGCACTCTCCCCTTCTCATTCCCGTATGCAACAGAAGAATAACTATCATATCAAATGGGTGGGCGGCTTTTTCCATAACCGTACTCAACAGCACTTCTGCCTGCTTTTCATCAAGATAATGAGCTTCCGTCAGTTCAACCTTCGGGGCTTTAATTCTCTTGCAGGGATTATTGACAATCACTTCATTATACACAGCTGACTGGAGAATAGTTGAAATAACTCTGTAATGATGAAGAATCGTTCTTGAAGCAAGTGTAATTTCTTCGCTTGCAAACAGCTTCTTCACAGGAAGCTGAAAATACGCCGCAAACTTTTCCGCCGTTTTCCTGCTCACATTCTTTCCTGCTCTTACGGAATCAAGCGTTGTGGCTGCAATTCCTATATGCTTTGACAATTCGGGACGAGTTTCCGTTCTGCTCAAACGCCTAGCTTCATCATTCGGTGTGCATTTCACATCTTCACGCTTTTCTTCCCGAAGATCGTCAAAGAATGAACGCAGATGATATGGCTGTATCTGACCTATTTTCAAATGACCTATGCCGGGAAGAACACGCCTAAGAACGCCACAGTATCGTCTGTATGTTGTAGGCTTTATCTCATTTTCAATCTGTTTGAGCCAAATATCATTGCAGTAATCCGCAAGTGTTATATTTGCATCAAGCAGAAGTCCACGTTCGCACTGCTCTTCAAATTCAAGAATTTTACGCTGAAGCTCACGTTCAATTTGTTTTGGGGTCATTCCCTTTTCGGGAGTCCAAGTTTTATACTTGTTGATACGCTTGCCGTTTACATCTGTTCCGCAGTAACAGCGAATATCATATCCACTGCCACGTTTAACATACGATGCCATTTTATCACCTTTTCCTTTCAAAGCACTTGACATTCCAAAGGAAAAATGATAACATAAGGTTGATGGGGTTTATGTTATCTTTCCTTTGGGAAATGATTTGTAAATCCGTGCAGTCTTTCGTAATACCAATACGTCAGACTGCATTTTTTATGTTTTTATTATAACACGCTTTGCAAATTTTGTCAACGCTTTAAAGCGATAAATTGCAACTTTTTTTGATATGTACCGCTTCATACAGGCTCTCTTCACTGATAAGAAGTTTATTTCCTGCCTTAAAGCAATCCAACTGACCATTTTTGCACATCTGCCTTATCCTATATTCAGTCAGCCCGTCAATAAGCTTTGCTGCTTCCTTTACAGTAAACAGCTTTTCCTTTTTATTGTCCATTATTTAGCCCCTTTCTGTTTTTTGAGATTTAACTCTCTATACAGCAAGGTATGCTTTATTTCAAAAATAATAGACAAAAAATACAAATTTTTTACTTATTTGTACTTTTGTACAAAGTTTAAGGCAATACCGCACAAAACCCTTGCAAACAAGCAAGGAAAATGGTATAATA
>CAYOAV010000133.1:0-3284 GCA_964402055.1 uncultured Ruminococcus sp. | reverse complement strand
AGTGCAATATCAGCTCCGATATGGTATAATGTTAATAACGACAAAAACATAAACAAAGGAGCGTATTGCACTATGATCAATTATACCACACTTAATAGCAATTTGAAAAGAGGTATTTTGAATTTTTCTGAATAAATTTCTAAAAAGTTCAGCCGTCCTGTTATGAAATTTATTTGTAATATAATTTTGGGCATACTTGCTTCAAAAAGCTGTCTGTTATCTGAAATAGGACGTAATCTCAACGAGAATATTTCTCTTCGAAAAACTGTTACCCGTCTTTCAAGAAATCTGAATGATTTTGAGGACGGATAAGCTTTGTTTGAAGAATATTTCAAATTCAAGAAGCAGAGCTTTAACTTTGAAAATTTGAGAGTGCAGTCGTTAAAGTCAATCAGAAATCTTGATCTGCTGCTTACGATCGCAATAGGTTATGTTGCCGAAATATCGGGTAAATCAGATAATATTAAACTGTGTGCGGAAATTATTGAGGTTTCCAAGCGTTTATTTGGCGTACCCAATTTTGTATATTATGCTGTCGCAGACGATATTTTTGAGATATTAAAAGCTGTTAAAACAGGTATCGGAAGATTCTTTTCCTTGCCAAAAAATGATGGGCAGTTGTCTTTCTTTTCCGGCTCTGAGGGATGTAGGCTGAATTTTGGGGAAAGTTAAAAAATAATGAAAAAAATTGACAGTTAAGAACAAATGTGATATACTATATCGTGCGGAACGTTCGTCCGCTTTGCAAATCGGTGGTTATAAACTTTCGGGTTCTGATTTTTTTGAAAGGGTGTTGCGTATGGAAAAGATAATAAGCAAAATTAACCTGATTGTATATTTCTTAAGGAGGTAACAAATTGATTAAAATTGAATTATTATCAGCAGCAAACTTTAAGCTGGATTCTTTGGACAATTACCAGCGAAAGCAGAATGTAAAAAAAGTGTATCGTAAATACAACGGAGAATATATTCTTGTTGACTGTGTTTTTACAGAAGATTGGGATATGAAAAAAAGACGTTCAGTGGCAAAAGATATCAGCAGTGATGATTATATTACTTATCTTGCAATTGAAAATGATGAAGTGGTCGGATTTATTGGGCTGAAAAAAGATTTAATCGAATCATATATGATTCTGGATATGATGGAGGTATCGGCTGTCTGCAGAAAACAGGGAATCGGGAGAAAACTGTTTGATATGGGAAAAGAAGAGGCTCGAAAGGCTGGCGCCGACGCCTTGTATATTTCCGCTTGCTCATCTGAAGAAACTATCGCATTTTATAAAGCTATGGGAGCCGAATTGACGAATTGCCCGATAAAAGAAATTGCAGAAGATGAACCTTATGATTTGCAAATGATTTGTTATGTTTAATATGACGACTTATTCTAAAAGGAGAACCCGACATATTCCAATTTATCGTGTGATTTAGTACAGCAAAGGAGTAGCCACACACGGCTGCTCCTTTTTCTATACCCCTGAGCCGCAAGGCTCTTTTTTATGCCCTTTCCCGAGGAGGTGAAAAAATGTCCGACACAATCGGCTTAAAAATAGGACTTGATGGCGAGCGTGAATTTAAAAAAGCACTCGCAGACATCAACAATTCTTTCAAGGTTCTCGGCTCTGAAATGTCGCTTGTGGCTTCGCAATTCGACAAAAACGATAAGTCTGCAGAAGCCTTGACCGCACGAAATCAACTTCTCAATAAAGAAATTGAACAGCAGAAATAGAAAATCGAAATACTCTGTTCTGCTCTTGCAAATGCCGCAGAATCATTCGGAGAAAACGACCGCAGAACGCAAAGCTGGCAGATTCAGCTGAACAACGTATAGGCGGCTTTGAACGGAATGGAACGTGAACTGAATGCAAACAGCACCACCCTTGAACAAGCCGAAAACAGCTTTGGGAAAGCGAAAGAAGCCGCTGTAAAACTCGGAACGGAGAAAGTAAAAATTCTCCCACCTAGTGCTACCAACACCGAACGGGAGAGAACTATGGTATAAACCACGGCACTTCGCAAGACAGTTATACCACAGCCTTTGAAAATGTCAAGGAGTTTTTAACTTAACTTTCCCCAAAACTAACACACAAAAGTGAAAAAAACAACGCAGCTACGCAGAAAACAGTATATAAAAATTTGAAAAAAGTCCTGAAATGCAATTATACACTCTATCTCTACAAGAAATTCTTTTTTGCTTGTTTTCAAGTGTTTTACTTGACTGCTATGTAAAATATTCGATTTTGTTATCCCTACAAATGGGAATTTATTGGTTTGATAAAAATTGAATAATATTTTCACTGATTTTTTTATATTCATAGTCGTGAACATAATGTGGGCAGTCCAATTCAATATACTTTGCATTATCAGCTTGAGCAATATACTCTTTCGGTATTCTGCGCCACGTTTCTTTGTCAAACCCTGTTCCGCCGGAGCCGTCCGAAATAAACAGTAGCATTGGAACCTGCGGAATGCCCATATCTTGAACTTTTTTGGCATTTGCCTTGACTGATTCACATTCGTTAATCATAGTTACTGTTGCTGTACGACTGTAAAAAACAGCTTTGTAGATTTCCTTTTCAGTATCGGTTAACGTACCATTTATAATTGCATCACTTTCTGAAATCCCCGGTATCAAACGAGTTAATCCGATTTTTGCCGCAAAACTTGAAATACGCATAAGCGGTAAATTGATTTGCATGTTTTCATAATACGAGGGTACCGCCATATCAAGTCCAATAATTGCAGACACCTCATCGGGATATTTCTGTGCCCAATATACTGCTTCAAGGCCGGACATTGAATGAGGACATAAAACATATGGTGCATTTAACCCTGCAGCTGTCAATGCGGCTCTTGTATCTTCCAACATTGAATCAATATCTCTGCTTTTATCAACAACATCGCTGAACCCATATCCAAATTTCTCCACAACCGCAATTTTATATTTATCGCTCAAACAGGAATACAGAGATTTGAAATCTAAGATTGGGGAACTGGTACCTGCACCTGACATAAAAATCAGTGTTGTTTCACCGTCTCCTTCGGTATAGACACTCATATTATTTCCATCAATCTGAACAATTTCTCCAAGCGGTGATAGAAATTTAGCTTCTTTTATTAAGTGAATACGGTGGTTTATGTATATTGCTAATATCAAAATAATTATTATTGCGATGATAATCAAAAAAAGTTTCACAATCTTTTTTCGTTTCGTCATATCATTTCTCCTGTTAAATTCCGATTTGTAGAGCAGATTATCTACTCTACAAACCACATTATATCATATC
>CAYOAV010000132.1:0-3333 GCA_964402055.1 uncultured Ruminococcus sp. | reverse complement strand
CAGAAATGCTTTATCGCAATCAGGAAGATTACATCAGTAAGTATCGTACTGTAATTGAATATTTTGATGCTGTAAAGGTTGCACTTACCGCTACCCCTGCACTTCATACAACAGAGATATTCGGTAAGCCTGTATTCAATTATTCATATCGTGAGGCTGTTATTGATGGCTATCTTGTTGACCACGACGCTCCGCATAATATTAAAACAAAACTCAGCACTGAGGGTATTAATTATAAAAAAGGTGAACAGCTTGCAGTATATGACCCGATAACAGGCGAAGTGCTGAACAGCGATGAACTTGAAGATGATATGAAATTTGAGATTGATTCGTTCAATCGTCAGGTTATTACCGAAAATTTCAATCGTGCAGTATTTGAGGAAATTGCGTGGGACTTCAACCCCGACGGTGAAGGAAAAACTCTTATTTATGCTGTTGATGATGAACACGCTGACCTTATAGTAAAAGTGCTGAAGGAAATCTATGCTGAGGGCGGCGTTGACAATGACGCTGTGATGAAGATTACCGGAAGTATTGCGAACGGTAATAAAAAGAAAATTTCCGAAGCTATCAAGCGTTTTAAGAATGAAATGTATCCTAAAGTAGTTGTAACGGTTGATTTGCTTACAACAGGTATTGACGTTCCCGAAATTACCACGCTTGTATTTATGCGTCGTATCAAGTCCCGTGTTCTTTTTGAACAGATGCTTGGACGTGCTACAAGACTTTGCCCAACAATAAACAAAACCCATTTTGAAATATATGACCCTGTGGGTGTATATGAAACCTTATCCGATGTCAATACAATGAAGCCTGTTGTAACAAATCCATCTGCTTCTTTTGAGGATTTGATAAATGGGCTTGAAACTGTAACAACAGATGAACAAAAGGCATATCAGATTGATTTGATTATTGCAAGGCTTCAGCGCAAGCGTAGACGTATAAGCGAAAAGGCACTTGAACAATTTATTCACATTACAAAAGGCAAGGATTTGAGCGGATATGCCGAGCATATCAACAGTAGTTCTATAAGTAATGCTGTTCAGGATATTCTTGCGAATAAAGAAGCTTTTCTTATGCTTGATAAGGACAAGGTGCATCGCAAGAATCCCAAAATTATCGATTATCACGATGATGAAGTTATCAGCCATACACGTGATTACGGAAAGGGCGAAAAACCTGAGGATTATCTTGAAGCGTTCAAGCAGTTTATCAATAACAACATCAACGAAATTGCCGCTTTGAAAACAGTCTGCACTAAGCCTGCCGAGCTTACCCGTGAAGCACTAAAGAATCTGCGACTCGAACTTGACCGTCACGAATTTACGGAAAAGCAGCTTAACACCGCTTGGAATCAGATGACCAATCAAGATATTACTGCGGATATTATTGCATTTATCCGTCAGCAGATTCTTGGAACAACACTTATCAGCCACGAAACCCGTGTTAAGAATGCTTTTGCAAGATTGAAGCAGGAACATAAATTCAATAACACTGAGTTACAATGGCTTACACGAATTGAAAAAACTATGCTTGAAGAACTTGTTCTTGATAACCAGATTTTTGAAATGGGTGCATATAAAAATCAGGGCGGATTTGCGATGATAAATCGCAGATTCGGTGGAAAATTAAATGAAATAATCACAGAGATAAATCAGTATCTCTATGATGATGGAGGAATTACAGCGTGAATAATCAGGAAATTGTTGCAAAGCTCTGGAATTTATGTAATGTACTGCGTGATGACGGCATCACATATCAGCAATATGTTACAGAGCTTACATATATTCTGTTTCTTAAAATGTGCAAGGAAACAGGTGCTGAATCATCTATACCCGAAGAATATCGCTGGGATAAACTGATGAGCAGGCAGGGTATTGAACTTAAGAAGTTCTACAAGGAGCTTCTTGAACATCTTGGCGAAAACTGTATGGGTCGTGTGCGTGAAATATATCAGGGAGCACAGACCAATATTGACGAGCCTAAAAACCTTGAAAAAATCATAACGACCATCGACCAATTTGACTGGTACAGTGCAAAGGAAGAGGGCTTGGGCAACCTTTACGAAGGATTACTCGAAAAGAACGCCACCGAAAAGAAATCGGGAGCAGGTCAGTATTTTACTCCCCGTGTGCTTATCAATATTATGACTCAGCTTGTTGCACCACAGGCAGGCGAATTCTGCAATGACCCAGCTTGCGGAACTTTTGGATTTATGATTGCCGCTGACCAGTATGTCAAGAAAAATACAGATGATTTATTTTCACTTTCTGTTGATGAGCAGGAATTTCAGCGTACAAAGGCGTTTTCAGGCTGTGAGCTTGTTCACGATACACACCGTCTTGCACTTATGAACGCTATGCTTCATGACATAAACGGTCCGATTTATCTTGGCGATACACTTTCAAATTACGGAAAGCAGATGAAGGGCTATGACGTAGTATTGACAAATCCGCCTTTTGGCACAAAGAAAGGCGGCGAGCGTGCGACCCGTGATGACTTTACTTTTCCTACAAGCAACAAGCAGTTAAACTTCTTACAGCACATCTACCGCAGTCTTAAAACAACGGGAAATGCCCGTGCAGCAGTTGTACTGCCTGATAACGTGCTTTTTGCTGACGGCGACGGCGAAAAAATTCGTCGAGATTTAATGGAGAAGTGTAATCTTCATACCATTTTACGTCTGCCTACTGGTATTTTCTACGCTCAGGGCGTAAAGACTAACGTGCTTTTCTTTACAAGAGGAACTTCCGATAAGGGCAATACAAAGGAAGTATGGATTTATGACCTACGTTCCGATATGCCTTCATTTGGCAAGACAAATCCGCTGAAAGAAAGTCATTTCGATGAGTTTGTAGATTGCTACAAAGGTGGGGATATTTCTGCCCGTACCGAAACCTACAGCGTGGAAAATCCAAACGGCAGATGGCGTAAATTCAGCTATGAGGATATTCTTGCACGTGACAAAACAAGCCTTGATATAAGCTGGATAAAGTCGGATAATGATACCGACAATTATACATTGTCAGAACTTCTTGATATGATTAAGGAGAAATCTGCGAATATTGCAACAGCTGTTGCCGCACTTGAAGAACTGATTGGCGAGGTAGATGAGTAATGAATACAAAAGCATTAAGACAGAAAATTCTCGATCTTGCTATCAGAGGCAAACTTGTTCCGCAAGACCCAAATGATGAGCCTGCGTCTGTTCTGCTTGAAAAAATTCGTGCTGAAAAACAACAAATGGTAAAGGACGGAAAGCTGAAAGCAAAGGATATCAAGAATGATACTGTCATCTATAAAGGTGATGACAATTTACATTATGAGAAGTTC
>CAYOAV010000131.1:0-3356 GCA_964402055.1 uncultured Ruminococcus sp. | reverse complement strand
AAAAACAGTCGAAATATGTGAAAGTGTATAACCTTTGGGGGTTATGCACTTTTGTTTTTGTCAAAATGACTAAAATATGTCACAAATTTGGTCTAAATGTATATTGAAAAAAACGAAAAGATGAGTTATAATAGATAATAGTAATGTGCAGGGTTTGACAGTGAGTATCGTTTTGTACAGTATTGCAAACCCTTTGAAATAATGAGGTCTGGAGGACTGTATCGGAGAAAAAATGCCGATGCAACGTAGTGAATGGTTAGTAAATGGGGAAAAAGTAAAATTTCGGGAAAGCTCGTATGGGGAGCGGTGCTGGCATTTTTTGCGGCGGCTTCAGCGGTTGCTTATGTGTTTTTTCAGGCGGAGGAGGTCGTTGCTTATGCGGCAATCGGATTTGCTCTTGCTGCCGCAATCCTTGATATAGCAGTCTTTGCCGAGGATAAGGCTGAACGCAGAGCAACTGCGAGAAAATTTGATCTGCTGAAAAGCTCCGCCTTTATCAATTTTGATGAAAAGAACGGCAAGGCTTCGATTATCGGTGCTTTTTCTGAGCTTACAGGTATTGAAACAGGTTCGGATGTCATAGGCAGGGAAAAATATTTCGCCGTTATGGAGGAAATAATTTCAGGCAGACACGCTACCGAAAAGGATGTGTATATGTCCGTTGCCGCCGATAAATGGATAAAGGTTGTTTCAAATAAGACGGACGGCTGTGAATTTACCGAGATAACGGACGTTTCTGACTATATTTCAAGCAAGAATACCATAAGCAGCCTTAAAAATTACGATATCTCTACAGGTCTTATGACTAAGGAAACCTTTATCAGCAAGCTTATGGAAACGGCTTCGGCTTCTGCAGGTATGTACGGACTTATTAATATTGCCATAAATGGTACGGATAAGTTCTCCTCCTTTGCTGGAATAAGAAATGCTGACGAACTGCTTTCAAGAGCGGCGGCTATTATCAAAAGATATGAAAATCCGCATAATATTTTCGCAGGTATCGCCTCGGCAAGCGATTTTTGCGTTCTTGTTACCGATACATATGACGATGGCTGCCGTAAGATAGCTGAAAAGATAACCTCCGAAATAAGGGAAATGATAGCGGAGCTTTCGGGCAACGGAAGTATTGTTAAGGTTTATTGCGGATATGTGCTTGCAGTCGGAAATACTGACGCTTCTGTTGTTATTTCACAAGCTGATTTTGCCGCTTTTGACGCTGAAAACAGGAAATCACAGCAGCCTGTTATGTTCAGTGCGGATAATTATTCGCTTAAAGCACAGGAATTCCGCAAAAATCAGGTCTTTGAGCGTATTATCGGCGATGATATGATAGATTATCACTTCCAGCCTATCGTTGACGCAAGGACAGGCGAGATATACGGCTATGAGGCTCTTATGCGTCCACAGGCTGTTGACGGAGTTAAGCTTTCTCCGCTTGATGTACTCGATATTGCCAAGGATATGGATATGCTCTACAGCATTGAGCATATAACCTTCTGGAAGACCTTGCGTATTCTTTCGGAAAATCAGGACTTCTTCCATAACCGCAAGCTTTTTGTCAATTGTATTCCAAACGCTTTGCTCAGCAATGAGGAATATGAGGAGCTTGCAGATAAATACGGTATGCTTTTCGATAAGCTTGTTATCGAGGTGACGGAGGAAAACCCTGTTTTTGAAAGTGCTATTAATATCATCAACGAACGTTATCGCAGTAAAAAGGTTCAGATCGCTCTTGATGACTACGGAACAGGCTATTCCAATGATTCCACACTGCTGACTGTAAATCCGAGCGTTATTAAAATTGATCGTTCGATTATGAGCGGCATTGACAAGGATTCGCAGAAGCAGCACCTTGTCGCAAATATGATAAATTTTGCCAGCCAACATGAAATAATGGTTCTCGGCGAGGGCGTTGAAACCTTTGAGGAGCTTGAAACGGCTATTTCTCTTGGCGTAGACCTCATTCAGGGCTATGTTGCCTGCCGCCCGACAGCTGTTCTTATGCTGGAGATTCCATCCGAGATAAAGAATCGTATTATTTCCTATAATATGAAGTACAGGGGCAAGGTAAGTAAGATTTACTATGTCAGCGAGCATGAAACAGCGGATATTGTTGCTCTTGCACTCGCAGGCTTCAACGAAATATGGATCAAATCGGAAAGTGCGAATATTATCGGCAATTATGATGTGCCTGTTGATATGAAGATAACAATTGACAGCGTGAGCAGCTCGTCAAGAATAAGATTTGAAAATATTAACCTTGTGTGCAGCGAGGAGGGCGGCTGCTCCGTTTACGTCAAGCATGGTGTACACCTTAATGTTGAGCTTGTTGGCAGCAATTTCATCAAGGATGGCGGAATAAGAATCCCAGGCGATTCGGAATGCTTCTTTGGCGGCGATGGTTCGCTTGAAATAACAAATTCAAGGCAGTATTCATTCGGTATCGGCGGAAATTATATGCAAAGATACGGCAGGATCGTGTTCGGTAATAAGGGCAATATCAAGCTTATATGCTCGGGTGACTGCGTTATTGGTATCGGCGGTGCTGACGGGGGGCACGAATCTGCTATTCTTGCCAACAGCGGCAGTGTTTCCGTGAATGTCAACGGCAAAAAGATTATTGCGATAGGCTCATATTCGGGAGATTCCTCGATAAGGCTTTATGACAGCGATATCAATGTAACAATGGGCGGCGATGATGTTGTTGCGATAGGTTCGAGAATTGGAAAAACCGCTATCAGCACACACGCTAACCTTGATATCAATATTTCAGGCAATAACTGCGTTGGTCTTGGCGTTCTTCAGAAGGGCGAAGGCTCTGTTATCGTTGACGGAACTAAGGTCGATATCCTTGTAAGAGGTAAGAATGTTGTCGGAATAGGCACGACCGAGGGCGAGCTTGAAACGGTTATCAATGCAGGAGTGGTGAATGTTCACTGCGAGGGCAATAACGCAACCGCTATAGGCGATATGGAGGGCGGCGGTGCTATCCGTCTTAGAGGTGCAACGATCAGTGCCGTTGCCAAGGCAGGGGTTGAAAACCCGATAGGACTGAAAAACGGCAGGATATATGTCACAAGCGGCAGCATAGAAACAAGCGATGTTGAACCACTTGAATGCTATTCTCTTGCTGAGGAAAGACTTGTCCGTGTTGAAGCTGACGGAACAGTCGATTACAGAAGGACTGTTCACAGCGGTGGAGATTCATATATCTATCTTGCACAGAAAACAGGTGCGGAAAAGATGTATCTCTATCTTCCCGAGTCGGAAATAAAAGAAGCTTGAATATACAGACTGTAATTTTATACTAAACACCATTTAAAATTTGGAAAAAATCAAGCCGACAATCTGGAATA
>CAYOAV010000130.1:0-3363 GCA_964402055.1 uncultured Ruminococcus sp. | reverse complement strand
TTCTGTAGGAAAAATTGACGAGAATACGTTTGTATTATATATGACCGCTTTCGGAGCAGGAGAAAATTGGGATCTTGATTTTGATATCACAGATGATTTTACAGTTATTCTGAAAAAAACTGACAGCGGATTAAAGCTTGATGAGTGCAGCGTTGCGGCATATCAATATATTGAATGGTGTTATAATTCTGATGATGATATTTTTTAAGGCAATGCCGTTTTAAATGTCCCTCGCCGCCGAGTTGAATGAAATTCAATTCAGAGGTGGAGGACATCTTGCCTAAGTTATATGTAAACATAGTCATTAACTGCATAATAAAACATAGGACGTGGTAAAATGAACAGAATAGTTTTTATTGATACTGAGGTTGACATTAATACGGAAAAAGTATGCGATTACGGTGCGATTGATTCGGATAACAGGCAGCTTCACACACATTCATCAGGTGAATTTTCCAATT
The DNA here is from genome assembly GCA_964402055.1 of uncultured Ruminococcus sp. Classification (GTDB taxonomy): domain Bacteria; phylum Bacillota; class Clostridia; order Oscillospirales; family Ruminococcaceae; genus UMGS363. The sequence goes on along the minus strand of CAYOAV010000130.1, from coordinate 2,902 downwards.
TCATAAAGGGTAACAAATTTATCTGCGGTCATAATATCCTTAATCACGATCTTAAATATATTGAAAATGCTGTTGAAGAGTCAGGGATAGAATATGCCATTGATACGCTGTTCCTTTCACCGCTTTTATTCCCCAACCGCCCTTATCATGCTCTTTTAAAGGATGACAAGCTTCAGACAGAGGAGCTTAACAATCCGCTCAATGATTCGATCAAGGCGAAAGAGCTTTTTTATGATGAAATAAATGCTTTTGAAGAGCTTGATGATAAGATGAAAAATATTTTCTGCTCGCTTTTGTATGAACAGAAGGAATTTTACGGCTTTTTCAAATATATGGGTCATATTCCGAACGGCGATCTTCCATTGCTTATTTTGGAGCGTTTTAAGGGCAGTATCTGTTTAAATTGCGATATTTCTGCACTTATACGCTCCTATCCGATAGAACTGGCATACTGCCTTGCACTTATTTCTACGCACGATAAATATTCGATAATTCCGCATTGGGTACATATAAATTATCCTGCGATAGAAAACATTATGCGTTTGCTCCGAAGTACGCCATGCAGAAATTGTGAATACTGCCAGCGTGAGCTTAATATTCATACTAAATTAAAAAGCATATTCGGTTATGACGACTTCCGCAAATACAATAACGAGCCTTTGCAGGAAAAGGCTGTAAAGGCGGCGGTTGAAAATCGTTCACTTCTTGCTGTATTTCCAACTGGCGGCGGAAAATCTATAACCTTTCAGCTTCCTGCGTTTATTTCGGGAGAGGCATCAAGGTCGCTCACGGTAGTTATCTCGCCGCTTCAATCACTTATGAAGGATCAGGTGGATAATCTTGAAAAGAGGGGAATTGCGGACGCTGTTACTATAAACGGTCTGCTTAGTCCTATCGAAAGAGCGGAAGCTATTGAACGTGTTGAAAATGGTATTGCGTCAATTCTGTATATTGCACCCGAAATGCTCCGTTCGAGGACTATTGAAAGGCTGTTTTTATCAAGAAATATCGCACGTTTTGTAATAGACGAAGCACATTGCTTTTCCGCTTGGGGGCAGGATTTCCGTGTGGATTATCTTTATATCGGCGAGTTTATCCGTGAACTTCAGGAGAAAAAACATCTTGATTACAAGATACCTGTATCGTGCTTCACCGCAACAGCTAAGCCAAAGGTCATAAGCGACATAAAAGACTATTTCAAGCAGAAACTTGATATTGAGCTTGAAATTTATGCAACATCGACGGCAAGAGAAAATCTTCACTATTCTGTTTTATACAAAGAAACAGACGATGAAAAATATACTGCAATGAGAAACCTTATCGAGCAGAAAAATTGCCCAACTATCGTTTATGCTTCAAGAACTGCACGTACAAAAGAGCTTGCAGAAAAGCTTTGTAGTGACGGTTTTAAGGCTCTGCCTTTCAATGGTAAAATGGATAGTACGGAAAAGCAGAAAAATCAAGAGGCTTTTATCAATGATGAAGTGCAGATAATCGTTGCAACATCCGCTTTCGGAATGGGCGTTGATAAATCTAATGTCAAGCTTGTTATTCATTATGATATTTCCGATTCGCTTGAAAATTATGTTCAGGAAGCAGGAAGAGCAGGGAGAGATCAAAGCCTTTCAGCGGAGTGCTACGTTCTTTTCAATGACAACGACCTTGACAAGCATTTTATTCTTCTCAACCAGACTAAATTGAGTATAAACGAGATACAACAGGTTTGGAAAGCAATAAAGGATCTGACAAAATTCCGTCACGTTATTTGCCGTTCCGCACTTGAAATCGCCCGTCAGGCAGGCTGGGACGATACGGTGAGCGATATAGAAACTAGAGTTACTACCGCTATCAATGCTCTTGAAAATGCAGGTTATGTTAAACGTGGAAAAAATATGCCGCAGGTGTTTGCAACAAGTATTCTTGTACCTAGTATGGTTGACGCAGGTGCAGTAATTGAAAGCTCTTACCGAATGTCGGAAAATGATAAAATTCTCTCACGCCGCATAATGAGTATGCTCATTTCAAGCAGGAGTATTGCAAATGCAGGCAATGATGAAGCAGAATCAAGAGTTGATTATATCTCCGATAAGCTTGGTGTGCCGAAAGCGGATGTTATCAATAACCTTGAATTGCTAAGGCAGGAGGGTTTGCTTGCAGATTCAAAGGATCTTACTGCCTATATCCGCCGTGCCGATACAAAAAATAAATCACTTGCCGTGCTTAATAAATTTATTGCACTTGAAACATTCCTTATTGATAATTTAAATCCCGAGGGTGAATGTATAAACCTTAAGGAGCTGAACGACAACGCTCTTAAAGCAGGAATAAAATCCTCAACGGTCAATGGAATAAAAACCATTTTTTACTACTGGACGATAAGAAATTATATAAAGAAAAGTCTTGAAGCTACTTCGGGAAAGGTGTGCTTTGAACCTGAAATAAGCTTTGAAAGGCTTAAAGAAAAACGTCAAAAATGTACTGACATTGCAAGGTTTATTGTAAGCTTATTATATGACCGTGCCGCTGAAAATCAATCGGAAAAGGAAGAAATACTTGTGCTTTTTTCGGTGTTGGAATTGAAAAATGCTTACGAAAATGCAAGACTTACAGAGGTTTCTTCCGATGAGATAGAAGACGCTCTTTTGTATCTTTCAAAGATAGGCTCAATGCGACTTGAGGGTGGATTTCTTGTTCTTTACAATGGTATGGAGCTTACACGACTTGAGCTTGACAACAAGATCAAGTATAAAAAAGAGGATTATAAGCAGCTCAATGAATTTTATAAGCATAAAATCCAGCAAATACACATTGTCGGAGAATATGCAAATATGATGGTTCGTGATTATGATGCTGCACAGCAGTTCGTAAGCGACTATTTTCAGCTTGATTATAAGAAATTTCT
>CAYOAV010000129.1:0-3396 GCA_964402055.1 uncultured Ruminococcus sp. | reverse complement strand
AATGAGCCACCTTTTTGTGTTTAGGTGGCTCATTTTTGTTAGATTTTCTATTTTTCTATCGCCTTGCAAATAAGCTCCGCAGTTCCGTCAATGCCGAATTTTTCGCTGTTGATAGTCAGGTCGTAGCTTTCGTGTGAGGACCATTTTTTATCGGTGTAAAAATCATAATAAAGCTTTCTTTGCTTGTCGTGACGCTTGATTTTGGCAATAGCCTCCGCTTCTGTTACCTTGTCACGCTCCATTGTCCTTTTTATTCTCGCTTCAAGCGGTGCATAAATAAAAACGGTGAGCAGCTCGCAGTCAGCGTTGCGGAGGATATAGTCTGAGCATCTTCCGACAATTACAGCATTCTCTGTTTGTGCAATTTCACGGATAATTCCGCTCTGAACATTGAAAAGTGTGTCATTAGTGCAAAGATTGAACCCTGCAATGGCCGATGACTGGCTCATTGAAGCATAATACCAAGGATTTGCCGCCTTTTCATCAGCTTCATTTGCGGCATGCATACTCAATCCGCTCTTTTCAGCGGCAAGGTCTAAAAGCTTCCTGTCATAATATTCAAAGCCGAGCATTTCGGCAGCTTTTTCAGCCGCAAGATGTCCGCCGCTTCCGAATTGTCTGCCTATGGCGATTATTTTTTTACTCATAATATCTCCTCCTTCAAGGATCATTTTCTATATCATATTATATCATAAATGCACAGAAATTGCAAGAGGCATAAATAAAAAATTGTATATTATCCCATAAGAACAAGAGCGGAATATATGCATATATCTTCTATTTCGTCATTTTGCACATTGTAAAAAAATGCCGTAAATGGTATAATAAAATTTGAATTTATTGAAAAGGAAGTTTAAAATTGAAAAGTACAGGTCTATCGGAATATAAATTTACGGACGGTCTGCGTGACGGAATACCTATCGGTCTTGGATATCTGTCCGTTTCGTTCAGCTTCGGAATTGCGGCGGCAGGAAGTGGAGTTACCGTCTTTCAGGCACTCCTTATATCTATGACTAATCTTACCTCCGCAGGTCAGCTTGCTGGTCTTGGTATTATCGCCGCAGGCGGCACGCTGATTGAAATGATACTTACACAGCTTGTTATCAATATGCGTTATGCTCTTATGAGTATCTCACTTTCGCAGAAGCTTGACAGTAGCTTTACGGTCGGTCATCGTTTCGGCACAGCATTCGGAATGACTGACGAGATTTTTGCCGTTGCCGCAGGAAAAAAGGGCGAAATCGGCGTTAAATATATGTACGGTTTGATATTGATACCGTTTTTATGCTGGAGCGGTGGAACATTCCTCGGTGCGGCGGCTGGCGAGCTGCTCCCCGATATGCTCAAAGCGGCTCTTGGTATCGCTATTTATGGAATGTTCCTTGCGATATTTATACCGCCTGCAAGGAAATCGGTCGGAGTTCTTTCGGTCGTTGCAATATCCGCAATTATGAGCTGCTGCTTTAAATATATCCCGATTTTTTCGGGAATTTCGAGCGGATTTTCCATTATAATATGTGCGGTCACAGCGTCCGTTTTGGGTGCGGTCATTTTCCCGAAAAAGGAGGAAGATGAGGATGTCTGATGTGATTATTTATATAATTGTAATGGCTCTTGTGACATATCTTGTAAGAATGATTCCGTTTGTCCTTTGCAGGAAAAAGATACAGTCTGTTTTTCTGAAAAATATGCTGTATTATGTGCCGTATGCCGTGCTTGGAGCAATGACTATCCCTGCGATACTTTATTCAACATCGAGCATAATATCCGCAGTAGTAGGACTTGCGGCGGCACTTGTTTTCGCATTTAAGAATAAATCCCTTATCACGGTTGCGGCGGCGGCTTGCGTCGGAGCGTTCGTCACCGAATTGATTATGTCGGCAATAGTATAAAATAAAAAACCACCTGTTTTGAACCCGACCCCAAAAGGTCAGACCAAAAATCTAACGATTTGGAGGGCAGTTCAAAGGGTGGCTTTTTTTACAGTTCAATTCCTGCTTAAACATCAGAATTTTTCAAAATATCCTTTTCCCCAGTCATAAATGAATGGAGTGTTCCTGTTTGTTAAAAGCTTATTAGGTGCTAAAACCTCAACAAGCATAACGATAAATCCAAGAAGTATGCCAAGTAAAATTTCCGTCAGTGTTGGTTGTGCGTTGATCAATCCGATTATCATATATACAGCCAACGGAACAAACCCTATAAGTACAGTGCCCCAGCCAGGATTGTAAATCGTTTTCTTTCCCTTGTCGGAGAATTTCCTCTTAACCATAAATCCTACTATCATATGCACGATAAGCTCGACAATTGAAATTGTCAGAAACAAAATAACGCTGATATTATTTGCCCAAAGAAAAAACATCAATGTACCTGTTATTACACCTGAAAGATTGGTTATCATATCGGTCAGCTGGCTCATCGGGTAGCGATCAAGCAGATCCTTTTCGGGAGAGAAAAGCAAATTATACATATAGTAAAATCCTCCCAGCAGCTTCCATTCCTCCAAAACATGTATAACAAGTACAACTACAAACATACCAACGCTTATTTGAGCGAATGACAGCTCATGAAAATTATATGCGATAAGAAACAGCAAGCCGCCGCCGATAATACATATCACATATAGCCACATACGAAGCCAGACTTTTGTTAATTTTATCATAATTATCAGAACTCCTTAATAAATTCAACGTTGTTGATTTTGTATAGCTTTGAATTGTTTTTTAGCATAAAATACGTCTTGCAAGCATATTTACTTTATGCTATAATGATAGCATATTCGTATTTTAAATGTCAATCAACAATCAATAGGGAAGTGTCGGATAAATGAGCAAACAATCGCAGGCGGCCGCTGAAACAAAGCAAAATCTGATTGAAGCATTCTGGAGCATATATGAAACAAAACGTATAGAAAAAATCACTATCAGAGAAATAACCGACAGGGCAGGGTATAACAGAAGTACGTTTTATACCTATTTTGTGGATATTTACGATTTGCTTCGTCAAGCGGAGCTTTCAGTTTTACCGAGCAAAGAGGATTTTGAGCTTGCGATAAATTCCTTCAACCAGGGTACAGAGCCTGCAATCAGGGTAATGCTTGAAATATTCAACAGGAATATGAGATACTATAACATATTGTTCGGCGAACATGGAGATCCTCATTTCAGCAATAAAATCAAACAGCTTGTAAAGGATATATTGCTTGATTATTTTTTGAGCTGCGGTTTATACAATGATTCCGTTGAGCTGGAATATTTTATTGAATATTCGGTTTCGGCAATTATCGGGTTAATGACATACTGGTTGAAAAGTAACAAGGAGATACCATTGGAAAAATTTATAGAAATACATTCCAAAATACTTGTTACCTCTCCGATAGATTTATTATCATTAAAT
>CAYOAV010000128.1:0-3543 GCA_964402055.1 uncultured Ruminococcus sp. | reverse complement strand
GGAGGGGGATTTTTTTGTTGCATAAAACGGCAAATGCGGAAAAATCGTGATTGACAGGAGATTTGGTATGTGGTATAATGAAAATAAAGAAAAATCAAAGGAAATGATGAAAAACGAAATATTTAAAACAATTCGGAATAATTATGGCGGTTTCATTCATCGGCGAGCTTCTTCACGCTTTCCTGCCGCTCCCCGTTCCTGCTGGAATTTACGGAATTATCCTGCTTTTTATTCTGCTTGAAACAAAGCTTCTGCCGCTTTCGTCTGTTAAAGAGGTCGGAACTTTTTTTATTGATATTATGCCTGTAATGCTCGTTCCTGCGGCGGTCGAGCTTATGGACTATTGGGGGCTTATCCGCTCGCAGATAATCAAATACATAATCGCAACGGTTGTTTCAACGATTGTTGTAATGGCTGTTTCGGGTCTTATAACGCAGTGCATTATCAGGAGGAAAAAATAATGGAATTTTTTTCTGAATCGGTATATTTCGGGGTCGTTTTAAGCATCGGGGCATATATTCTTGGCGATTGGCTTAAAAGAAAATTCAAAAATCCTGTATTTAACCCCCTGCTTATTTCGGCGGCGGTGACTATTGCCGTACTTGCACTTTGCAAAATGGACTATGAGGATTATTACACAAGCGGAAAATATCTCGGATATTTTTTAACGCCTGCAACGGTATGCCTTGCAATTCCGCTTTATGAACAATTTGAAAAGCTGAAAAAGAATGCCGCCGCTATACTCATCGGCATAATTTCGGGAATGCTGACAAGCTTTTGTTCGATACTTGCTATGGCTTTGATTATGAAATTTTCACACGAAGAATATGTAACATTCCTGCCGAAGTCGATAACGACCGCAATAGGTGTTGGCGTTTCCGAGGAAATAGGTGGATATGTAGGAATAACTGCGGCTGTAATAGTTATAACGGGAATACTCGGAAATATCATTGCTGACGGAGTTTTCCGAATTTTTCGCATAAAAGAGCCTGTTGCAAAGGGAGTTGCTCTTGGAACTTCATCGCATATTTTAGGCACAGTCAAGGCTTTTGAGCTTGGCGAAACAGAGGGAGCAATAAGCTCGCTTTCAGTTGTAACGGCAGGAATTTTAACGGTAATTGCCGCACCGTTTTTTGCAAATATTTTATAGGAGATGATAGAAAATGTATAAGCTTGCGATTTTTGATATGGACGGAACTATCCTTGATACACTTGAAGATTTAAAGGATAGTGTAAATTATGCTCTCTGCGAATGCGGATATACCGAACGAAGCTATGACGAGGTGAGAAGCTTTGTAGGAAACGGCATAAGAAAGCTGATAGAACGTGCTGTTCCAAGCGGAACCGCTTTGGAAAATATTGACAAGGTGCATAATATTTTCACGGAGCATTATAAAGTTCACTGTGCCGATAAAACCAAGGCTTACGACGGCATAAAACCGCTTATTTCAGAGCTTCGCAGGAACGGTATAAAGACTGCTGTTGTTTCAAACAAGGCTGATTACGGCGTTCAGGAGCTTTGCAAGGAATATTTTGACGGACTTTTTGATTATGCTATTGGCGAACGTGAGGGAATACGCAGGAAGCCTGCCCCCGATTCGGTAAACGAGGCATTGAGGGTTCTTGGATTTGATAAATCGGAGGCTGTTTACATCGGAGATTCGGACGTTGATTTTGAAACGGCTAAAAATGCGGAGTTGCCTTGTATTTCCGTGCTTTGGGGATTCCGTGACGAGGATTTCCTGCGTAGTATCGGTGCGGAAACCTTTGTAAGCAAGCCGAGTGAAATTCTTGATATTATTCTTAAAGGAGAGATTTAAAATGTATACACCAAACGAAAAACGTTACGAAAAAATGATATATAACCGATGTGGAAAAAGCGGCTTGAAGCTGCCTGCTGTTTCACTTGGAATGTGGCAGAATTTCGGACATGGAAGTGCTTTTTCCAATGCGGAAAATATGGTTCACACGGCTTTTGACCTCGGCATTACACATTTTGACCTTGCGAACAATTACGGCAATCCTTACAACGGAAGTGCGGAGGAAAATTTCGGAAGGATTCTTGACCGTGGAATGAGAGAATACCGTGACGAGCTTTGCATATCGACAAAGGCTGGTTATGATATGTGGGCAGGACCTTACGGTGATAAAAATGGCTCACGCAAGTATCTTACCGCTTCGCTTGACCAGAGCCTTAAACGTATGAAGCTTGATTATGTAGATATTTTTTATCATCATATTTTCGATCCGTACACTCCGCTTGAAGAAACAGCTCTCGCACTCGATAATGCTGTAAAGCAGGGAAAAGCCCTTTATATCGGCATTTCAAACTATAACACCGAACAGACAAAGGAAATAACCGCATATTTCAAGGAGCTTCATACTCCGTTTATCGTAAATCAGCCGTCGTATTCGATTATGAACCGTTGGATAGAGCGTGACAGACTTGATGAATATGCAGAGGAAAATGGTATCGGACTTGCTGTATTTTCGCCGCTTTATCAGGGTTTTCTTACAAGCCGCTATCTTAAAGGTATTCCTGCCGATTCAAGGGTCGGAAAGGGTGCGACATGGATAGGCAATGAGCTTGATGAGGCAATGGTTGAGCGTCTTAACAGGCTTAACGATATTGCCGCTGGCAGAGGTCAGACGCTTTCGCAGATGGCATTATCGTGGGTACTTCATAACAAGGCTGTTGCGACGGTTCTCATAGGTGCAAGTCGCCCCGAGCAAATTGCCGAAAATGTTAAATGTATCGAAAAGCTTGATTTTACAGAGGAAGAAATAAAAGCTATTGATACAACATTTCCAAAAAATTCATAAATAATTGTATAATGGCTATTGACAAAACTATACTAATATGGTATAGTATATACAGAAAGAAAAATTGATTGGTTTTGTGAATATTATGTGCTTATCAGGGCATAATATTTCCGAAGATTTCCGTAAAAAAACGGAAAAATTTAATAAGAGAGGATAATTAATTATGAAAAAATGGATCTGTTCTATCTGCGGTTATGTTTATGAGGGAGAAAATGCACCTGAATTCTGCCCACAGTGTAAGGCTCCCGCTTCAAAATTCACAGAAGCTAAGAATGATGATGCTCTTTGGTCTTGCGACCACGTTGTAGGCTCTGCACAGGGTGTTGATCCTGAAATTATCGAGGGTCTTCGTCAGAATTTCACAGGCGAATGCTCCGAGGTCGGAATGTACCTTGCAATGGCAAGAGTTGCATTCAGAGAGGGCTATCCTGAGGTTGGTCTTTACTATGAAAAGGCTGCTCATGAAGAGGCTGAACACGCTGCTAAGTTCGCAGAGCTTCTCGGTGAAGTAGTTACCGATTCCACAAAGAAAAATCTTGAAATGAGATACCAGGCTGAAAGCGGTGCTTGCGACGGAAAGCTCGCTCTTGCAAAGAGAGCTAAGGAGCTTAACCTTGACGCTATTCACGACACTGTTCACGAAATGGCAAAGGATGAAGCAAGACACGGCAGAGCTTTCAAGGGTCTGCTTGACAGATATTTTGCTAAGTAATTAATAAA
>CAYOAV010000127.1:0-3679 GCA_964402055.1 uncultured Ruminococcus sp. | reverse complement strand
CCTTGCAAATTTAGCGTATCATATATTTCGCCTATCAAATACCGTTTCCCAACGCTCTTTATGTATAGGTTTTATTCTCAATGCCCACATTATCTGACGAATCGTTACAGTTGGATAAATACCATTTATACATTCACCTGAACGTTCATCAAAAAATTCTTTAAAACCCATGTTTAAATATAAATCGTCCGCTAACCATGGATCTATCTCGCTCCAGTAGGTCGTTTTGTTATTACTATCAAACCTCTGCTGAATAACAGCAAGTCCCTTATCTTCCATTTTGAATAAGGTACATCTGTTGTAAACAGGGTGGTCGCAAACGTACAGCTGTCCGTACATTGACGCATATATAGCAGGCTTTACATAGTGATAACGCATATCCCCTCCGAAAAAAAAAGAAGAAGCCGTGTAAAACACACGACCTCTCTCTCGTTGATTTTGTCCATTTCTTACTTTGTAGGTCTGAAACGGTTGAATAAACCCTTAAAGGTTGTAGATGTGAATGTTCCAGTTTCTTCAAACTTGAATCCCTTATTCATCCATACATTGTAAAACACCAATGTTGCCGCAGTAGTAGCAACTGTAATTATTCCATTAACCCAGCGATCAATTCTCTGTTCGCAAAGCTCCTTGTTTTTAACGGTTTCCTCATTTTCACGAGCTTGCCGCTTTTCGTCAAGTTCACCTTCAAACCTCCGTTCCTCAATTCTGAGCTTGTAGAGCTTTTCAATAGTTTCCACTGCCTGTTTGGTACTTTCATTGTCGAGATCATAATAATCAAATTCGTCCAAACGTTTTTTGATCACCTCGTCCAACCTTTCGGATATGTTTTCAGCCATATTCAACAACTCCTTTAAAATATATTCGGACATCGTCCATAAAATATAATGTTATTTATGCGTATCCTTTTCTACAAGCAAAACTATTGAATCACCATCTTTTAATACATCAGGGTGATTTTTCAAAACAAGAAAACAATATGTTCCGTCTGTATCTTTGATGACTTTTAATTTCCCTGCGTTAAAACGATGAGAAACAGATACTTCAAATGCAACGCCCACCCATGTGCCGATAAAAAGTGCTAAAGCTGTAATAATGTATATCATTTTATTTCATCTCCTATAAAATATCATAAATTCTTGTAACCTGTGTGCTGTTTTTAGAAAAAAATAAGACCGAGAATATATCTCAGCCTTTAAGTCTTTATAATGCTATCTGAATTGAACCCTTTTTCCTTTGCCTCTGGATACTCCTTACAATATTTACAGCAATTTGGATAATCACCAAAGCCACAAATCGTACACCACAGATTATCACGCAACATCTCATCCGGATATTCTCTAATCTCGGTGTGATAAACAAATTCGTCGTTTACACTCTCGGGAAGTTCAGCAACATCAAATTTTACTTTCATGATCTTTTCTCCTTTCAACTACATTGTATTACTTTTGATAAAATCAGCCTTTGAATGAATTATGATTGGGACTTACTTTTTGTTTTTGAAGTTACCGCAAAACGACTTACATTCGGGATATTCAGGAAAACCACATATACAACAAATCTCGTCATCTCGTCCCTCGATATAAGGAACATCACGTTCTTCGGTATATTTCTTAATTTTTCCGTTTGGACTATCAGGAAGTTCTATAACTTCAACTGTCATTCTTTTTGTTGATTTCTCACTCATAAAAACACTCCTTTTTAATATGATAGCATAAAATTCAAAAAAAGTAAAGACCGTGAATCCACAATCTTTACTTATGATTTGACTGCTTATGAAATAAGAATCATATACTTCCGTTCCAATTCATTAGCTTTATCACCGTCAATCCACGCATCTATCTGATATACTATTTTAAATTTCATCGTTTGAACAACTCTGACTTTAAAATCTACACCTTCAGAATACATCAATCTCAAGCACAAGTCCAACTGTTTTGGGTTCTTGGCAATGAACATTTTCACAAGTATCACCTCCTCATTAGAGAACGTGTTTTTCCTGCGTAAAATAAAGAGCCTAAGTTTCCTTAAGCCCTTTATTGTCAAATGTCTATTGATTTTATCAGATCAACAAAATCTTCTTTTTCGATTTCACCATCAATATCTAAATGAATGCTGGCTTTTCCGTCAATAATTTTCACTTGAACATCATTAATATGAATATCTGTATGATATCCAAATTGTTTATACACAAGCTTTGAAATTATTTTACTTACGAACCCCCTCATAAGATTTGATGTTAATTTCAATTTCATTTCGTCCATGTTGCTCTCCTTTCAAAAACAATAGTTTCCATAAAAGGAGCTGTTTATTTAGCGTGCGAAATAAAATTGCTATTTTCGTCTGATGTTTAATATGTAAAAGAATTTGCGATACAGCTGATAGTAAACCTCACGACAGCACGGTATTTCTAACTTAGATTTGAGATAATCATAAGAATAACCTCTTGTAACCGCTTTTAAAATATAATCCGATAAAGTCGGCTCTGTATCGAATGCCGCTCTTTCAACCATATTCATTCTTTCGGAATAGTACAACATATCTTCCGCAAGCTTTTCTGTTGAGCTTATATCATAAGATGTTTTCTTTATCGAATCATTGCTTTGTCTGCACAGACCATCTATCTCTGAATAAGCCTTTTTCCATAACAGATACTGCAAGCAAAAATGCTTCAGTTCGTAATATCTATGACGTTCTATCCAGTAGATATTTTTCTTAGATACCTCCGAGCGAATAGTGGTACTCATATAGCTTTCTCCCCTTTCCATAAATATCCAGTTGCCTCGTACAACAGCTTTGGCGAAACATAAAAGTTTATACGACCGTATTTACTGCCTATCTGATCTGTACTGGTTACAACTTTACCATGTCTTGTTGCTGTTCCTATTGGAAGCCAGCCTGAAATGATACCTGCTCTGACCCAACAAGAATCCTTTCCATAGATTTTCGCAACAACAGCGATTGGTACTGAACCTTTTGTAAACTTGTCCATTGAAAATTCCTCCTTTGATTCTATTCTAAGTTAAAATTAGCTTAAAGTAAAAAACAAGTCGGTGGAAAAGCAAAAAAGAACCCAAGTTATTTCTAACCTAAGTCCTATTTAACAATAGTATTCATTTTTATCCAGTTCTGCATAGTTTTTTCGCAAGGGTAATCTTCAAAGCCAAGTGTATCAGATGTTATCAGCCCCTCTATCACTCCATCAATAACATCTGCTTCATATTGTTTGTAAATATAAATGCTGTCAGGAAGTTCTCTATGTATTCGACCACATCGTCCGCATTTTAACCTTTGTATAGTCAACCATTTGCTTCTTCTGTATTTTGTTCTGATTATTCTTTTAACTTTATCGTAGTGTTTAAGTTTTCCACCGCATACAGGACATAGTAGCTCCCCAAAGTATACCATAATTGTTCCTCAACAAAAATAAAATAGAATGTTTCATGAACGATTATAGCATAAAATAAAGCCGCATAAAACCCAAGCGAACCACTCGGATCTTATGCGGCTATTGTACATATTCTGTATAAAAGTGTCATTATGCAAGTGTCACAATAGTATCATAATAATGTACTAATGTATACAAAGCAAGCACTTTTTACCACTATTTTCCACACTTACAAACAGCTTCCCTGCGTGATTTAGGAGATTGATTAAGCCTTCATAGCTTCTTCAACAG
>CAYOAV010000126.1:0-3708 GCA_964402055.1 uncultured Ruminococcus sp. | reverse complement strand
TCCCTCGACAAGCACTGTGGAGCACGCTTGCATAAACAGTGTTAATGCAGTACACCGTAAAACTGACTGAATTATATTACTTGCTTGTTACAGCAAATAATATCAAGACTTAACTCATCTTACATAGTTATTGTACCACATAAGCAGCCAATTGTCAACACCCAAAATCAAACTTTTTTTAAATTCGATTTGAAGTATTTACGACCGCTTACGGTAATAGTATATGCAACTAAAGCGAAAATCAGCAATGGAAATAAAGGGAGGCTGAAATTTTGTCATCGCATTGCTATGAGATTGTTTTTGCGGAATAATTCTGCATTGTGTTTAATTGCAGCCAGCGCGGTTTGCGATGTCCTGCTGTTTTGTATTTGAAATGTATACTCTCTTTTAACAACATACGGATGTTGCTTGGGGGTTGTAAATATCGTCATTTAATTGTGTTCCTTATGTTTTTGATTTCATATAGTAAAGAGGCATCCGATAAGATGCCTCCCATAAATTATGCATTTACAAGTTGACTTAAATAGAGCATCGTAATCCATTCAATGCCCTTGTGCATAAGGGCTGGATTGTCCCATTCAATAGACTTCAACAGTATTATGCTATTACATCTTGGTTCCAATACAGAAGCGCAAGACAGTTAATTTGTTATGTTAGTTTGTTGATATAGTCTGTAAATGAAAGAGTTGGAAGCATTCTTTTCTTATCGATCATATTTGTCCATATTGTGTTTCCATCCGATTCGGTAATTAAACCTTGATTAAGTGCTTCAACGAGAATATCTCCGGTAGTGACGTGATTTAGACCATATTCTTGAACATACTTTTTTATATCTCGAAGATTGTTGCTTGCGAGTATACCATCACTATGTTTGGTCATAACAATGGCTGCTGCTTCACCTTTTCCTATGATTTTTTCTCCCAAAGGAGGACTTACTGCAAGTCTGCTGTATTCTTTGTATTCATCGGTGTCCACTTCAATACTTTTAACTGAGAGTTCGCCGTTATTCTTCATTGCTTCGATTCGTTTAAGTAGCGGTGGCACCTTACTGATTTCATCGTACACCTGTTTCGGCAATACTATTTTACCGGGATACAACTTTGTCAAGATGCTCTCATTTTTCACCCATAAAAAAGCAGAGATACAATCAGTGTCAAAAAAATATGATTCAGTCATCTATTACTCCTCCGCCTTCATCTTCACCATAGACGATATCGTAGCGGTAGGCATCGAGCAAAAGTTCCTCATATTTTCCGGTAGATATAATTCCCCTGTTTTTCAATTCTTCGGCTTGTACGATATAGTTTCCGTATGTTCTCTTTTGCTTGTCCTTGCTTGTAGGCATATAGAGCTTATCATCGTAACCATATTGTTTGGCAAAATAAAGTACACTACCTGACATTTGAGTCGCAGTATCTTGATCTATAAACTCATCTGTAATCAATCGACGTAGCATTGCTTGATGACTTATGCCAAAACTCTGTTCAAGTGAAATAACATCTCTCATGGATAACGATTTTGACGTTTTCTTTTGAATCGCAGCTCTCAACGCATTATATGGTGCGAGGAAATACGAGGCAAACAGATCTGCATTTTTTTCATTTTCAATGGATGATTCCAATGTCTTCGAGCTGATTGAAACACCCTCACTGACATCATAAAATAAATGATATAACTCATGCGCTAATGAATACCTTTGTCTGCCATACGACATCAATGAGTTGATTGCAATTAAATTTGTTCCCTCGTTTTTAATACAAATACCGCTTATATGCTCTCCCATTGGATAAAGCATTATTGTCAAATCAGGGATTTGATTAGCCAAGGCAAAAATATCTATATATGAATTCTCGTCTTCTCCAAATCGCTTACGCAATTCAATGGCTTTGGCATTTATTTCGATATGACTCATTATGCCTTGCCTCCAAGCAGATTCGCCATATATTTACTATTAGCGGCTATATGGTTAATCTCGGCAATAATATTCATATCCTCAATTGTTATATCTTTAGCGCGCAAAGCAAATTGTATCGGGCTGATCTTAATATCCGGATTTTCGAATACTTCAAGTGGGCAACCGTAAAGCTCCGATAAACGCTCCAATTGTTCCACCGAAATTGCGCGTTCACCCGTTTCAATTTTAGACAAATAACTCTGATCCACATAAAGATATGCCGCTACCTGACTTTGTCTAAGATGCGCCTGCTCACGCAACTCCCTGATTCTGTTACCGATATTATTTGGGTTCATGTTATTCCTCCTTGTATAATCTGTTTTTTTCTACTTTGTACATATATTATACCACGTTCTCGTCATAATTTCAATACTTGCTACGAATGTTTTTATGACAATATTATAGTATATGATTCTAAAACTGAAAAAGATAATTGTAATAATATCGTTTATTTAGAAATATTTTTATGAAATAGCAAATTATTTGCACGGTCATATGTCATAAGTTAATGGAGAGGAAGAAAAGAGGAATATAATCTAACCGTGGAATATAGGATATGCCTCTAACTTTTGTTTCTTCGGTTCTGAAAAAATCAACAATTGTCCTTTCTAAACGATAAAAAGAGGTGAATGTTCTCCACCTCTTAATACCATTAAAGTTCGCCTTTGTGATGGGTAGCGAAACACCCGCACATTATGATAAATGCCAGCACAATAGTCGGAAGGTGAAAATACAACTTCCACTCTTGCATCATCATTATACCACATAAGCAGCCAATTGTCAACACCCAAAATCAAACTTTTTTTAAATTCGATTTGAAGTATTTACGACCGCTTACGGTAATAGTATATGCAACTAAAGCGAAAATCAGCAATGGAAATAAAGGGAGGCTGAAATTTTGTCATCGCATTGCTATGAGATTGTTTTTGCGGAATAATTCTGCATTGTGTTTAATTGCAGCCAGCGCGGTTGCAATGTCTTGCGGTTATTTGTTTCAGCGTCTCAATCTATGTGAATACCTTTGAATGATGCATACAAATCTTGAGATAGCAATCCTGCGAGGGTGTCAGGAATAGTTTTCGTTTTATCAAAATAAGTGACTATCTCGTACTTATCCTTGGAGGCATCTTTAACAAATATAAAGTCGATAAACTCGGCATCAGCACTGTTTTCAATGGCTTTATCTTTGACACGCAGTGTTCTTGGAGAGAACCAGTCGTTGATTTTCGCACCTGTTGAATCGGTGTTTTCTGTAAGTCCAAGTGTAAAGTCCAAGTTCGTAACACCTATCTTGTATGTAAGTGTCACAGTGGTCATAGATTTTATCACACAGACAATACTGTTCGTGAGAGAAGGCAAGTGCGTTAAACATTTCAATTTCTTTTTTGCCGTTTTGTATGAATGCTCTATATCAAACTGAATCTGTCCAGTTGTCAATTTGGACGCGGTCGCTTTATCATAAAAGTCTTGTGCCGGGAGATATGAGGCAACGCCCGTTAAATGCAGAAAATTATTTGTATAGAAAACGACCTCGAAATATGAATCACCATACACATACAAGAAAACTTTACCCGCAAGGTTGTTTCTATAAATATGAGACGCATCTATTATTTGAGACCGTAAAAACTTTTTCTTATCTTGTGATGTCGCCATAAACTTGCTTCTTTCGACAGTGTAATAAAAATTAAGGAGGAGTGGCACATTACACTCCTCCTAATTTACATGGTAGAGAGTTTTCTGCTGGTTGTCAGCCG
>CAYOAV010000125.1:0-3713 GCA_964402055.1 uncultured Ruminococcus sp. | reverse complement strand
TAATCTTCTGTCCAACATACATCGGTCTATCTGTTACTACATGGTATGCAAACACTAAAATATTCCTCCATCTCTTCAAATTATCTATATCATTCACCTTCTACGCCTCAAGCGTTATAAAACATATGCCCTTAATTGTCTCCAAAACTCCGGGAAGCTGAATGTTGTAACTATTGATATTCATCTCCGATAGTTTACCGTGAATCATATCCACATACACGCCACTGTTTGCAAGGATTTTTTACCAATGTTTACATTGTAGCAAACAATTCGTACTTTGTCAAGTATGTGTCAATTTAAGGCAACATCTCACAATGCCGCTTAAAAAATATCCCAAATCAAATTAACCGCATAAAATTCAAAACGAGCATACCGCCACCCAAAATTCTGCTCAATAAATTTTGTCATAAATTATGTCCTTTCCTAAGGAAACGCTGATTAAATTGTTTCTGCCGTTTTTCAAAATGTCCTCAAAAGTGCAAACTTGTACATTTTTCAAAACGGCGAAACGATTGCTTTGCATTAATCAGCGTATTCCTAATGCTATCTCGTTCATTTTGCCCTCCTGCTAAATTGCTCTGTTAGACTTTTTCAGTATCTCATTTACTCCTTTGGAGTTCATTGGATATTTATGGTTATTTTAGCATTTGGACGTTGGTCGGTTCAATGCACGTTTGGGTTTGACGGTTACGATTATTCTTCTATCAATTTGATTCCTGATGGAGTAGTTTTTATATCTTTTGAATTAACATAATATGCGAGAATCTGCATGCGATTTTCTACACGAGACAACGAATGTCCGCCTTTTGTCAACAATGCAATATATCTCATTTCTTCAATTACATCTTTTGAATAACCCCTGTACTCTTCCTCAATTACATTTGCCTTAGCAGAAAAGAACACTGATAATTTATCATCGAGAGTTTTTAAACGTTTTAGCTTTTCCATTGTCGAATCTGAGAAATCCACATATCCCAACCCTGCTAATAGTAATAAATACTTAAGAAATCGCTTTCTTGTATTGCTCAGAGCTACATTTTCAACAGATATTATAGCATTGATTTGCTCAACCATTCTGTTTGTTCTTTCTAAACCAGTTGAAGGTGTATCAGCCTTAGCAGCATATCCCTGAATAGTTTTATCAGTTGTACCAAAGGATATTTTCAAATCAAACAATCCTATGATACTATAAAAGATTTTATCAAATTCTGCTCTATTATCCGAAAAGCCAATTTTATCAAGAAACAGATTTTTATGCGTAATACTCTCAAGAAAGTTTTCCAAGTTTGTTGCAGGCATCGAGTTTATAATTTCTCCAGCTCTTAATCTTTCTTGATTTTGCAAAAATCTAAAATATTCACGAACTTGTTTGTCTGTTGCATTTGCAATGTATGTCATGGGAATGTTATATGAGTTAATATTACCTTGGATTATTGTAGGCAGGTCACTGAATTTAAGTCGTACATTCCCTTTGTTTGATAACTTGCTGACGAGTTTATCAACTTTTTCATCTGTGACTCCGGCATTTTCATAATAATCACGGATAACCTTAATAATTTTCTTTGACCATTCACTTTTGATTATGTATTGGTTAGTTACAAAATCACGAATGGTTGTTAATCTTTGCTGACCATCGACAACCTCTGACTTAGCCCCTTTTGCATTTTGTGAGGTCAACACGCGTACGCTTATATTACCCGTAGGATAAAATTTAACTATACTGTATATCAACTTGTCTTTAAAATCGCTTTTCCATACATAACCTCTCTGATATGATGGTTGTAAATCGAGTCCGCCAAAATTCACAGTATCAATACTATTCAACACAGAAGTTACTGGAATAGATGCGTTTGAGAAGTTCATTTGTTCTAACATTATTATATATCTCCTTGTCGTTTTTTATAATTATACCACACACCTTTAAAAATATCAATAGATTCTAATAGAATCTATAAAAATAATGACACATAAAGCAACTCGTGTTATAATGGGAGTAACCACACAACCCAGAACAGGAGGAGCAATATGTGCCATTACACTCATTTTACCACAGAAGAAAGAGAAAAGTCAAGGGTTTTAAAAGCTCAAGGATTAAGCCGCTGTAAAAAAAGCCCTCCAACCAAAAAGACTGCAATCTTGCAAGAAAAGCAAGACAGCAGTCTTTTTTTGTGGTATAATTAAATTGAAATGAATAACCAACCACAAGAATATTATACACCATATCAATTAAAATTTCCAATAGAAATTGAAAAAATAATTGAAACAACTGATCCTGTATATACATTCTGTGAAGTTATTGATCATATTGACCTGAATAAATACCTGACGATTAAGGACCGCAGGACAGGTCGCCCAAGATATGATGAAGAAACTTTGCTGAAAGTAATACTGTTTGCATTTATGGAAGACGGATATGTTTCATTGCGAAAAATAGAAAAGCTCTACAAAACCGATATTCGTTTTATGTGGCTTTTGCAGGATAATCCTCCGCCAAGCCACATGACAATAGATAATTTTATGAACAATGTTCTGAACGGAAAAATAGATGAGATCTTTGCTGATATTAACAGTTACATTTTTACGAAGGAATATGTTGATCTCAACCACGTTTACATAGACGGAACAAAGATAGAAGCCAATGCTAACAAGTACAGCTGGGTATGGAAAAAGAGCTGTGAAAAAAAACGTCTGAAGGTATTTGCAAGGATAACAGAACTGCTGGGTGAGATGAATGAAAGGATCTCTTCATTCGGAGCGAAATTCGGCATTCGTGAAGAATATGCTATTGAATATTTAGAACAGATACAGCTGCAATATGTTAAGCTTTGCAGCTTTGATCCCGAAGCTTCGATTCGGGGACGTGGACATCATAAAACTATTGAGCAGAAGCATTATGACAAGCTTTCGGAGTATATTTCAAGACTTAAAAAATATGCAGAACACATAAAGATATGCGGAGAAGAACGCAACAGTTACTCCAAAACAGATCACGACGCAACATTTATGCGTATGAAAAAGGACTATATGGGCAACGATCAGCTTCTTCCAGGTTACAATATACAATTAGGCGTATGTGATGAATATATCGCCGTATATGACGTAAAGCAATATGCGTCTGATATGGATTGTTTCAAGCCGCTGATGGAAAAATTCAACGGGATATACGGAAAATACCCAGAATATCCTGTGGTTGACGCAGGATATGGAAGCTTCAATAATTACCTTTTCTGCGAAGAACATGGTATGAAAAAATATATGAAATTCACCATGTACGAAAAGGAGAGCAAGGACAAAAAATATCGTGATGATCCATACAGAGCAGTTAATTTCCCGATAGATGCAGAGGGAGATCCCGTATGTCCCAACGGAAAGAAGTTTCATTATCTTTACAGCAGACCCGTAAAGGGAAACAAATATGGAAGAACAGAAGAATTGTATCAATGTGAGGACTGCACAGACTGTCCGCTGAAAGAAAAATGCTGTAAGTGCAAAGGAAACCGCATTGTTAGGCTAAACGAAGAACTGACAAAGTTTCATGAGGAAGTGCTTGGCAATCTAAACTGTGTACACGGGGCACTTCTGCGTATGAACCGAAGTATTCAGTCGGAAGGTGCAAACGGCATTATCAAGTGGAACAGGTCATACACCCGAGTGCGAAGAAGAGGATTAAAAGCATTAAATTTGGAAATTGCGATGATTTGCTGTGGTTTTAA
>CAYOAV010000124.1:0-3728 GCA_964402055.1 uncultured Ruminococcus sp. | reverse complement strand
AAACAGGCTAATGATTTCGAGCTTGAGAAAGAACGTTATGCAGAGGAGTTACGACAGAAGAAAAATCGAGAGGATTGGATAGTAATAGGTGTTTGTTTGACAATATTTTTTGTAATTATACCTATCCTTATGACTGTGGTTCAATTTACTTAGTAATGTAATGTTTTTATAGAGTCGGTACTTTAATTAGTATCGGCTCTTTTTTTTATTTTACAACCAAATAAGGAGGAAATTTTTATGTCAAGAATGAAATGGGATCAGACAGGTGAAAAAACCTATGAAACAGGTGTCGAACAGTGTGCACTCTTTTTAGTCACAGCACAGACTGGCGTGTACGAAAATGGTGTACCTTGGAACGGTCTTACAAAGGTGGAGGAAAGTCCATCTGGCGGTGAAACAACCGCTGTATATGCGAATAACAGGCAGTATATCAATCTTACGAGTGCAGAAAAGTTTGCGGCTACTCTCGGTGCTTATACTTATCCTGATGAATTTATGGAATGCGACGGTTCAAAGGAAATTGCTCCGGGCATATATGCAGGACAGCAAAGCAGAAAGACGTTCGGTCTTGCATATAAGTCACTTCTGGGCAATGATACTCAGGGTACAGATTATGGATATAAGCTTCATTTGGTTTACGGAGCAAACGCATCGCCGTCGTCAAAGTCATACAATACTATAAATGAAAGTGCAGAAGCAGGAGAGATGAGCTGGAGTATTTCAACGACGCCAGTCGATGTTCCAAATGCAAAACCCACAGCTCACATTGTTATTGACAGTACAAAGTGTGACGAAAAGAAGCTTAAGGCTCTTGAAGATATTATTTATGGCAAGGATGGCGATGATGATACAACTCCAAGACTTCCTTTGCCTGCAGAAATTATCAGTATTGTTGGTATGATCGATTAATTATTTTACGTTCGGGGGGAGATTTTCCCTCTTTTATTTTTGAAAGGAGATTTTTATGATAAGAAAAACAATAACATATAAGGATTACAACGATGTTCAGAGAAGCGATACATTCTATTTCAATCTTTCAAAATCTGAACTGGTCGAGCTTTCCGCCGAATACGGAGATTTTTCAGAAATCGCCAGCAGTAACGATCCATCGAAGCTGATTCCTATGATGAAAAAGATCATTCTTAAAGCTTATGGTAAGAAGAGTGAGGACGGCAGGAGATTTATCAAATCCGAAGAACTTTCTACTGAATTTTATCAGTCGGAGGCGTATTCATCATTGTTCATGGAGCTTGTTACAAATGGTGATGAGTGCTCCAAATTTATTAAAGGACTTATCCCTGCTGATCTAAGCACTAAAACACATACGATATCGACGAACTAATCGCAGAATGACAAGGAGGGACGGGAATGTTAGAAATTACTATTCCTGAATCAGAATTATGGGATGACGAAAATCAGCATTTTATTGTTTTAAAAGGACAGACGTTAAAACTGGAGCATTCCCTCGTCTCTCTTTCAAAATGGGAATCGAAGTGGGGAAAACCGTTACTGTCCAAAGTCCCAAAAAATCGCAACGAGACAGTCGATTATATACGCTGTATGACGCTCACGCAGAATGTAGACCCTATGATATACAATTTTATAACTGATGATCAAATGGCTTGCGTGAATGAGTATATTAACGCTCCTATGACTGCAACATGGATCACTGAGAAACATAGGGCAGTAAATCGAAATGAACAGATAACGAGCGAGCTTATATATTATTGGATGATCACATTGAATATTCCAGTCGAATTTCAAAAATGGCATTTAAACAGACTTTTAACGCTTATCCAAGTATGTAACATCAAGAATCAACCTTCTAAGAAAATGTCTCAGCGTGAAATATACGAGCATAATGCATTGCTCAACGCTAAACGACGTAAACAAAATAATAGTCTTGGATAAAGGAACATTAAAAATGATAAAAGTTACCCATAAAGGAGATTTTTCAAAGACCCTTAAATACCTGGCATCGAGTAAAAACACGATGAAACGCTTTGATCTTGATAAGTACGGAAAAGAGGGCGTAGCGGCTTTAGCGGAGGCAACGCCCACAGATAGTGGTAAAACTGCTGAATCATGGTATTACACGATAACTAAAAGTAATGGTATATACAGAATTTCATTTTGTAATTCCAACATAGAGGACGATATTCCTATTGCGATATTAATAGAATATGGTCACGGAACGAGGAACGGAGGTTGGGTAGAAGGGAAAAAATATATTTCATCGGCAATTCAACCCATTATGGATAAAATAGCGGAAAATGCTTGGAAGGAGGTTACTAATTCATGAAAGATGTTGAAGAAAAGATAATTCAAATGGAATTTGATAACCGACAATTTGAATCAAATATTAATACGTCCATTTCATCTTTGGAAAAACTGAAAAATTCCCTTGATTTCAAGGGTGTTACACAGGAACTTGAAACTATTGATCACACCGCTGGAAGAATAGATTTTTCGGTATTAAATACTGCGGTCGATTCTGTGGTCAGTGGATTTAGCAGTCTTGAAATTATGGGAATAACTGCGTTGTCCAATATTACAAATTCGGCTGTAAATGCTGGAAAGAAGCTATTGAGTTCACTGACTATCGAACCTATAACAACAGGTTTTAACGAATATGAGTTAAAGATGGACTCTATACAGACTATTATGGCATCCACAGGAGAAAGTGTAGATACTGTAAATAAATATCTTAAAGAGTTAAACGAATATTCTGATAAAACCATATATTCATTCGCTGATATGACCAATAATATCGGTAAATTCACGAATGCGGGTGTCAAACTCGATGATGCTGTCGCTGCTATTAAGGGTGTAAGCAATGTGGCCGCGGTATCTGGTGCAAATACAAACGAAGCATCGAGAGCGATGTATAATTTTGCACAGGCTTTATCAGCTGGCAGTGTAAAGCTCATAGACTGGAAATCAATTGAAAATGCCAATATGGCAACAGTTGAATTTAAAAATCAGCTTATACAGACTGCTGTATCACTCGGTACTGTTACTCAGACAGCTGACGGAATGTACGAAACTTTAGAGGGCAATGCTTTTGATGCTACCCATAGTTTTAACGAAGTTCTTCAGGATCAGTGGATGACATCGGAGGTTCTCGTTAAAACATTGAAAGATTATGCTGACGAAACTACCGAAATCGGACAAAAGGCATACGCCGCTGCTCAAGATGTTAAAACGTTTACACAGTTTATGGATACGCTCAAAGAGGCGGCTCAGTCTGGTTGGGCTGAAACCTGGGAACTTATTGTGGGTGACATAAACGAAGCGAAGGCAGTATTTAAAGAATTATCCGATATTATTGGTGGAATAATCAGTGATTCCGCAAATTCCCGAAATGCACTTCTTGGCGGTGCATTAAATTCAAAATGGGATGAATTTGCGGAATCAGCTTCCGATGCTGGAATATCGGTCAATGAATTAAAAGAGCAGATCGTGAACGTCGCTAAGGTCAATGGTGTTGAAGTCGATAAAATGATAGATGCAGCTGGCTCTTTTGAAGAAAGCCTTAAAGAAGGTTGGCTTACTGCAGATATTGTAGCCGAAGCAATCGGAAAGATGGCCGATGAAACTGACAACGCTTCCGCTAAATCCGAAAAGGCCGCAGAGAATTTTATTAATCTTAAACAGTCATTTTCAAATTCGCTATATGATATGGATTCTGTTATGAGTCAATTCACGTCTGCCATGTCTTCTTCAAA
>CAYOAV010000123.1:0-3731 GCA_964402055.1 uncultured Ruminococcus sp. | reverse complement strand
AAACAGGCTAATGATTTCGAGCTTGAGAAAGAACGTTATGCAGAGGAGTTACGACGGAAGAAAAATCGAGAGGATTGGATAGTAATAGGTGTTTGTTACACAATATTCTTTATAATTATACCTATCCTTGTGACTGTGGTTCAATTTACTTCGTAATGTAATGTTTTTATAGAGTCGGTACTTTAATTAGTATCGGCTTTTTTTTATTTTACAACCAAATAAGGAGGAATTTTTTATGTCAAGAATGAAATGGGATCAGATAGGCGAAAAAACCTACGAAACTGGTGTCGAGCAGTGTGCACTCTTTTTAGTAACAGCATCGAGCGGTGCATACGAAAACGGTGTACCTTGGAACGGCCTTACAAAGGTGGAGGAAAGTCCCTCGGGTGGTGAAACAACTGCTATATATGCGAATAACAGGCAGTATATCAATCTTACGAGTGCGGAAAAGTTTGCGGCTACTCTTGGTGCTTATACTTATCCTGATGAATTTATGGAATGCGACGGTTCAAAGGAAATTGCTCCGGGCATATATGCAGGACAGCAAAGCAGAAAGACGTTCGGTCTTGCATATAAGTCACTTCTGGGCAATGATACTCAGGGTACAGATTATGGATATAAGCTTCATTTGGTTTACGGAGCAAACGCATCGCCGTCGTCAAAGTCATACAATACTATAAATGAAAGTGCAGAAGCAGGAGAGATGAGCTGGAGTATTTCAACGACGCCAGTCGATGTTCCAAATGCAAAACCCACAGCTCACATTGTTATTGACAGTACAAAGTGTGACGAAAAGAAGCTTAAGGCTCTTGAAGATATTATTTATGGCAAGGATGGCGATGATGATACAACTCCAAGACTTCCTTTGCCTGCAGAAATTATCAGTATTGT
This sequence comes from uncultured Ruminococcus sp., assembly GCA_964402055.1. Taxonomy (GTDB): domain Bacteria; phylum Bacillota; class Clostridia; order Oscillospirales; family Ruminococcaceae; genus UMGS363. Next base: position 2,840 of record CAYOAV010000123.1, on the reverse strand, counting down.
TGGTATGATCGATTAATTATTTTACGTTCGGGGGGAGATTTTCCCTCTTTTATTTTTGAAAGGAGATTTTTATGATAAGAAAAACAATAACATATAAGGATTACAACGATGTTCAGAGAAGCGATACATTCTATTTCAATCTTTCAAAATCTGAACTGGTCGAGCTTTCCGCCGAATACGGAGATTTTTCAGAAATCGCCAGCAGTAACGATCCATCGAAGCTGATTCCTATGATGAAAAAGATCATTCTTAAAGCTTATGGTAAGAAGAGTGAGGACGGCAGGAGATTTATCAAATCCGAGGAGCTTTCTACTGAATTTTATCAGTCAGAGGCATATTCATCATTGTTCATGGAACTCGCTACAAAAAGCGATGAGTCCTCCAAATTTATTAAAGGACTTATTCCAGCCGATTTAAGCACTAATGCTAACACACAGACAATATCGATGAACTAATCGAGGAATGACAAGGGGGATGGGAAATGTTAGAAATTACTATTCCTGAATCAGAATTATGGGATGATGAAAATCAGCATTTTATTGTTTTAAAAGGACAGACATTAAAACTGGAGCATTCTCTCGTCTCTCTTTCAAAATGGGAATCGAGGTGGGGAAAACCGTTACTGTCCAAAGTACCAAAAAATCGCAATGAGACAGTCGATTATATACGTTGTATGACGCTCACGCAGAATGTTGATCCTATGATATATGATTTTATAACAGACGAACAAATTGCTTGTGTGAATGAGTATATTAATGCACCTATGACCGCAACGTGGATCACTGAGAAACATAAGGCGGTAAATCGAAATGAACAGATAACGAGCGAGCTTATATATTATTGGATGATTGCATTGAATATTCCAGTCGAATTTCAAAAATGGCATTTAAACAGACTTTTAACACTTATTCAAGTATGTAACATTAAGAATCAACCTTCTAAGAAAATGTCCCAGCGTGAAATATACGAGAATAATGCGTTACTCAACGCTAAACGACGTAAACAAAATAATAGTCTTGGATAAAGGGGGCTAAAAATGATAAAAGTTACCCATAAAGGAGACTTTTCAAAGACCCTTAAATACCTATCATCGAGTAAAAACGTGATGAAACACTTTGATCTTGATAAGTACGGAAAAGAGGGCGTAGCGGCTTTAGCGGCGGCAACGCCCACAGATAGTGGTAAAACTGCTGAATCATGGTATTACACGATAACTAAAAGTAATGGTATATACAGAATTTCATTTTGTAATTCCAACATAGAGGACGATATTCCTATTGCGATATTAATAGAATATGGTCACGGAACGAGGAACGGAGGTTGGGTAGAAGGGAAAAAATATATTTCATCGGCAATTCAACCCATTATGGATAAAATAGCGGAAAATGCTTGGAAGGAGGTTACTAATTCATGAAAGATGTTGAAGAAAAGATAATTCAAATGGAATTTGATAACCGACAATTTGAATCAAATATTAATACGTCCATTTCATCTTTGGAAAAACTGAAAAATTCCCTTGATTTCAAGGGTGTTACACAGGAACTTGAAACTATTGATCACACCGCTGGAAGAATAGATTTTTCGGTATTAAATACTGCGGTCGATTCTGTGGTCAGTGGATTTAGCAGTCTTGAAATTATGGGAATAACTGCGTTGTCCAATATTACAAATTCGGCTGTAAATGCTGGAAAGAAGCTATTGAGTTCACTGACTATCGAACCTATAACAACAGGTTTTAACGAATATGAGTTAAAGATGGACTCTATACAGACTATTATGGCATCCACAGGAGAAAGTGTAGATACTGTAAATAAATATCTTAAAGAGTTAAACGAATATTCTGATAAAACCATATATTCATTCGCTGATATGACCAATAATATCGGTAAATTCACGAATGCGGGTGTCAAACTCGATGATGCTGTCGCTGCTATTAAGGGTGTAAGCAATGTGGCCGCGGTATCTGGTGCAAATACAAACGAAGCATCGAGAGCGATGTATAATTTTGCACAGGCTTTATCAGCTGGCAGTGTAAAGCTCATAGACTGGAAATCAATTGAAAATGCCAATATGGCAACAGTTGAATTTAAAAATCAGCTTATACAGACTGCTGTATCACTCGGTACTGTTACTCAGACAGCTGACGGAATGTACGAAACTTTAGAGGGCAATGCTTTTGATGCTACCCATAGTTTTAACGAAGTTCTTCAGGATCAGTGGATGACATCGGAGGTTCTCGTTAAAACATTGAAAGATTATGCTGACGAAACTACCGAAATCGGACAAAAGGCATACGCCGCTGCTCAAGATGTTAAAACGTTTACACAGTTTATGGATACGCTCAAAGAGGCGGCTCAGTCTGGTTGGGCTGAAACCTGGGAACTTATTGTGGGTGACATAAACGAAGCGAAGGCAGTATTTAAAGAATTATCCGATATTATTGGTGGAATAATCAGTGATTCCGCAAATTCCCGAAATGCACTTCTTGGCGGTGCATTAAATTCAAAATGGGATGAATTTGCGGAATCAGCTTCCAATGCTGGAATATCGGTCAATGAATTAAAAGAGCAGATCGTGAACGTTGCTAAGGTCAATGGCGTTGAAGTCGATAAAATGATAGATGCGGCTGGCTCTTATGAAGAAAGCCTTAAAGAAGGTTGGCTTACGGCAGATATTGTAGCCGAAGCAATCAGAAGGATGGCTGACGAAACCGACAATGCCTCCGCAATATCCGAAAAGACTGCGGAAAATTTTGTCAATCTTAAACAGTCATTTTCAAATTCGATATATGATATGGATTCTGTTATGAGTCAATTCACGTCTGCCATGTCTTCTTCAAA
>CAYOAV010000122.1:0-3920 GCA_964402055.1 uncultured Ruminococcus sp. | reverse complement strand
TATACCATTTTCCTTGCTTGTTTGCAAGGGTTTTGTGCGGTATTGCCTTAAAAATCAGTCAAATATATGATAATTATTATAGAATTAATATAATTGACGAACGTGAACGATATTTAAATATTCTTTGTACTGGAATGGTTAAACAGGAAAATAAAGATAGTTCAAAATTAAATTGGACAAGGGATATAAATGAATTATAAAAACAACTTGCTATACGCAGGTTATTTTTATATATAAAAACAATAAAAATAGAAAGGATGATATTAATGGGTGTAAATTCTCAGAAATATATTATACAAAATATTGAGGCTGTTTCTGCTTATGATCTTGAAGATAATTCTCTTTTGTTCAGAGCAGATGATCTTAAATCTGCTACAATGACTAATGAACAGGAAACCGTTTACGCTACAGGTAAGAACGGTGTTAAGATAGGTTCTGCGGATAGAAATAAAGCTTCCAGATTTACAGCTGAAAACGGTGCTATTGTTGATGGTATTCTTGCAGCTCAGGTAGGTACAGAAGTCGAAATTGCAGAATCAGAAACAATTATTCCTGATTATTTTGAGGTACTTACAGTAACAGATGGTTCTGCTGGCAGTCTTGAAACAAAGACTACATACAAAGCAGCAGGTACTGTTGGTGCAGAAATTAAGTTTATTTACGAGAGAAACTCTGATGGTACAACTGGTAAGAAATACCCTATCGCAGCAAGTGCTTCTACTAGTGAGTTTGCTTACGACCCTGATACTCAAGTAATTACACTTCCTACTACTGGCTTTAAGTCAGGAGATGATATTGTTGTAATTTACGATATTAAAGTTAAGTCAGGTGCAAAACACATTCAGAACAGAGAGGATAAGTATTCCGCTACTGTTAAGGCTGTATTTGATATTTTCGCAAAGGATATTTGTACAGAAAAATCTTATATTGGTAAGATTGTTTATCCTAAGGGTAAGGTATCGGGCAACTTTGAGCTTGCATTTGGTGACGATCCTTCTGTTCAAAGTCTTGAAATTGAAGCACTCTCTGGTGGCTGTTCTGGCACTACCAAGGTACTTTGGGATATGTATATTTTCAATGACAGCGATATTGAAACTATTTCCACATAATTATACAATAAATTAATCAGAAGGGGCAATAAAAGTCCCTTCTTATTCAGAGTATAACGTGTAAGTAACACGCTGTATAATATACAGAAAATCCGTGCAAGCCGGAAATACTCTACCATTGGCTTTTCAGGGATTTGTGCCTTAAACAAATCCACGCCGAATGGCGATTTCGTGAGGTGATAAAATGTCAATAAATAAAGCCAATCATATTTGTAAAAACAGAAATTGTCCTCATGGCATTAATGGAGAACCTAAACATTATTATGCTTGTAATTATTGTGATAGAACCAAACAATGGCGTAGTATGGCTTGTTGTCCTGAATGTTATGATGAATATATAAAACAAGTTCTTGAAGCTCGTTCTAAAAAACAAAAGGTGAATTCATTACCTCAAAGAATCGATAAAACTGAAGATGAGATTATTGAAATTATGAACACGCCTCAAGAAGTTATTTTAGAAGAAACGAAAGAAGAATTAAATGAATATTTAAAAGATAATAATTCTATCGCTGAAGCTGTTGATACTATTAATAAAGAAATTTCATTGCAAACTACTAAAAAAAATAAAAAGAATAAAAATAAGCAAAAGCTTTGATTGATAATCAGGGAGGTGAATATTGTTATAAGAACATATTGACTTCCCTATTTTTTTCTATTAATAAACTATGTATGAAAGGAAGATAAAGATAAGCAAGGATTTATATTTAATTTCCCCAATTCCACCTTCTGTTAATCATTATTTATCGTATAGAGTTATAAATAAAAACGGCAGACCGATGGCTATGAGTTACAAAACTTCAGAAGCAATAAAATATCAGAAAGCTTTTACCGAATATGTTAAACAGGAAATAATCAAACAAAATTGGGAACTAAAGCCTAATACAACACAACATTTTTATATTGATGCGGTATTTTATTTTGACAGGATTGATAAAGATCCAAATAACTATTTTAAATGTTGCTTGGATTCAATAACAGATACTCAGATGATATGGGTCGATGATAATGTGACTTGTGAAAGAGTTCAAAGAATATATTACGATACTGTTAATCCACGCATAGAACTACATATTTACCCTGTGGATTACATAGGTATTTTTGATAATAACGATGATTTTTTTATATTTCAAAGTAAATGTAAGAATTGTTCACGTTATGATAAAAAATGCAGTATTTTAAACAAGGCTTTAATCGGAAAAATCCAAAAAGAAATTTGTGATAAAAACTGCTTGAAATTCAAAGAGAAAAAAGGAGAAAAATAAATGAACAAGGAAATAATTTTGAAAGCGATCAAGGAAAACAAATGTAAAATCATTCTTGATATGAAAGATGAAAGTGTTAATTTTATATATCAAGATAAAGATTGTACAGATTATATAAAAAAGTATAATATCATTTTCCCGAATATTGAAACTGTAAATCAAGCAATTCAATATGCAGTTAATTACTGTATAGAAAACAACAAAGTTAATCATTATCTAAAAGAACTTGGTGTACTAAAAGGAATAATTAGATACTATACCGACATTCCCAACGATTATTTTTCCGATGACGAGCTTGATATTATTATTAATAAAGGAATAGTTAGTTATGCTAATTCCAATACAGACTCAAATGAAAACTCGGCATTAAGGAGATATTATGAAGCAGTTGTAAATGAAATTGATAATATTGTTATCAAGTTTAATAATTCATCATTCAGAGATTTTACTTTTGATAATGAAGAAACTAAAAAACTTTTATTTAATGTGTTTGAAAATTTCTTGGGAAATGATTTAGACAATTCCTTGAACGATTTAACATAAGGCTGTAAAGATATGAAAACAAACAATCCTGAAACAGCAATAAAAGAACTAAGAAAAGTTGCTTTGACAATAATAAAAAAGAAAATTGCAGTCGCTATTCAAACAGACGTAATACCTGTAATAAAAAACGAGCTTCAAAGGAATATACAGGAACAGGTATATAATGTTAATTTTGGGAATGGAATAAACACACCTTTTTCGTCAGGAGAATTTAAAAACCAAAAGAATTTTGCAGTTTATTTTGATGAAAAAAACTTATCTTTAATGATAAGAAATGAAACAAAACCTGTATCAATCTTTGAAAAAATGGGGCAAAGACAAACTGTAATAAAAGATAATTATGAGGGTTTGTTCGGTTACTGGATTGAAACAGGACGAGTTCCTGTTTTATGGGATAATGGAAATAATAATTTTGTTGAAGCGAATCCATATTTTGAATTAAATTATGTTGATAGCAATGGTGTCGAGCATACAAGAATTATTGAAAAAGCTTTTAAACCAAGACCTTTTATGAAAGAAACTAAAAAAAGTTTGAAAAATAATAACGAAATCAAAGAAGCTTTGAAAAAAGGGTTAAAACGACAAGGTTTGTCGTTAAAATAAATAAAAACGAGGAAGTAGCCATAAGCTTTTCTCGTTTATTTTTATATAAAAAACAGATATGAAATAAAGACCAGCTATAAAAAGTCAATACCCTAAACCAAATTTTTAGGGAAAACAGGCTGATATGGCTGACCGGATTTGAGGACGGAGAAAATGATATTGATGAGCTTACGGCATATGTAACCGACACAGACATAATGATGTTTACCCTGAGCCTTCTTACGGTCGTAAAACGCTTTAATGGCGGGATCGTGAAGAATGGCTGCGGTAGCGGCAAGCCAGATAGCACGCCTTAGATACGGCGAGCCTCGTTTGGACATTTTGTTCTTTGTGCCGAGGAAATTTCCAGACTGAGAAACGGTAGGGTCAATGCCTGCAAAAGCAGCAAGCTTGTCTGCTGATT
>CAYOAV010000121.1:0-3946 GCA_964402055.1 uncultured Ruminococcus sp. | reverse complement strand
TTCGGTTGCGGTTCTTCGCATAAATCTTCAATAGTTAATTGGTGGAGCAATAAAAACAATATTATGCACCCTCAAAGATATCGGTAACAATCCAGACTTCATTCTTCTTCTCTAAATATATCTTACATGGATAAATTGACTCAACATGAGAACCAGCAATCGATTTATTGGATCCATATTCACGAACGCAATAGTCATATCCATAGGAAACAATTCCCCGTTCAAAATTATGTTTTATATCGAATATTTGCCAGTCAAAATAAACATAAACATCATTTCGATGAAGTCGAGCATCTTCGCTGGTTGGTTTGAATTTATTGAGCGTTTCTTCTGAAATATAATTATTCATATACTCTGGAAATTGCTCTTTGCTATTATATCTTAGATCAATAATCATCCCAGAAAAATATTTTAGGCTATCGGAAACTTCTATATAATCAGGATCATCTAAAGGAAGTTTAGATACATCATCTATATTTAAATAGTCAGAATCTTTAATCGGATAATAAAAATCGTATTCTTCATCTATTCCGCAATTACATAGCAGTAACATACAGAATAAAGCACAGCACATTAATATTTTTCTCCTTATTGGCATGTCAATGCATCCTCCATTTTAACAATAATGATGTAAGTATATGTTTCTGAAAAATCTTCTAAATTTACATTATTTCTGTCATTGATATGTCCAGAATACTTTATCTTATCGCCATCAGATTCAGTAATTATTGTAGCATGAGAACCCTCACAGAAATATAATATATCCCCAATTTGAATATTGTTTTCTTTAACAAAATTGCTACTATTGCTCCACCAATTAACTATTGAAGCTTTATGCGAAGAACCGCAACCGAAAGCCTAGGAAGAAAACTGCAGGAATATGCGGATATTTCAAGGTTTTCTGACGACGGATTTCGGGTGTGGGGCAAGCAGAAAATTCAGGAGTTAATTGGGGGGAGCAATATAAACATTGTAAATAAAACTGTGGCTTTACACTCCTTATAGTAGTCAAGCTACAGAAAATCATTAAAAGTCCACAGCACCTGTTTTATTATACCACATTTTTGGAAAGGAGAGTATGATTTAGGCTTTACTATATCATACAAGAATATAATGGAAAATGATATTTCAAGATTAAATATTAAAGGTATGTTTTGCTATGGTTTAAAATTAATTATTAACTTAATTGATTATTTTAATTATGATTATAGCAGATGGCGTATTCTGAATCTAACGGTGAATATATTTTAAAACACAATGGATATAATTATGAAATTGGAGCTGGTGATTCAGTTGAGTTTGGTTATATTCTTAAAGGGGACGAGCTAACTTTTCCTGAAGAATTTAAACTGTGCAACAAAAGAGTGGAAAAAGAATCCAGCTATACAGTGGATTTTAATATTATTAGTGAATGGGACGCCATGTCTGAATTTAACACATCCGATAATGAATATAAATTATCAATAGAATTAAAAGCAGCAAGAAATGTTTCAGAGAATATTAGTGTAACAGAAAGTAATTACTCCGAGACTATAAAAAATTCTGCAATAATCGGAAAATCTTTTGATATTGAATATGATGAGGCTTGCAAAGTCGATGAAGTTGTGATAAAATTTACATTGAACGAAGATACAATAACCGAATCAGAATTAGGTATAGAAGGATATTGCGTATTTAAGCTTTTTGAAGAATACAATATTCTATTGCCTGTATACACTGAATATGATTTAAACAATGAAAAGCTGTCATCACAGGTTGACGAGTTGGGTACATATTATTTGATGGATATGGAAAAACTTGTAGATAGTTTCTGTTCGGCTTCAGAAAAATTAGACCATTATTTTGTTGATTATGATCTTGCAATGCCTATGCGGTTATATCTTTATGAGTGTAATGGTTCAGGTAATATTGATAATGTTTTTTCGTGGAATCCTAATGACAAGCAATGGTGGATAACAGGATTTAATCCTGAATATGTTAATAAAGTTGACGTTAAGAAATTAGTGTCTGTTGGTTGTGTTGACTTTACAGGTCATGAGGAGATGTATAATGCGTTAAAAACTAACATGAAAAATTCACAGTTTAAAGAAATAAGTAAATATGTTTGCTTTGATGATGTTAATTGTTGTGTTTGGCTGATGTGGAATTGACATAATTATAATTTCAAAACTGCGGTTTTTCGCAGTTTTGAAATAAAAAATATAATGATTTAATATTAAGATCAGAGGGAGATTTTGATGAAAAAAATAATTTTGAGTTGTGTTTTAGCTACTTTTACAGTTGTTTTTACAGGGTGCGGTTCATATAAGAGAATGAATGCAGATGCAAAGTACATAAATGAGATGAGTGATGAAATTGTGAGATGTTTTGATGAAAGAGATATTGAAGCTTTAAAATCCATGTTTTGCTCAGGTTCACAAAAATATTATGACCTTGATAATGAAATTCTGAATGCACTGGATATATACGACAGCAAATCAACATCGTACATTGTATCCGAAAAAACATCAACGGGATTAAGATCTGATGGGAAGTGGGTAGATCAGCATTATATCCCGCTTATAAAGAATATAGAAACCGACAGCGGAAAAGAATTTAACATTGGCTTTTGCGTATATAAAATATACGAGGATAACAGCGATAAGGTTGGAATTGGCGTTATATCCCTTGAAAACAGTGAGTTTGAGGAGCTTGCGGCAATTGGTGGATATGACTGGATCGAAGATTGATTTTTTGATCATTATGTTGGGAGTGAATTAAGTATGAAAAGAAAATTTTTTATGTATTATGCTTGGGATCACAATGGTTTTGACCGGCTGCGTAAAAGGATATGTTAATCAAGGAAAATATGGACGAGAGCAGGCAGAGGAAATACTGCGATGCTTTGATGAAAAGGATGTAAGCAGCTTAAAAGCAATGTTTTGCGAAAAAGTTGCTTCAACTCATAATCTTGATAAAGAAATAACAGAAGCTATGAATTTGTATAACGGTAAAAGCGTCAGTCACGATAAAATACAGGTTGGCGGCGGAGATACCGGCTATCACGGTGTAATTACTGACAACCACATCTGGTACAATATCAATAATATAAAAACAGATAGTGGTTCGTTTTACACTATTGCAACACATTCATATATAATTTATGAAAAAGATCCAACATGTATAGGGATAACCTATTTAACTTTTATTGATGAAAATTCTCATGAAAAAATAGAAATTGGTGACTATGTTTCATAAATCGAGAACTATGCGGAGCACAAGGCAATTTTTGCTTATTGCCCGTTCAGGAGGTAATACAATGAAAAAAATCAGCTTGTTATCATTGGTGATGGCTTCTGCCGTGCTGCTTTCAAGCTGTTCATCAATAATTGACAGCGGATATATCGGATATAAGAAAAATGAAATAAAGTATGGTAAGGGTGTAACTAAACAGTTTCAACAAGCTGTTAATAATTCAAATATAGAATGGCTTGAAGAAATAATTGCAAATTATCCAGATTTTAATGTGAACTATTACAGCAATGAAGAATCAAAATACAGAGGATATAATTATGAAACCTTAAAGGTAATATGTTCTACTTATTCAAGGAGTAAATATGAAAGCGAAATGCTAAAGCTTTTAATAAAAAATGGGTTGGATCCAAATTTAAAATTTTCAAACGGGTATTATGGGTTGGATCTGCTTTGTTCTGAATATACATCAAATCCTTACTTAGTAAAAACAATGCTTGAAAATGGTGCTGACCCCAATAATGGAAATACAGCGGGTTTTTACAATGTAGATCTTGGAGAATCAAATAAAGAACAGCTTTTGCTGCCCATATATTGGGGAATTTACAAACCAACGCATACAAATACCGAAGATATGCTGAATTATGGTGCAGAAGTAAGCTTTAAGGCAACACCTCACAATGCCGCCAATAAATTTCCCCAAATCAAATTAACC
>CAYOAV010000120.1:0-3961 GCA_964402055.1 uncultured Ruminococcus sp. | reverse complement strand
TTCAATTGAAATTCTGCTTGATTATGATACTATTCTGCTTTTTTGAGGTGAAAATGCAATGGATTTAATGCAGTCAAAGGAAAATCGCATACATATTTCCGAAATCAAGCCATATACCTGCTATAAAAGTATTATTCCCGATTATTTTGCTTATGTTCCGATGCACTGGCATAATGAATTTGAAATTAATTTTATCCGTGAGGGAGAAGCGGAGTTTATATGCGGCGAGGAAAAATTCATTTCATCGGCAGGGGATATAATTATCACTTTGCCGAACGAGCTTCATTCTGTTTATCCGCATGATGCAAGCCGACAGGTTTATGATACGCTTGTTTTCGGCAGAAGTATTTTCGGGGCATATGAATCCGACCGATATATGACCGAATGTATTTATCCGCTTATTGACGGCAGATTTTCCGTTCCAAGGCATATTACATCGGAGCATTGCTTTTACAGTGAGCTTGAAATGATAGCGGAAAATATTTTTTCCTGTGCAAAGGGCAATTCTCCGCAGCTTGATATGCTTATGCGGAGCGAGATATTGCGGCTGTTCTGGTTACTTATGACGCAGGCAGAGGAAAAACCACATATTTCCTTGGACGGAAACGTGATAAGACCGTCGCTTGAATATATTTCAGAGCATTACAGTGAAAAAATAACGGTTTTACAGCTTGCACAGACTGTTCATATGAGTGAAAGCTGTTTTATGCGGAAATTCCGTAAATATGTAGGTTTGAGTGCGATAGAATATATTTCCCATTTCAGAATTGATAAGGCTTGCCATGAGCTTTTGCACAGCGAAAAAAATATCCTTGAGATAGCCTTTGAATGCGGCTTCGGGAATATTTCAAATTTCAACAGGCAATTCCGTAAAAATATGAACTGCACTCCGGGGGAATACAGAGCAAAGACAAAGTAATAATATACGAAAAATACCGCCCCAAAAGGACGGCATTTTTCGGAATTAAGGAAGTTTATGAAAAAGAAAAAATGAAAGGTTTGTATAAACCATTGAAAATAAATAAACGCAATGTTTAAAAGATGTTTCCGTTTGATTTATTTTCTGTATATATTATAACATCGCAAAATTCAAAAGTCAAGCATTTATAAAACATTTATAGGATTGCACCAATATATTGAAAGTTTTTGTGCAACTTTACTAATCTTGACAAATATATCCAGCTCCAACATTCAAAGCCTTAATATTGTTCTCGATCAATGCTGACTTATGAGAGGGAACTATGCTTTCAAAAACGCTTTTCAGCTCATCGTTTTCTGTCGGCATAAGCATTGAAAGAAGCTTGCCGACAAGTATCATATTTGCACCGCCATTAAAGCTGTCGGCAAGGCTTGCTGCAGGAATTTTTATGACGGTTATATCCTTACGCTGAATATCGGGTTCTGCCATTGAGCTGTCAAGTATCAATATACCGCCCGAACGTATCTTATCTGCAAATTTTTCATAGGACGGCATATTCATCGCAATAAGTATGTCAGGCTCGGAAACAAGCGGCGAGCCTATCGGTTCGTCCGATATACATACGGAACAGCTGCAAGTACCCCCACGCATTTCAGGGCCATAGGACGGGAGCCATGATACCTCCTTGCCCTTGGCAAGTCCGAGGTTAACAAGCAGCTTCCCTGCAAAAAGTATTCCCTGACCGCCAAAGCCTGCAATAAGAATATCCATTATGCTGTCACCTCCGATGCTATGTCCTTGTACACTCCAAGAGGGTAAAAGGGTATCATTACCTCGTCTATCTTTTTCAAAGCCTCAATTGGTGAAACTCCCCAGTTTGTCGGGCAGGAGGAAAGAACCTCTATTATCGAAAATCCACGCTTATTTTTCTGGTATTCAAAGCCCCTTCGTATCGCTTTTTTGGCTTCTCTTATATGAGCAACGCTGTTCACGGCAACCCTTTGTGCAAAGGCAACACCGTCAAGCGTTGAGAGCATTTCAATCGTTTTTATCGGATTTCCCGTTAGATTTACATCACGTCCGTAGGGTGTGGTCTGCGTGACCTGATTCGGGAGAGAGGTAGGTGCCATCTGACCGCCTGTCATTCCGTATATCGCATTGTTTACGAATATTACCGTTATGCTTTCACCTCTTGCCGCCGCATGGATCGTTTCGCCTATTCCTATCGCCGCAAGGTCGCCATCGCCCTGATATGTGAAAACATATCTGTTGGGCAAGGCTCTTTTTACGCCTGTTGCAACGGCGGCAGCTCTTCCATGCGGAGCTTCTATCATATCGCAGTTAAAATAATCGTATGCCATGACCGCACAGCCAACAGGTGCGATCCCGATAGTTTCACCCTCAATGTTCATTTCGTCAATTACCTCGGCTATAAGCCTATGGATTATGCCGTGCGTACACCCAGGGCAATAGTGCGTTGGAATATCCGCAAGGCTTTTCGGTTTGTCGAAAACAACAGCCATTTTATATCAACTCCTCCTTCAGGGAAATTATCCTGTTCAATATTTCATCGGGCGATGGAACGATACCTCCCGTCCTGCCGTAAAAATGCACAGGCTTTGAACAGCTTATCGCAAGCCTTACATCATCTATCATCTGACCCATTGACATTTCAACGTCAAGCAGAGCCGCCGCATTTTCAATAGCTTCATTTATTTCCGTTACAGGGAACGGACTAAGCGTTATCGGTCGGAAAAGTCCTGCTTTTATGCCGATTTTTCTCGCTTTTTCAACGGCTGTCCTTGCAATTCTTGCTGTTGCCCCGAACGCTGTTAAAACTATTTCCGCATCGTCACAAAGATATTTTTCAGCCTGCGTATGTTCATTTTTCAGTATGTCATATCGTTCAAAACGGCTTCTTATCGAGCTTTCAAGCTCATCAGGCTTAAGATAGAGCGAGTTTATGACATTATGCTTGCGTTTGTTCATATGACCATTCGCCGCCCAAGGCTTTTCCGCCTCGTGGCTTGTGTTTTCGGGGAAAGAAACAGGCTCCATCATCTGACCGAGCAGACCATCCGCAAGTATCATCACAGGCATACGGAATTTATCCGCCATATCAAATGCAAGAGCTGTCAATTCTGCCATTTCCTGAACAGAGGCAGGAGCATATACAAGAAGTCGGTGGTCGCCATGACCGAGAGCCTTTGTCGCCTGAAAATAATCCGACTGGGACGGCTGAATACCGCCAAGCCCCGGGCCTGCTCTTTGAACATTAACGATAACACAGGGGAGATCAGAGCCTGCGATATATGAAACCCCCTCGGATTTAAGCGATATTCCGGGCGAGGAAGATGAAGTCATTGCACGAACGCCTGCCGCCGCCGCACCGAGTACCATATTTATTGCGGCGATTTCCGATTCTGCCTGTAAAAAAGTGCCGCCCCTTTTCGGCATATTTTTCGCCATATATGCGGCAATTTCCGTCTGCGGAGTGATAGGATAGCCGAAATAGCATTTACAGCCTGCCCTTAAAGCCGCCTCCGCAAGAGCTTCATTGCCTTTCATAAGTCTTTTTTCCATTTATTTTTCCACCCTTATCGCACAATCAGGGCATATCATCGCACACATTGCACAGCCGATACAATCCGAAGGGGCGGTGCAATATGAAGTAAGATATCCCTTTTGATTTCTGTTATTTTTATTTATTGCCACGATTTTTTTCGGGCATACCGCTGTACAAAGTCCGCATCCCTTACAGCGTTCCGAATCAATAGTAATTTTTGCCATTTAAAGCTCCTTTCCATAGCATAAGCCGCATTTTTTATTCAATAGCATCCGCAGTAGTTACCTTTCCTTATTGAACAGGATATTATTTTCATATAATTTCCTTTAACAATACATCTTGTTTTCAAAACTATTATACATTGTATTAAGCTTGCTGTCAATAGCTTTTAAAAATCTGCCAATAAACGCCCATAAAATTACATTTTTTATAACAAATGGTATTGCTTTTTTGTGATAGTGTGATATAATTGTAGT
>CAYOAV010000119.1:0-3969 GCA_964402055.1 uncultured Ruminococcus sp. | reverse complement strand
TGATAAGGGTTAGCTCTTTCCTCGATTGTATCACTTTCAGCTTCATCTGTCAAGACTGTTTCTGTATTTTCATCTTCTCCGAACATTTTGGCCGCTATTTTGGATTTTTGCCCCATAACAGCGGTTTCGTTCGTGTTCGGAGTGTATATCATCTTTGTTTCAGGATCATAGAATACATCGTTAAGTCCCAGCTTGATAAATGGGAAATCAATAGGCGGCAAGTCCTCCTGCTCTCTGACATCGGGAAGCTGTAAAAAGCCGTTTTTCAAGCCGACCTCATATGCCTGGTAACGTTCCATTGCGTTGCCTCTTGTAAGCTCTCTTGTATCAAAGGCAAAATATCTGCTGCCCTTTTCGCTTTCCTTTAACAGATCTGTATCGAGTGCCGCCTCTATCATATTCAGCATAGGCGTAATGCAATTTGATATAAGAGCCTGCTTTGCTCCCTCCGAGGACGCAGAAAATATTGACGGCGGAACGCAGAATAAACGGCATATTTCGTCAGAATTTGTCTTTTTATTCTCATTGAGCTGCATTTCAAGAGAGGTTGCCGAAGCTTCCTTAAAGTCCATTCCTGCATTAAGAACGCAAACATTATCTTCAACGTCCTGCGAATTGGTGAACATTTTCCGCCAGGCTTCTTTTATGCTTTTCATTGATTCACCGCTCTGCTGGCTTTGAGATGTGAGGAAGCCTTTTTTGTTTCCGCCCTTTTTTACAACAGCATTCTCGAACTTCATCGTGTTATATGCTACAAGGAGTGCGGTTTTGCTCTCGCTTATAATGCTTATGCCTTTTCCGTCACCCTTGCTTTTACGCATAATTTTTATAAAATCGCTTTTCGGGTAGCCTCTGCCGTTTACGGATATTGTATAATCCTTGAAAATCGGGTCATTATTCGGAATAACGCTCACCCTTGATTCATCAACATAATACAGCCCACGGACGTTGCTGTAAACGTCACGGTCTATGTATGTATATGCACCCTTGCCAAGGAAATAATCAAGCACCCAGAGCTTTTTTAATTCCGTTCCGCAAAGCGTATCTCTGGTATCCTTATTCAATAAGCAAATGCGGCTATCATCTGTGATTTTCACGACCTTGCCGTCTTTTTCCTCATAAAGGCATATCGGAAGTGTTGAAACTATATCGGAAATAATGCCGATACAAGCCTGAACCGCAGGGATCTCCATTGCCGAAGCTTTATCAATATACGATGCACCGCCTATAAGTGCCTTTAAGATGCTGTCATCAGCGGTTATGCTTTCTGTTTCCGCTCTTAATTCTCTCGATTCTTTTTTTCTGAATAAATTCATTTTTTACCTGCTCCTCTTAAAAAATCTGTGCTCCCCACGTTACCGTCGATTCCATTTCAAGCTGCATAAGATACATTGCGTTTATAAGGGCAACAACGCAGTCAACCTTTCCTGAGCTTTTTTTCTTGTTGACATATTTGTTAAGGTTTGTATCCTCGGTACAGCGTGCGTTCTCGAAATTTATCTCAAGCATTTCATTTTTATCATATCGGAAGGTCTTATGCAAAATAGCTTCTTTTAAAAGCTTTGTCGGACGATGTAGCAGGCTTGAATGCTGCTTTATTTCAACACATTCTATCGGTTTTTTCGCACCCTCAAGCTTCTGTACAGTCGAAATTGCATTATATTTATCAAATCCGAGCTGAACGATGTCAACACCGTATTTTTCTTCTATCGAAAGGATAAAATTTTCTACAAAGCTATAATCAATTATCCTGTCACCGCAAGCGAAGCATACACCCTCACGGATAAGCCGCTTATAATCGACCTGCTCACGGTCTGTTTTCTTTTCAACGCTGTCAGCAGGGATAAATCCCCAAACCTTGGCATAAATAATATCATTGTCGAATGTAACCATAGCAACAGCCGTGTTATCATCTGTCTGCGATAGATCCAGTCCGAGCCAAACACGGCGGTTTTTCCAGAAGTCAGGATTTTCTTCAATGCGGCATTCTCGCACAAGGTTAATGTCAATAAAGCCCTCAACGCCAAGCCCCTTGTAGCGTATGTTACAATGCTTGCAAAGGAAATTTTCACGCTTGCTTTCGTAAAGAACAGCCGTTGCTCTCTTATCGCAGAGGTCCTCAAAAATATAATCATAATCAACAGCAACAGGGTTGCTCTGGTATATAACAAGGTCGTTATTCTGCCATTGTTCGCCGCTCATAAGCTCATCATCAGGTTCGTAAAGAAGTGCGAAATATCTTTTGCTAAGCCGTCCGCCGCTGAAACCGTCAAGTATCTTTTTTGCCATATCTATTTCAGTCAGCAGTACGTTGTTATCGTTCGGATATTGCGTTGAAATGATGATACCAAGCTTGTTTTTCAGCGTTATCTGCGATGAACGCATTGCTTCAACAGGGTAATCGTCCATAGCTCCCGCTTCATCGGCAAGATAGATATTTGCCATTTTTCCGTCCATTTTATCCTCGGAATAGGCAAGTGGAGTATATTCACTATCCGTCAGCAGGCAACGTATTTCATTTCGCAAGGATTTAAAAATCGTTCCGTCATTGAGAGCAGGAGAGGATTTTATAATTTTGCGTATAGCCGCCTGCAGCTCCTTGGATAGCTTCAAATCAGGAGCAACGGAGAAAAAGCGGCCGAACTGCCCCTCTGTAAGCATTCCGATGATGAAAATTACCCCCGAATAGAACGTCTTGAAATTCTTTCGGCATATTTCAAGCAGAGCTGTACGGTAGTATCTTGTATTATCAGCCCTGTTTTTTGTACAGAATACAGCCGTGATAAGAAGCCAGGCATAGCTTTCCATACAGCTTATAAGCGGCTTGTGTAAATCGGGATGTATAATAAGCTTAAGAAGCTTGCATATCTTCCTGAATGTCTTTTCGCAAATGTAAGCGTCAGGATCTTCCCCGTTCGCAATATCAAGCCAAGCGGAGCATTGCTTTTTTACATACTTGGGAACTTTATGATTTCCCTCATCAATGCACCACACCGCATAATTATACGCAGGACTTTCTTTTATCTTCAACCTGCTCACCCCCTGTTATTTTTCATTTTATCATAAGTCGGGGCAAAAAAACGGACAGTTTTTATTTTTCGCTGTTTTCATCATCGTCAGCAAGAGCCACAAGCAGAGGATTTTCCTGCTTCTGCGGTGTTTTTGGAATGTTACGCAAAGCCGCCGAAATTGTCATAACATTTTCCTTGTCGATAGCTAACATCATATTCCTTTTCCTGTCAATAGCCGCACCTATGCTGATTTTCTGCGATTTCAGCTTGACAAGGCTTCTTGAAAAGGCTGTTATCCTGTCAAAGTCCTTTTCCTCAAGCCTTTCAAATTCCTTTTCAAGCTCGTCTGCCAGTTCACGAATGTGCTGTATATCCTTTTCAAGCTCGATAATTTCCGCATACAGCTCGCAGTATGTGTTTATCCCCGAAGAATATAAAGCGTCGTCCTTGTCGATGTTCCCCATAAGCTTCGATATACGCAAAAACTCCTTGTGTGCGACTTTGTTGTTTTTTACCTCTGACCTCTCAAATAAAGGCTTGCCGCTAAGGATAGATTTTTCGGCTTCTTCTCTTGCTTTCAGCTCCGCTTTGGTGCGGTGGCTTTTTCCTTCGGCTTTTATAACGCTTGCAGTCTTGGACGGTCTTGCCACTCTGCTCACCTCCCGTTTATTATTATTTTAACACACAATTCGACCTCAAAACGGACAAATGTTTTTTAAAAAATAATTCTCCTAAAAAATTTTCCGCTCATTTTGGGAAAAGATTATCTCCTCCTAGGCAATTGTAGGTGTGAGTAAATCACCACGAATATGCGTATGATTGGGGCGGTACTACTTTCACTTTTAGGAGAGCTCGGATAAATCCTCGGATTTTGCCAGTTTTTTTAATAAATCCGCAGGAATTTTTCCGCTTTCCGCAAGCTCGTGATGATAATTGCAAAGGCATATAAGATTATCTT
>CAYOAV010000118.1:0-4007 GCA_964402055.1 uncultured Ruminococcus sp. | reverse complement strand
TTGCCATAACATTTAATCACGAAGCAATTGATTCCAGTAGTACGTATTGGAGAATATATATTTATGACAATACAGGTGTAACTGAATTGCTAAATTGGGGACGCAAAGGGAATACGGAGACCGCTACATCGGATTATGTTTCTTTGTCGGCCGGCAAGTATTATATTAAAGTTGCAAAAGATAATTATTCTGGAAAACAATATAGCTTGACTGTTCAAGAAAAGCATGATTGTCGGGGTGAGTTTGTGGTTGTTAAGGCGTCTACGTGTACGGAGGATGGCGCGAGTGAAAAAAGATGCAGTATATGCAATAAATTACTTGAAGCTAAAACAATTCCTGCTGAGCACAAATACGCAGATTGGATCATTGATTCCGAATCGTCTTGTACAGAATATGGGTCAAAGCATCATATCTGTTCAATCTGCGGATATACCAGCACGGAGCAACTTCCCCAAAAAGCACACTCTTTCGGAGAATGGACTATATCCAAAGATCCGACATGTAGTGAAGATGGAAAACGTAGTCACATATGTTCTAATTGTGGTTTGAGTGAAGTCGAGACAATCGCACATTATGAGCACAAGTATGGAGAGTGGGTTGTTGTTGGCGGAAGTAAAGTTATTCCACCGATTATCAAAGAAAAAACGTGCAGTTTATGTGGGAATACAGAAACATATAATGATTGGAGCTATGTTTGGGTAACGGTTGTTGCAGCTGTGGTTGCCATCGGCTTTGTAGTTGGGATAATAAGCTATATTCGTGCTTTTAAGAAAAAATGATTTGCATATCTTTGACCGATAGCAAAGGTATGCTTGAGCTAAAATGAGAGCAAAGACTGTGACGATTATTTTCATGTGATGGTCGTGGTTATTAATTTGCGGTGATTGTAATAGTCAAGAATGCGAAAATGCGACTATTACAATCACATTTAAGCAAGGTTGGCTGAATCGAAGGGGTGATTGCGTGAAAAAAGTATTATTCATGTTTACTGTAATATCGTTAATGCTTGTTATGTCGATAAATATATTTGCGGCGGAAATAGAAACAAAAGTAAATAGCGTCTTGACTGAAGCTATTGAGTTTAATGGCAATTATTATTTGTTTGTAAATGTTAGTTGTACATGGGAGCAAGCTGAAACATATTGCGAAGGATTGGGGGGTCATTTGGCTACAATTACATCGCAGGGGGAGGACGATATTTGTTTCCAACTTTTTAAGGAAGCAGAATCTAAAGGTTGTTGGCTCGGCGGAACAGATGCTAAGTTGGAAGGCGTTTGGACTTGGGTTACTGGTGAACCTTGGAATTATAGAAATTGGGGAGAGAGTGAGCCTAATGGTGGCACGAGAGAGAATTGTTTAAACTATTACGGGAATTACTCAGATGGCAGATGGAATGATGCAACAGTTGACGATGAATTCCCGTTTATTTGCGAGTGGGAAAAAGAAAATGTCGAATATGTACGCAATACTTTTGGATATGTTGAAAGTTCAGGAATGATATATAATCAGGCGTTCTATTTTAACGGACATATATACAAAGTGTTCGAATATGATATGTCCTATGATGAGGCAAAAACATATTGTGAACAGCTTGGCGGGCATCTTGCAACCATAACTTCGAGTGACGAGGATAAGGCGGTGTACACATATATCAGCAAGATGGGAAACCTCGACTGCATTTTGGGCGGCAGTGATGCGAAGATAGAAGGCTTATGGGAATGGGTGACAGGCGAACCGTTTTCATATGCCAACTGGAATGACGATGAACCGAATGACGATGGAGGAGAAGACTATTTGCAATATGCAAGTAATGGTAGGTGGAATGATATAAGGTGGAAAAACTGTTTTCTCTGCGAATGGGACAACTGTTGCATTTTGCCGGATGGCAGTATTACAGAGCATTTATTTGGTGATCCTCAGACGATAAAGAGTGCAACTTGCACCGCTACAGGGCAAATAAAAAAGGTTTGTACTGGATGTGGAGCGGAAGTTATCACAGAGGTGGAGGCGTTGCCACATGATTATGATAGTTGGCGTGTGACGACGGAAGCCACATGCTATGGTGAAGGGGAAAGCACCCGGAAATGCTTGAATTGTGAAAAAAAAGAAGTGCAAACGATTGCTTCTCTAACGCATCAATGGAGCGCGTGGAGTGTTTCTATGCCAGCTACTTGCAAAGCTTCTGGACTGAATGAGCGAAATTGTATATTGTGCGGAGAAAAAGAGCAACGAGTTATTGAACAACTATCGCATGAATACGGAGACTATATCAAGGTTAGCGGGAGTAAACTCATTCCTCCAATAGTAAGTGAAAAAACTTGTAATCTTTGCGGTGATGTTCAAACATACAAAGATTGGAGCAATGTGTGGATTTCGGTGGTTATTGCTATCGCTACAATTGGTGTTGTTATTGGAGTTGTCAACTATGTTCGCGCATTTAGGCGCAGATAGCGGAAATTGGAGGATAATGCAATGGCAAAATATGTACGAGTCGAAGATGATAATAACGCGGGATGTTTGACCGCTCTGGTTATTGGTTTTATTGTTATTGTTGCTGTGGCGTATTTTGCTATGTATGCATTAGCTATAGCACTTGGTATTATATTGCTGATAAGTTGTGTGATTGGAACGGTACTCACTGTCAGAAATTATATTGTTGCATTGAGGGACAGTATTAGATCCTGTGCTCATATGTCTAAACCGAGTAGTTGGGGCGTTCCGACTTTCCTGTATCGTTGGATTGTAATTGTTTGGGAAACTATTAAAGGCGCATGGAGCTATAATGTGGGGAGCATAAAAGTTTTCTTTGGCAAGATGAGCTTTTACAGGGTGTTGAGCTTTAAAAAGTGGATATGCTTGTTTTCGGGGCTATCAATTTTAATATTTGGCTCAATTGTATCGGCTTTTGTCTTCCTTTTTCACCTGTGTCTAATCATTGCGGTGCTTCAGTTAGCAATAGCTATTTTGATAATAACGCTGATCTTGTTTAGTATGATTGGTTTAGGAGCAGCAGTAGCGGCATCAACTGCAAATTACATATCAAGAATTCATGAATCTTATTGTGGGGCTGCAACAATTTTATCTGCTTACATAATTCAGTGTGGTTTTAGTGAATATTTTCAAGTAATTAAAAATTATATTGCGGAAAGTATAAATAAGATCAGAGACGGTTTTGCTCAGTTTAGTATTCTGCCAGTTCTATCTTTCAAAAAATGGTTTCTGTTGGGAAAACCGATTATGACGATTATTGCGGGAAGCATCATGTTAGTTGTGTTTGCAGTAGTTCATATATTAGTATTGTCAATCTTATATTTGCCTTTTAGAATTATAGCTGTTGTCAATAGATGATGAAATGCAACATGTGAATATTAAGATCTATGAATCTGGAAATGATGGAGATAAATGCTTACGGAAAACTATATTATTGATGATGTAATTGAAAAAGAAAAAATACGGAATAGAGAAATGCGGTTATTTTATACGAAAAGGCTGTTAACCTATCCCAAAGGTTCACTAACATCAAGAGAGAAAAATGGAAGGAAGTATTATTATTTCAAGTATAGAGATGGGAAAAAGATAATAACTAAATACGCAGGGACAGAGAGCAAGCTATGCGAGTTGCAAGAAAAGATTACAGAACGTAATCGGCTTTTGGAAACAATAAAAAAGCTTGATGCAGAGTATGAAAAAATAGAGAAAATCGAAAGAGTAAAGTGATTTTGTAGTGTATATGAAAGTTAAAATGCTTTTCATCAACAAGTTGAAGTGTGTGGTTGCAGCAGATGCATTTTATCAAAACCGATATCGAGGTATATATAAATTTTTTCGATTAACGAACTATGTAAAAGGGAGGTGGAGCCCCAAAATGAATATATTATGAAATATATTAAAATGCATGATTGGGTGGAGTGTCATTACCCTTGCCAATTACGATTCAGCGTAACCGGATGAGTGCGAGATTTCGATGAGGTTAAATATGAAACTGAAAGAAATTCGCAAATCCAAAC
>CAYOAV010000117.1:2534-4009 GCA_964402055.1 uncultured Ruminococcus sp. | reverse complement strand
TTTGTCAACCCCTTTAAAAGATTTTTCCTTGCTATAAGTAAATTTTCCGCTTTTCGGGTCGTGATATGTGTTATATCTCAGCTCCGATATACGCTTTTTTAAATCAAGCATTTTGCATTCCGCATGGAGCTTCGCCGCCCTCTCTTTGAGCTTTTCAAAATAGCTTTCGGGGGAAGCTTCGGCTTTGATTTCAACCGTATCTTCAAAATTTCTCGTTTCAAGCAGTGCATTTTCACCCTCTGCACGGCATTCTACGGACGTTCCTGCATAGCAGGGCATAAGCGTATTATCAATTATTGATACCTCATATACATCAATATCCTTGAGCCTACGCCTTGGAATAGCATTGCTCCGTTCTTCCATTTCGCATTCATTGACATACATTCCGAACGACCAGCCCGAAAGCTGATTGCTTCTCGCTTTCCTTATGATCTCCTCGTCCGTGACCTCTGCGTGTGCTTTAAGTCCGATATTATCCTCTGCAAGCGTCAGATTGCCCTGTGCAAGTGAACCAAGCTCACGGTCGTTTCTGTGATTGAGAAGCAGCTTTATATTTTTTGCACGCTTCAAAGCCTTTCCGAACGCACCTGGTTCGACCTGCTCAATAAAACTGCCTGTCTGACAGCGTATCGGTCTGCTGTCACGTCCGACAGCGTTCACATATCCGTCAATTATGACCTTATCACATCGTATTTCCAGTTTCATTCTTTTTCACACTCCTTTAAAGCTCAAGGTTTTCGTCTGCGTCCTCCTGGTTTATTCTATAAGCGTCGTTAAGATACTTTCTACCTTCCTTTGTTTTGGATAAAGCTTCGATAAAAGCGTCACGCTCCAACAGCCAGTATTCAAGAATGCTGATTTTATCAATATCGTATATGCTCATATTGGCATAATCCGCAACAAGCTTATCAACAACAGTATAAGCTGTGTATTTCACTTCTGAAGCATTATCCCTGCGTGCAGGATAATACGGTATTTCAAGCCCCAGCTCCTTACGAAGATGTATAATAAGCTCTGAATAAACAGCGACAAGAAGCTTACAGTCACATAAATCAAGCGGTACGCCGTCAAGCAGCATACCGCTTATTCTTTCTGCCGCTTTGTCAGAGCCGTCATATTTCCGTATAAAATCCCATTCAGCCTTTGTGCATATCGGAACAGTCACCCTCTGCGACATCAGCTGTATCGGTATATTTTTCAGCTCAAGACAAATCATAGGCTTTATTCCGCTGTTTTCTTACGCATATCATCAATGATAATAAGCGTTCCCTCATCGTCTGCGGCTTCCGCTGTGAATACGCAGTCGATAACGGTTGCACTATCCTGCTTGAAATCGAATGAGAAGCCCTCTGTATTCTTTCCGACAATGATAACACGGAGCTTTTTGCTCTTATGCTCAAAACCGAGGATATAAACCTTATCGTCCTGATTGGTAAGACCGCCGATTTTGATACGCTGTGAACCGTCGCTGTTAT
>CAYOAV010000117.1:0-2434 GCA_964402055.1 uncultured Ruminococcus sp. | reverse complement strand
AAGGTTTCAGCGTTACGCTCTTCAATATGTAAATGACCGCTTCCAAGGGTGTATTCCTTTGTTTCAAATCCCATTTATATTTCCTCCTCAAAATCAATATCATCTGTAAATTTATAAACTGTAATATCAAGCTTAGCTCCGTCATCGTATTCGTAATCGCTTTCAAGCTCTCTGCATTCACGGAGGTGCTTTTCAAATTCAGCTTCCTTTTCCACGTCCTGCAAGGTCTTATTTTCACGGTAAAAAATACGAAGCTCATATGTAACGCTCCAATATAAATTCCACTCGTCCGCACCGTCAGCCTTGCGGTGTGAAATACGCCATACAGCGAAGCAATGTTCATTCGGGAGCGACACAAAGCCGTCACGAACGGTTTTTATATTGCCGAAGCTGTCTTTAAGAGCCTGTAAAACATCTTCAATGTGCATTAGCTTATCTGCCTCCTTGCTTTGAATTTGATTTCCTTATGACGGAAAAGAACATCATCGGGCGGTGATATAAGCTCATATATGATACCCTTGCAGATGAAACGTCCTCTTTGAGGGATAATATTCATAATGAGCTTATTGTATCTGACCGATACATTCAGATATTCATCTGCGTTGCCGCCTGCGAAATTTATCCAGTATTCAGAATTACGCAGCCCTGTGAGTGCCGCATAGACGGTTATAAGATCCTGCCATACGTCCCCGCCGTTCTCCTCGTTAAGCGTTTGGAACGTAATTTTTTCCCTAAGCGATGTTGAATTGACCATTTACCCACCGCCTAACATATGCAGTTCAATCTGTGCATATCAAGTATACATTTTGCTATCGGGTTAAGCTTGTCCTGCTGTACAGTCATATCCCTGTTATTATACATATCAGAGCATAAGCAGAGAAAGACATATTGAAAATCTGATATTTCGTCCGCCTGCTCCACTGTAAGCCCTGTATAATTCAGGATAAAGGACGTTGCCGATGACATTATCGCCGTGATAAGAGCGTCGTCCTCGTGTTCGTCCTCTGTCAGGCGAAGATATGACCGCACATCATCAAGCTGTATTTCGCCGAGCTTCATTAATCGTCAGCCTCGTGAACAAGTGCCGCAAGCTTCTGATGATCTATGACATTGCAGTCAAATTCAAACCAACCGACAATGCCGATAGCGTGCTGTGTTGCATATTTTTCGTTAAGCACCTGCATTTCCACCTGCTGACGCATATTAACGCCCAGTCCGCTGTAATCACCGTAAAGCACCGAGCGGTTTCCTGCCGCCGCAGAGGGCATATTTTCCGAAATATATACAGGCTTGCCAAGGAGCATAAACGGGAAATCATTTGAAATATTGCCCGTATTCTGAACAAGCATATACTGACCTGTGCTGTCCTTGAGCTTCTTTATCGAAAGGAACGTTTCATTGTTCATCGTCCAGCAAGCGTTAGCCTGATATACCGCAGGAATTGCCGACTGGAGAGCAAGAAGATCATCAGCGGTAACGCCCGTCTTATTTGCCGCAGTTATCGTCTTTTTCGTTGACAAAGCACCCTTTACCTTGGAGCTGTTCGAGGGATCAACCTCTGTTTCCTCCACAAGGCAGGTCTTTTCGAGAAAATATGCGATTTCCTTTGACATTTCATCGGTAATGAAGCCGATAATGTCAATATCGCTGTTTGTAACAAGTGATTTACCGATTTTCACAAGCACACCAGCAAGATAACCGCTAAGATCAATAGAAGTAAACTTCCCTGATGAAGCCGTCAGCTCGTCAAATTCCTTGTGGAAGCCTACTGTTATACCGTTTTCGCTGTCCTTTGTACCCCAAACAGGCACTTTAAGCGTGCCTTTTACGGCGAACATAGTCGCTCCCGAAAAAATCGGGCATATTTCCTTGACCTTGTTAATTATCATCTGACTTATGGAAGTAGGAATAACAGCACCGTTCTCACCGAGTGTAAGGTTGCTGTCGGCTCTTGTTTCCAAAGCAGGCTCACCGATGCACGACCTAACATAATTTGAAAAAGCTCTTACCTCTGCGTCTGTCGGAGCGGAGACATTGCCTGTATCTGACGCAGGCTCATTATCCAAGGCTTTGATATCCAACTTCAGCTCTGATGCCCTGCGTTCCGCCTTGATAGTCGTGTTAAGGCTCTCGACCTCCGTCATAATAGCTTCCATTCTGGTGTTTTCTTCGGCTGTGGTTGCCCTGACCTCCGCCGCCGCACCGTCAATAATACTATCCATTTCGGAAAGTAATATACCACGCTTTTCTTCAAGGCTCTTGACCTGCTCTGCACGGATTTCTGCTGTACGATTTTTCATTGTTTCATTCCTCCTGTTAATTTCGGGGAAAATATCCCTATATTTGAATTATATCATAAAAAAGCAGAGTAAAACGGACAGTTGTTTTACTCTGCGAAAAAAATTACCGCCTTGCAGTTGACTGCAAAACGGTT
>CAYOAV010000116.1:0-4050 GCA_964402055.1 uncultured Ruminococcus sp. | reverse complement strand
ATTAAAACCTGTTCATAGCAGGTGAACCGCCTGCACCCTTGAGGTAACGCTCATATTCAGCGATATCAAGGCTCTTTTCACGGGCATTAGTATCAGTGATAACTCCGTCCTTAACAAGACGTGCAAGCTCCTGGTCAAGGCAGACCATTCCCTCTTTTTTACCTGTCTGAATAGCCGTCTGAATAAGGTGAACCTTATTATCACGAACCATAGCCTTAACAGCGTCAGTTGCGTTAAGGATTTCAAGAGCGGCGATACGTCCCGAGCCGTCAGCCTTAGGAATAAGGGTCTGTGCGATAATTCCGACAAGAACGGTCGCAAGCTGTGAACGGATCTGATTCTGCTGATGTGCAGGGAAAACGTCAATGATACGGTTGATAGTATCAGCCGCACAGGTCGTATGAAGTGTTGACATAACAAGATGTCCTGTTTCAGCGGCTGTTACAGCGGCGTTGATAGTTTCAAAGTCACGCATTTCTCCGACGAGAATAACATCGGGGTCTTCACGGAGTGCGGCACGGAGCGACATTGCGAATGATTCAACGTCGTCGCCGATCTCTCTCTGGTTTACCATACAACGCTTATGCTCATGAACATACTCGATAGGGTCTTCTACTGTAATTATATGAGCGGAGCGGTTAATGTTTACATAGTCAATCATAGCCGCAAGGGTTGTAGATTTACCTGAACCTGTAGGGCCTGTTACAAGTATAAGTCCACGGGGACGCATTGCAAATTCACCTAGGATAGGCGGCAAATCAAGGTCTGCAAGCGACGGAATATCATTTCTGAGCAGACGGATAGAGATAGCCGTGTTGCCTTTCTGATGATAAACGTTAACTCTGTGACGGTAGCCTCTTTTTGTAACGTATGAAAAGTCCGTATCGACTTTATTTTTGATGCTTTCAAGCTGTCTGCCGTTGGTCATCTGCTCAACTATCTTCATAATTGCGGCTTCGGTCATTTCGGGGTATGAAGCAAGTCTGCGGAGAGAGCCGTGCAGACGTACAACAGGAGCGATTTTCGTTGTGAAATGAACGTCAGAACAACCGAGAACACGAGCCTCGTCGAGGATCTTGTTAATGTTGATGACTACCTTTTCTGGAGCGATGTTTTCTGCCATTTGATTTTTCTTCCTTTCGATTATATATTTGCATTAAACTGCGTATGTAACTCTTACAAGCTCATCAATAGTGGTATTTCCCTGCTGAACAAGCTCTGAAACGTTATCACGGAGGAGCTTTGTGCCTTGCTTAGCCGCAAGAGCCGCAATTGCATCAGTTTTACCGTCATTTGCGATAAGACTGCTCATTTCAGTTGTACAGGTAAGAACCTCATGAATAGCGGTACGTCCTGTATAGCCTGTGTTATTGCACTTCGGACAGCCGCAAGCGTCGAAAATTGTAATCGACTGCGGAATGCCCATAAGCTCATTTTCTTCAGGCGAGGACATTCTCGGTGTACGGCAGTCAAAGCATATCTTCTTTACAAGTCGCTGTGCAACGATACCGATAAGCGAGGTCGCAACCATGTACGGAGCAACGCCCATATCAACAAGACGTGTTACAGTCGAAGCAGAGTCGTTTGTATGAAGTGTTGAAAGCACCATATGACCCGTAATAGCGGCACGGATAGCGATCTCGGCTGTTTCCTGGTCACGCATTTCTCCGACCATTACGATATCAGGGTCCTGACGGAGGATAGAACGAAGAGCTGCGGAGAAGGTCATACCTGCCTTAGCGTTTACCTGACACTGATTGATTCCCTCGATATCTTTTTCGACAGGGTCTTCAACCGTAACAACGTTTACGTTCGGCTTAGCAAGCTCACCAAGAGCGGCATAAAGAGTAGTAGTTTTACCTGAACCTGTAGGGCCCGTTACGAGCATAACGCCCTGTGGAACCTTGATAAGCTTGGAAAATCTTTCATAGTTATAATCGGTCATACCGAGGTCGGTTATCTTACGGAGAGCAACGTTACCTGTTGAAAGGATACGGATAACGACCTTTTCACCGTTTACCATCGGGAGGTTAGATACACGGACATCAAGCGTTGTTCCGTCAACGACCTGTGAGAAACGGCCGTCCTGCGGTACACGCTTTTCTGCGATATTCATTCCGCTTATGATTTTAAGTCTTGTTACAAGTGCGTTATGTACAACGTTTGAAACGTTCATAAGCTCGATAAGGTCGCCGTTTACTCTGATACGGATTCTTGTAAAGGTCTTGAACGGCTCAATATGAATATCCGTCGCACCTGCACGGAATGAGTTTTCAACAATAGTTGTTGCAAGCTTAACGATAGGCGCGTTATCAATTCTGTCAGCGGATTCATCGTCAATATTATTAAGATCGTCATTGCTGAACTGGTCTGTAACGCTGTCAAGGATAGCGCCTGTATTCTGCATAGAATAGCTCTTGCCGATAGCCTTAGTGATAGCTTCCTTTGTCGCAAGCACAGGCACAACGTCCATTCCCGTTGAAACCTTGATATCCTCGAAAATATAGAAGTTTACAGGGTCGTGTGAAGCAACCGTAAGACGCTTACCTGTTACCTTTATAGCAATAATAGTATGCTTCTTTGCGAGAGCCTCGGGAATCTTCTTTACCGCCTCGATATCAATAACTACTTCAGGGTCGTTAAGATCAACAAATGGAACATTGAGCTTCTTTGCAAGCACCTGACCGAACTGTACATCGGTAACATAGCCAAGCTCAATTACATAGTCACCGAAAAATTTTCCGGGGACATTTTCTTCTTTTTTTACGTCAAGGACGTGCTGGAGCTGTTCTTCAGTAATAACGCCCTCATTTACCATATATTGTCCTATTGGTATATTTTTCATAATGTTCTCCGTTTCTCCGTGATATTTTGAGCCGCTCACGGTGCGGATTTTTGAGCAAAGTATTGAAATCCTTAAAAAAATATGTTAAGATATTCTTTAGCAAATATCGTAATTTTCAATGTAAAGGAGTTTTGCAAATGTATTTCGCAGTAACAGAGCTGATCGGTCTGCAGATTGGTATGTACATTATGGTCTTTCTTTTCGGAATAACGATTGGAAGCTTCCTTAATGTATGTATTTTAAGACTTCCTGCAGGTGAATCGCTCGTCAAACGCAATTCGCACTGTATGACCTGCGGTGCAGAAATCAAACGTTACGACCTTATACCGCTTTTCAGCTGGCTTATCCTAAAAGGAAAATGCCGTGCCTGCGGAGCAAAAATTTCCGCAAGATATTCTCTTGTTGAAGGTCTGACGGGAATAATCTTCGTACTTGTCTATACACAGTATGATTTCATCACGGATGGGCTTATTTATCCTGCCGTTGTATGTCTTTTCCTTGCAGGCGTGATAGTTATCGGCTTTGAGGATTTTGACACACAGGAAATGTCAGTCTGCGTGCTTGTTTATCTTGGAATAACAGCATTTCTCACAAGAGTTCTGTCCGTGCTTCTTCCGACCTCGTTCAGAGGAAATGAGCTTGACGTAATCGATGGAATAATTGGACTTTTCTCGGTAAGCGTTCCGCTTCTTATCATCGGATTCGTCATCACACCGCTTGTTTACATAATCGGTTCAGACGATCATAAAACCGTTCGTAAGCTTAAAAAACGTCTTGCAAAAGAAAAACTTGATCCAAAAGAAACCGAAAAGATAACTAAGCTTCTCGAAGAAAAGCAAGCAGAAATAAAGGAAAGAGGACCTGTTTTCGGCTTTGGAATGGGCGATATACTGCTTATGGCAGCAGGCGGATTGATGTTCGGCTGGAAAGCGTCCATCGTCGCACTGTTCATCGCAGTAGTTATAGGAGCTGTAACAGCAGTAGTTATCAGAATAAAGGATAAAGAGCGTGAAAGCAACGCATTCGCATTCGGACCATGCCTCGCAATCGGACTTGGCTGTTCAGCATTGTTCGGAACAGAGCTTTTCAACGCCTATATGGGAATGCTTGTAAAATAAATTTCCGAATTATCGGGGGGCTTTATGCCCCCCTTTTTTTCGGTTAAGGCTTCTCTTTGAGAAGTGTGTAGATTATATAAGTATTCT
>CAYOAV010000115.1:0-4058 GCA_964402055.1 uncultured Ruminococcus sp. | reverse complement strand
CTATATCTAACACAGAAGCTCTTTCGGGATTAAGAAAACGCCAAGGATAAGTTTTGGTAGTCTCTCTTAACGGATTTATTTGAGTTATATCAAGAACATTTAATAGACAAAATCCAACTCCCGAACCTCGTCCTGCACCAACTAATGTTCCTGCTTCCCAAGCAATCTTAACAAAATCTTTAATTTGAAGCAAATACGCTGACCATTCAACATTCATCTTTTCTGAACAAATTTTAATAGATGAAAGACATTCATTAATTGCTTCATACCCCTGTTCTGTACGATAGCTTTCATCTATATCAACTTTTTTAATTATTTCTCTGACAAGATGTCTGTCACTTGGACATTCACTTTCTTTAAATACAGAAAGGAGCTTTATTTTATCCTTGTATTTATTATATAAAGCTTCATCCGGCTCGGACTTGTCTTGAGGGACATAAGGTATGTGTAAAGGTTTGGTTAATTGATACATTTCTACTTTATCGTATATAAGCATTGTATTATCAATACCTTTTTGCACATTATCAAATCCCAAACTATTATCCATATATTCATGTATTTCTTCTTCGCTCATAACATATGTTGAAGCGTAAAAATCATCAATTTCACGTTCACCGTCCTGAGAGGATAAATAAAGCTTATGTAATTCTCTGTCTTCTTTTTTCAGATAATGGCTATCAGTTGTGATAATATACGGTGTACCTGTTTCAATAGATAATTTCAACAGTTTTTTATTGACATATTTTTGTTCTTCAGTTTCGGAAGGCTGCATTTCCAAAAAGAAATAACCTTTTCCGAATATATCATTCATATATTCAATCCAATCAATACACGATTGCCATATATCTTTATATTTAATCGAATCAGTTTCTTCAATACTTTTATACGAAAGCAATCTATGAGGTAAAGCACCACCAAGACAAGCACTTGCACCAACCACATCACCTTTATATCGTTGCATATACTCTTCAAGCTGATAATAGTATAACGGAACTCTATTCATTACATCCATAAAACTTTGTGACCAAGCTAACGTGCTTAATTCTCGAATGCATTTATGACCGTTGGCGTTCAAAGCAAGTAATATAAAATGAGGATAACGATTCGTTGCCTTATTATCAGCAGTGACATTTTCCGTACACAAATATATCTCGTTTCCCAAAATAACTTTGAAATCTTCCCATCCATGAATATCTTTAACTGAATTATAATATTGCAATACGTCCAAAGAAGCAGATACACATTCATGGTCTGTAATTGCAATTCCTTTATGTCCTAATTGATGTGCATACTCTATTAATTCAGGGACTTTATTTATAGCGTCCTTTAATCGAACATTACTACCTTTATCAGTATGATTATGTAATCCGATAAAACTCAAAACTTCACTTCCTTAAAAAATCAGTTTCCGTTTATTATCTATAATAGTATTCTTCTTTAAATCCTCTGTAGTTGTTTCAATGGTATTCCATTTTTTATTTACTTCAAAGGTTTTATTCTGTTTTGTCCATAAAGAATAATATTCGCATTCGGTTTTGTAAATTTTTGCTTCGGGGTTTGTTGCACAATAACTGCACCAATGACACAATGGTGTCGGACTTGGTATAAAAGTCTTTCTGCTTGTACATTTATCAATATTTTCAAAAACGGTATCAAGCGATTTAAGTAATCTTTTTTCATACCCTTTGGTCATTGCATATTGCACTTTATCAAGTAATACAAAATGGTATTCATACAATATTGGCAATACTTTAAATTCGTTTAAAACAGCTAACGCATATATTCCGAACTGTAAAGCTGTTGGAAGCTTTTTTTCATCATATATTTTCTTTGAAGTTTTGTAGTCAATCACACGATATTCGATTATACTTTTACCATTTTCTTTTTTAATAATTCTTCTATCAATTCTATCAATAAATCCATGAATAATGTATTTATTATTCCAGATAAATTCAAATTCATGTTCAAACAAATAAGGTTGCCAATCGTCTTCTTCCATTTCTTTATGCAAAAGCTCAATAAACAGCTTTATTTTTTCATCATAGTTTAAATCATCAGGATTTTCCTTATCAAACCATTTATCAAAATACTTTGTTTTTAAATCTTTTACACCTAACAATGGTTCTTTTGTTTTTTCATCTGTCTGTGTTGTGCCGTTTTGCAATATATCCATAAGTAATTTATAATCAACATTTTGACGTGACTTTTTCATTTTACCTTTTTGTTCTAAGATATAATGACATAAATTTCCAATTTCTGTTGCAAGAGTTCTTTCAAAAGAAAACTTTTTATCAATATACTTAATTTTATATTGCATAGGACAATTCTTAAAGACCTCTATTTTACTATATGAAAACTTGGGCAATTTCCCATCTTCTTCACGAGTCACGGGTCTAATCTTGTTTACAAGTTCCTGCATTAATTTCTCTGCTTTCCAAGTATTCTATCAACTTCGTCAGTGGTAATTATTATTTTTTCTTCAAGTAATTCAAGCAACACTTCTTTCCCCATATCGGTCGGTGAAGCTTTATACGGCAAACGTTCTTTAGAATCTGCACATAATGTTACTTTACAATACGGAATAAGCGGAGCAAGACGTTTTATTATCTTCTGATACCAAACTTCTGCTTCATAAGAATTTGCTTCGTGATAATCTCTATCAGGAGCATATATAACCTCTTCAACCTGAAGATAATTCAATAGAAGTTTGATTTGGATTCTCGTAATTGAAGAACCGCAGGTCGCAACTACAAAGCTATCTTCTCCAAAATAAGAATATGCTTGCATACAACTTTTTTCAGCTTCAACTATCATTACTTTTTTAATTGTTTTTATTCTATCCTGTGTTACATTTATTCCATACAAGTTTGAACCTAAAGAATGGCTTAATATTCTTCCATTTATTTGTAAAGGTACATATTTACCTACCGTTTCTATATCTTCTTGATCAAGAAATCTTCCTCGAACACCGATAAGTCTATTATTCATATCTCTATGAGGTATAGTTATCTGATTAGTTAATCCATAATAGCCTATTTCATATCTGCTTAGTGCTTCACAGCTTATATTATCGTTAAGCCAATCTTGATGCGGTGCATAATAAAATATTTCCAGTATATTTTCGCTGATTTCTGTTAAATTAGGAATACTTTTTTTACTTTTTTTTATTGTATTTTTTAACCGATTTATCCATTCAAAATCGTTTATTTTATCATTTTCTTGAATATTTTCTTCGGTTGCTTCGTATAAATTACCTGTTGTTTTTGCTATCCAATAGAGAGCCTTATAATATGTTAATGTTTTATTCTGATTTCTATTACTGCGTATAACGAGTTCAATTATACTATATGTATCACCACAGGTATAACAATGAAATAAACCGTGGTGATAACAACTGTTTGCTCCATTATATTCGAGGTTATGATAATAAACTAATTTATACGGACTATCTCCCCCATGGCAGAGAGCGGTATTAAAGCATAAATTCCCATTACTATCTTCTTTATAATCAGGATAACCAAGCTGTTTGCATATATTAATAACGTCTTCTTTTGTCAATGAGTTCAAAACTTTATTTTTATCAATATACATACAATACCTCTTGCTTTAAAAAACTAATTTATTATTTGCAGAAAGTTTTTCCTGATTGTTATTTAAAGTTATTGCACAGTTAGCTTCCAAATTCTCTGGCATATTTTGAGCATCTTCTGAATTTTCTTGAATAATATCTTCTACTTTTTTGGCTTGTTCAATATTAACGCTTTGCAAATCTACAACAGGTATATCAATTAA
Source organism: uncultured Ruminococcus sp. (assembly GCA_964402055.1). Lineage (GTDB taxonomy): Bacteria > Bacillota > Clostridia > Oscillospirales > Ruminococcaceae > UMGS363. The sequence continues at coordinate 266 of CAYOAV010000115.1, read as the reverse complement.
TACATTATCTTTGTTTAAGACAAAAACGTCTTCTGTTCGTCCTGTACCCAAGTCAACGTGCTGACATATTTTAATTTTAGACCATTTATTTCCTCTTAACTTATAAACGTGACGGATAAGATTTATTTCAGGACAACTTATTTTATTTTTTGTAATCTCTTTTAGCATTTTTTGCTCCATGGGAGAAGGGGCTAAACTGATCTCTCCGAGATCGATTCTGTCTGCCATATTTTTTGCACCACGAAGCATAGTTTCATCTTTCTCAG
>CAYOAV010000114.1:0-4129 GCA_964402055.1 uncultured Ruminococcus sp. | reverse complement strand
ATATGGTCAGGTTTATCGTCCGATAAAAAGGAAAAATCATTCGTGATTAATAATTGCAAAAGGAGAGAAAATTATGAAACGAAATAAAGCACGAATAAAATATTATTCCGAATATTATATCGGTAATTCCGAATATCCCGTCAGTGGTTATGTAATAGAATTATGGGATAATGAGAAAAACGATTGGGTTCTGTGTTTATTCGTGCAATTAAAGGATAACGAATATTTGCATTATAGCTTTGTTCAAATGATTGGTACTGTATATGAGAGGGGATATGAATTGATTTGGGAAACAGAATAAAAATTTTTTTAAAAAGCGCTTGACATTTTGAAAATATATGATATAATAACTATAATGATAAAAACAAATGTTCTGAATTTTTAGTTGATGAGATGGTTAATATGAAATCAGATAATATCGAAATCTTGAAAAATACAATATTTCAAATCGAACTTGCACAAACTGTTTTTGAATATCTTGTGGAAGAAGAACAAAAAGATCTTGATAAGAAATCTAAATCTTATCAAAATGGTGAAAAAGGTGAAATTCATCAGGAGCAAATTGACGCACTGCAAGAAGTTGCAGATACCTTGAATGATATAATTTCTAATTGTTATTCCGCTATGGAAGAAATTTAAAAAAAGGAGAAGTATTTATGATAGAAGCTTTCTTTATCGTTGTAGCTGCCGCAAAAATTATTAACGATCTTAGTGCGAAATCAAAAATAAAAGACGTGGTGAAAAGAGATGGTTTGGATCATGGCGAATGGAACAAATATCGTCAAGAGTTGATATTTGATAAATACCTTTGGAATGTTGGTGCTTGTCCTGAACAGGAATATTTAACTACTTGGGAACTTTATCAAATGGCTCAGAAAGAACTCCGTGATGACGGGTATATATGGAATCCTGCTTGGGATAGATATACTCCAAGACCTAATACTTATGAATATGTTCGTGGAACTCGGATGTATAATAAGTTACTTGATTCAGAGTTTCATAGATATGGCGAAGATTTAGATCAACAGTTAGATTTCTTTAAAGGTTTAATAGGCGATTCCGAATACAGTATGCCTTTTTGGAATTGTCGGTATCGTACAACAGATGGTCCGACTCAATATGAAGAATATTTGCTACTCAAGACATTTTATAATAATCCTGGTATACAGTTGCCCATCGATACGAGTTTAATGCGCGAAGATATATGTTATAATAAATATGGTGAACCATTTCGTTGGTACGATGATTTAATGCCCTTTATCCCTTCCAAGACTTTTATTTTATACCCCTCTGAAAAAACCTATGAAGAATATAAAGCTAAAGGGATTGATTTGGACGGAATACAGAAAGATATGGAAAGTAGTTTTTATAGAAACCAAAGTCATCTAAGAGAAATGATTAGTAGAAGAAACGACCGTCTTTCTAAATCAAAGAACCGATAAATAATTAGATACAGAATAGAAAGGAATGATTTCAATGATAATGACAATAAATAATACGGTGCTTGAAACCAAGACGACCTTGAACGATATTATAATAATAGGAGATGACTTCGATATTATAGGTTATCGAGTTTATCAGCTGGATTGGTGGGGGATGAATGAAGCAGATCGTAAGACCATTCTGGAATACATAGCTCAGAGTATCGATATTGATGTTGATGATTATGCTAATTGGCACGATATGAAGCTGCTCCGCAATTTTGAAACAGCGGAGCTTACAATTATAATTTCAGATTTCAGGCTAAATAAAAATAATTTAAATCAGATCATAGAAGAACAGTGTGTTCCAATCTGGAAAGTTTGGGAAGAATAATAATGGAAAATATATTCTTTGTAGCAAGTCTGTTAGGGGCTTGTTTTTTTGTAATAAAAAGGTTGCAATTAAAAAAGCTAACTGTAAAAAATACTTGACATTGTTAGCAAAATATGGTACAATAAATATAAACTTAATGGAGGTGGAGTTATGAGTAAAAAAATGTATAATGAAGAATATAAAATAAACTTTATAGAAACTATTCCAATGGATAGCTTGAAAATAACAGCAAAAACTGCATTTCATGGTTCTTATGATACAGAGATTGAGTTAGATAAAGATTTAGCTTTCTTTTCAAAAAAAGAATTGATAAAAATATTTGAAGAACACAGCTGGACTAATAAGAATTTCTTTAACAATTTAAGAAGAGCAATAGTTCGATACGGATTGTATTCTCTTCAAAATGGAGTTATTAGTAATAAACAGTATCAGATAATTCTTTCATTAAGTTATTCTGACCTTAATAGCTCCACTTCCTATTTAAACAGATATTACAGATCGTTTAACGAGCTTGTTATTGCGTTGAATAGAATTTTTGACAGTGAAACTGATTTTCTCCTGTTAAGGATGAAATGTATATGTGGTCTTTTATGGTACGGAATGCCTGAAGAAGATATTGAAAGATTTACTATTAATCATATTGATCAAGCTCATAACACAATTAAATGCGATTCAATCAATCGAAGAATCAGTGTTCCCAAAAATATTATAGATTGGTGCAACGTACTGAGCAGTACACTTGCTTATGTTAATTCTATCGGTAAAATGTATACTTTGTCTGCTGGACCAGAAGTGATAAAAACTAAAATGCTTAATGGTAATAAATCAAATTTGAAGAGTATTACAAGAAATTTTGTGACCAAAATTGATGAACAGCTTGGTGAAATGACAGAAGAGCAACGTAACGAGATTAATTATAAAAGAATTTGCATTGATAATGTTGAGCGTAATGGCAGGTTCGCAAGAGCGTATGAGAAAGAATGTGCAGACCAAAGATTTGAAAGCTCTTCTGATTATGCAAAAGCTTTAAATATGCAGGACAGACATCGTTCAGTTAATATCAGAGAATACGAAGCATACTGCGATTGGAAAGAAGCGTATGACTTGAAGTAATAATTTTTATATGTAGCTGTCAAGGATTTGTTATTCTTGACAGCTCACTTTTGTAATATTAAATTACGTTAATAATAAACCCTCCGTTAAATAAAATTAGCGGAGGGTATTTTCTAATTTAATAATTGCATTTTATGAAACAATTCCTATGATTGAATTGAAATAACCAGAAACGCATTGATAAACAATTTCGCATAAGCCTTTATCATAAGCTGTGTTATCGATCCAGTTTTTGTAACAATCAATAACATTGGCGAGATAACCCCTGCCATGTATAGTCCGAGCTTTATCCCAGAACTCTTTGCGAGGTTCATCTACTGAAACATTAAACGTTTCAACCATACTCTTGAATCCCGAAGCTTCAATACAAGTTTTTAATTTGAGATAGCTTTTTCTTTCAACAGCCTGATACGATTTAATGTAATCAGATAACTGAGGATCAATGGAATTTAGTAATTGATCAATTTGAATTTTGTATTGAGAAAATTCATTGGAAACAATAGCCCATAAATGACTTTGGATTATTCCATAAATGTTACATTTGCTCCATTCACCATACATTTCAGTAGTTTTGCGAACGGTCGCCCAATGATAATTATATTTAATTTTATTAAACATAGTGTCAAATGAATTTATAACCGCCTTGTTATTTTGAAATGTTGATAATGCTTGTATTTTTAATTCTTCAAGTTTACTGACTACTCTGTTACGTTCAATATCATAAAGCGTCGGTTGCTTTTTTAGACTATTAAATATGTTTAATGTTCTCTGCGAAATATCTTCCGCTTCGGTAATAAGTCCATTGCGGAAGTTATCTTTTATTCTCGTAATTTCTTCAGAGAAAAAGCTGCGATAAAGTTCAGCATTCTCTGTATCAATGTTCGTGATGACAGAAACGTTGTGAATTTTAGTTCCTATTTTGCGTGGGGCATTTTTTGTTTCATACGCTCCTTGAGCATTATAGAAAATTGTATTGTCATTTTCATAATTCAGATTGTTTGCCTTAATGCAAAGTCCGATTTCAGAACGCTTAATTTCCTCACCTTCTTCTTCGTTCTCTGCTTCGCAAACACTACTAAGTTCATTATTTCTGCAAGCAATAACAAGAGATAAACGTGGTATTATATCAGTATTTTCTTTTACAACCCAAGAATTAAATATAGGATGTAACCTTTCGTCAATAGGAGTTGTTATTTTATCA
>CAYOAV010000113.1:0-4139 GCA_964402055.1 uncultured Ruminococcus sp. | reverse complement strand
AACTCGTGTATGGGTTAATAGCTCATCGAGGGTTCGAATCCCTCCTTCTCCGCCAGATATGGTGCTTTATGCACAAGAAAAAGTCCGATTTATTCGGGCTTTTTTCTTTTTATGCAGAGATAGAAAATATTGTTAGGTTATATTATTGCTCGCCCAATTAACTCCTGAATTTTCTGCTTGATTTTTTCCGAATTTTAAATGGTGTTTTGTATAAAAAGTATTTTTTCTTGACAATTATATAAAATTATAATATAATTATGTCATAATTCAAGAGGGGAGTGTCACAGAATGAGCATATATAATATAGATGAGATCGTAAAAAAAATCGGAACTGTTGCCAAAAATTACGATGTAGACAGAATTTATTTGTTCGGCTCATATGCCAGAGGCGAGGCAGTCGAAGAAAGCGATATTGACCTCATTGTAAACGCAGAAAAGCTTAAGGGCCTTAATTTTTTTGGCTTTTATGAAGATTTACGAGAAGAATTTCAGAAAAATGTTGACCTGATAACAGAAGCTCAAATAGAAAGAAACCGCACCGATCCGCTTTATCGGAAATTTATAGAAGAGGTTGAAGCAGATAGAAGGGTGATTTATAGTTTATGATTACTGAATATGAAAGAGATTTAAGTATAATTGCACATATTTTGGAGTATTGCAAACAGATTGAGGAGTGCCTTTCAAGATTTGGTAATGACTATGAGATATTTTCTTCTGATGTTATTTTTCGTAACGCTGTTAGCATGGCGGAATTTCAAATAGGAGAGCTTTCAGGGCATCTGTCGGAGAATTTCAAAGAAAAAACAAAAAAAGAAATACCTTGGAAACAAATTCGCGGAATGAGAAATATTTTTGCTCATAACTATCTTGGAATGGATTTTGAGATGATATGGGCGGTTGCAACTGAAGATGTTACTGAAATAAAGCTTTTTTGCCAGAATATATTGAAATAAAATAAGCCTTATTCATCATATCTTGACGAATGACGAATAAGGCATTATTTTTTGTATTTTAAGATTTATCCCCCAATTTTCCTGACCTCAGTATAAAACCTCTTATCCTGAGCGTGACCCATGGAGAAGGTCTTGCGGGGCAATGCACCGTCCTTTATAACGGTCGGGAAAAGCTCTTCCTTGCCCATATCGGGGAGCAAAAAGCCTACGGAATTATCATCTGCGGCAAGCCTGCGGATAACGTCCTCGCCGTGGATATAGTCGATTTTGCCGCCGTTTTTGCTGATATAGCTGTCAAGGAACTGCTGGAGCGAGCCTACTGTAAGGTTTGAAGTCGGCTTGGTGATATAAAGCTTTTCATCTGTGCCGCCGTTTACGACTGTAAAGCACTGACCATCGCCGTTTTCAGCCGTTCCAAGGGCATTTTTTAACTCGTCAAGAAGCTTATCAACATCAACGCCTGTAACGATACGGTGGATAGCTTCAAAACGCAGAGCGTCACTATGGAGATTTACAATTTCTGCAAGTGCATAGCGTGCAGGGTGATTGGACATATCCTTATCGGGATTTTCACGCTTAAGCTGTTCATAATATTCCTTTGCGGTCGCAAGAGAATGGTTGCCATCGCCCATTGCATAAAGCATAACAGGCTGATTTTTAAGACCATATTTTTCGTTGAATTTATCAGCATTTCCAAGCTCATCAAGTGCGGCTGTTATTTCTGCTATTTCCTTTTCGCCAAGAAGATATCCTGCGATATGACCGCCGCCCTGCATAAGCTCGAAATCATAAACCCTTGTAAGCTCCTGCTTCTTTTCAGCAAGCTTTTCAATGGCTGTTTTTTCAGCGTCATCAATAAGTATCATAATATGCGGCAGCTCAAGGGGAGCTTTGTTCCTGACCTTTATTCTCGGCGGAATACGTTCAACAACAGTCGCTTCGGTAGCACGGACGGAGGAACTACTGCCCTTGCGATAGTCATATTCTTCAAGGTCTATCGCACCGACAATTCCTGCACGGATTCCGTCAGCAGTATGCCTTTCAACATAAATCATAGCGTTTTTATACTCTTTGAAAATGCCGTCTGCGAGGTATTTTTCCATATTTTTATGTATATCGGAAATACGTTCGTCAACATTGCTGTCCTCAAGATAGACCTCGGGGAGAATAAGCCGCAGAGTGGAGGGAGCGTTTCCGACAATTTCCTCGGTTTTTTCCCAATATTCAGGCTCGGAGGTATACTGGTCGCAGGCAACGACCGACCATTTTTCCATATCGATATTTTGCGGAAGAAGAATATCCGCAGATTTAAATGCATTGCTCATAAAAAAATCTCCTTAAAGCTTTGATACATTCATTATACCATTTTATTTTTTATTTTTCAATAGCAACCCTTTAATTATTCAGGTTCTGGTTGACTTTTGATTTTTTGGGGTGTATCATAGAGTTAATAGTTTATTGAGGTGACATTAATGATAGGAATTTTTCTTGCAATTATTGATGATGAAGAGGATAAAAAACAATTTGAAGAGCTATACATAAAATACAGGCAGGATATGTATTCGGTAGCATATAGTATTTTACATAACATTGAAGACGCTGAGGACGCTGTACATCAGGCATTTTTTAAAATTGCAAATAATTTTGAAAAAATTAACAAAATTCCTTGTCAGGAAATCAAGGCTTATATTGTTATTATAATCAGGAATACTGCGATAAATATGTATAACAGCAACAAGCGTATGGCTGAACATAGTGCAGAATTGAACGATGATATTTCTGTTGATGCTGATATCTTTGAGCAGTTTGAATATAACCAATTAGTGACGGCTATTTCTGAACTTCCGCAGATATACAAGGATATCGTTTATTTATACTATCTTGAAGAATTTACAGCAAAGGAAATATCAAAAATGCTGGATATATCCGCTGATACAGTCTGGAAACGTGCTGAACGTGCAAAGAAATTGTTAAAGGAGGCATTGGAGAATGATGACAACCATGAATGAAAAATTTAAAGCCGCAATATCTGAAGCTTTGACGGTAGAATATAACAATTCCATTCCGAATATTGAAAAACACAGCTTTTCACCAGAATTTGAAAAAAATATGTCAAAGCTTATTGAACGGCAGAAAAAACCATATTATAAATTGATCAACACATTCGGAAAGAGAGCGGCTTGTATTATAGCAGGCTCAGTTATAGCTTCTTCATTAACAATAATGAATGTTGACGCATTAAGGGAATCATTTATCAGATTTATTGTTAATACATTTGAGAAATTTTCAATTGTTCAATCTGTTGATGTAAATGATTCGCCTGAAGCAATTGAAGATATTTATGAAATAACCTATGATATGAGCGGATTTTCTGTGGATTATGAGGAACAGAATGAGATTTTTTATAATATTACATACAGTAATGGAAATATTATTGTAGATTATAACCAATGGGTAAAATCAGAGTATGATATACTTTTGAATACAGAAAATGCCGACATTGAAACAATATCAATAAACGGAAAATCAGCGATGTATTTTTGTGATAATCATAACTACAATCATATTATCTGGGATAATGGCGATTATATAATCTCTTTGGATTCTAACATTAGTAAAACTATACTAATCGAAATGACAAATTCTGTGCAAAAAAGAGAATAAACAAAAATATAAATTTTTTTGTCAGGAATTTACTTCCTATCTTGTTATGTTTTATTGAATCAGACAGGATAGGAGGTGAATTTTATGTTTAAAAGGCTTATTTCGGTAATTTGCGTTATTGTTGTGTCAGTAATGTGTGTTGGAATGGTTGCTTATGCGGAGGGTGCAGTACCGTTTACGCTATATACTTATTCAACAACTTCAACATTAACAATTTCGGGAGCAAAGGCAACTTGTACAAGTAAAGCTACAGGTTATTCGGGAGAAACAACCAAAATTGTTATTGAACAGATTTTACAGAAGAAAACTTCGTCAGATACCTGGAGTGAAGTGGAAAGCTGGAGCGACACAATCGCAAATTACAAAGCTTCTGCTACAAACACAAAAAGCAGTTTATCAAGCGGCACATACCGTTTGAAAACAATTTTTACTGTTTATGCAGGCAGTGATTATGAAGTTTTGACAAAGTACAGCACAGAAAAAATAGTTTGATTTGAAAGGATGATTTGATTATGAAAAAAA
>CAYOAV010000112.1:0-4357 GCA_964402055.1 uncultured Ruminococcus sp. | reverse complement strand
AGTTCGCCATTTATACGAGCTGCGAAGCACTCACGATAAAAAGTTCGCCATTTTACACAAGCTGCGAAGCACTCACGATAGATGAGCAATCGAACATCATTCAACTATATTATAGCCGATATTTCAGCATTTGTCAATCAAAACTGAAAAAAGACATAAAAGTCATTTCAGTGGTTGATATTTCGCTTTCCCCAGTGGGGAATTATCTCGCCAAGCTATAAATATCCTCTTTTTCAAGAGATTTTGTGATTTTCGGGGCAGATGATAATTGTATATTTTCTTCTGTATGCTCATCCTCCTGAATATCTGAATTTGTCAGCATATTATTAACCTCTGCAAGACGTTTTTCTTTTTCTGCCAACTCATTCTCCTGTGGAAACGTTGCTTTTGCGGCTTCTTGTGCTTCTTTGATATTTGCGTCAAGTGATTGCAAACGTTCTTCCTGCTTTTTTAGCTCAAGCTCAATGCCGTTTATAACGTTATCGAGCCTGATAATATTACCGCCTGCTTTTACATTGTTATCCATATTTATGTCACCATAATGATTGCACATACCTTTAAGATTAACTTTGACTGCCGCTGTTTCAAAATGTGTATCAATAAATACGTTCATTTCAAACCCACGGTAAGAACCTATTGTAAACTCCTTGTTTTCCATTAAGCTACCGTTGGATATAATTTCTTTACGAATAGCGTTTCCCGCCTCCTCTTTATTATGATACTCTTTGCCATTAACGACTACTGGGTAATAGTTTTTACCGTCCTCATTGGTAAGAGGTTGCACGGATCGAGCCATTTCAATATCAGCTTTAAGCTTTTCTATATAATGCTCAGCATTACTCTTTTTTTCAGGCAACGTTTTGTATGCCTTGTCCTCGAGAGAATATTTTTGAGAAAGAAAAGCCGATTTGATAACATTAAGCTTGGTAATTTCTGTTTCAAGGTCGATTTTTTCTTTTATTAATGGATTTCCTGCACAGAGTGCCTTTACCTCTGCATAATCAAGAGTTGCTTCATCAACATCTTCGCACGAGCGGACGGGTGATTTATCCGTCATAATCTGACTGATGAATTTCTGCTTGTTTTCGAGCATCTGATACAGATATGCGTCAAAGGTTTTATCGGTTGTATATCTGTAAATATCTACCTTACTGTTGGTATTGCCTTGGCGGATAATACGTCCGTGACGTTGCTCCATATCAGACGGACGCATAGGTGCGTCTAAGTCGTGAAGTGCTATCATTCTTTCCTGAGCATTCATTCCTGCACCGCACTTCGTCGTTGAGCCGATAAGTACACGAACCTCACCCTTATTCATTTTGTCATAAAGCTTCAGCTTATCCTCAGCTTTGTCAAAATCGTGGATAAATGCTATTTCTTTTTCAGGAACTCCTTTTGAAACGAGTTTTTGTTTTATATCATCATAAACACAATATCTGCGTTCAGATGTAAAATGCTCTGTGGGAGAATGGTTTAATTTATCCCATTTATTTTCGGGAATTTCAATAAGCTTTCCGTCAATAGCTTCAAATGCTGTATTATATGCAGTTTCATCGGCATAATCTATTCTTTTCAGCATTATTATATCGCCGTCATTGATTTTTCCTCCATCATAATTTTTAGGCGGCTTATTGCCGTTAAGCTTTTTCATTATTTTTTCTGCGGTATCTTTATCATTTAGCTTGCCTGTGTATATGCCGCTATAACCATTGTTGGAATCAGGGCGATAAACGGTATATGAATTTTCATTTAGTGTTGGTTGCGGTGTTGCAAGGTCGCAAAATATCAGCTGAGTGCTTTTCTCTGTTGAAGTACGTTGCCAGATGTCAAAAACATTGTTTATGCAGACATTAACCTTTGAATTCGGGTCATCAGGCATATTTGGATCTATACAACGTTGGTCAAGACCTATTTTTCTTCCGTCAACGGTGAGCTTACACATATTATCTTTCGTAGGATCTACATTTCCGTTACGGATCTCTTTGGCACGTTCGCCAAGCTCCTTTATCATCATTGCCTGAATAGCAGTTGCAGGAACATTTACATTGTGCATTTCAAAATCAGGACGATCGAGATTAAGAGAATCCGCTGTTTTAACATCGGCACATTCCTTGAATATATTCATAAGCTCGGGAAGATTTTGAAATTTTGCAAATCTTGTTTTCATTTGATATTTACCATTTCCCTCGGGAGATAGCTCCATTGAAGTAACAGTTTCACCGAATACCGAAGCCCAACGGTCAAAGCTGTTTATATCCATTTCCTTAAGCTTGTCCGATTGCAGATAACGCATAAGCGTATACATTTCAGACATTGAATTTGAAATTGGCGTACCGCTTGCAAAAACAGTACCTTTTCCTCCAGTTATTTCATCAAGATATTTACACTTCATAAACAATTGCATAGCTCGTCCACTGCCGCCACTTCCAATTCCTGAAACATTCCGCATTTTGGTCGGAGTATCAAGATTTTTGTATGCTTGTGATTCATCAACAAAAAGCTTGTCAATGCCCAGTTTTTCAAAGCAAAGCATATCATCTTCAGGAGATCTTTCAAGCAGCTTTTCTATCTTATCCTGATATGATTTTATTGCTTTTTCAATTTGCTTTACAGAGAAGCTTCGTTTACCGTTTTCATCTATCATTTCACTTAATGCAGTTTCAAGATGATCCAATTCACTGTTAAGCATTTCAATTTCACGTTCTCTGGAAAGATGTATCATATCAAATTGTGAATGCCCGATTATAACTGCGTCCCAATCTCCAGTAGCAATTTTTGCGAACAGATCTCGGCGGTTTTCTTTTTGAAAATCCTTTTCGGTTGCTACAAGCACGTTAGAATTTGGATAAAGCTGTCTGAACGCATTTCCCCATTGTTCCGTGAGCCCATTTGGAGCGGTTATTAACGGTTTATTATGCAATCCAAGACGTTTGCCCTCCATAGCTATTGCAATCATTTCAAAGGTTTTGCCGGCACCTACCTCGTGAGCAAGCAAAGTATTTCCGTTACTGTATAAACCTCTTGCAACAGCATTTTTCTGATGTTCTTTTAAGGTTATTGAGGAGTTCATTCCGACAAAATTGAGATGAGAACCGTCATACTCTCTTAGACGTACTGAATTAAATTTTTCGTTATAAACCTCAACAAGTTTTTCTCGACGGTCAGGATCTGAAAAAATCCATTCAGAGAATTTTCTTTTCAGATCGTCCTGTTTTGACTGTGCAATCATTGTTTTTTGCTGATTAAGTTCATAGATGTATCTGCCGTTTTTGTCACGAATATAGTTGCCGTTATCATCTTTTACACGCTCTCTGATTTCGACCTTTTGCATATTAAGAGTGCTTTCGATTATTTCATAGGCATTAATATCGTGTGTACCATAGGTTTCGTTAGCAAGTACATTGAAATATGCTTTTTGCCAACCGTCAACCTTCCACTTATCTGTTGCTGGCATATATGTTACATCAATACTTTTTGAAGTAACAAAATCAGACTTTAGTGTATCAACGATAAATTCTTTGATATATTCGGGAGCTACCCAAGCAGAACCAAGCTTAACAGATATATCAGCCGCTTCTATCCGTTTTGGCATTACTGATTTAAGAGCTTCAACATTTCGTGTAAGTCCTGCTGATTCTGCGGCGGCAAGCTTGGAGCGGATATTCCCTGTCAAATACTCATCTGCACTTTCCCAACGCATATATTTTTGCGGATTTTGAAATATTTTATCTCCCAGTTCATCAATGAGTTCTTCTTCTGACTTATCCGTGAGCTGTGACATATACTCAAGATTTACGCACATTTTTTCTGATAAAGAAAGAATAAGTGCATCCTGTGCATTATCGCAATGCTCAATGATATTTTGAGGATTTACAGTTATTTTGCTAAAAATATCAGCTTTTCCAATAAAATTACCGTCTTTGTCAAGCTTTTCAAGAGATTTTATCAGATGATAGCTGTTATCTGCTGAAAAAAGCTTTTTATTTTCAGAACTACTTATAAGACCATAATTATTCCTGAAATTATCATAGCTCTTGTCAAGATTTTTCTGTGCTTCAAGTATATCATTATCAAATTGCCCATCGATATTTTCAAGCTGAAGCTCAAGAAGTTTATGGGTATTATCACGAAGCTGCACCATTGATTTTATTGCTTCTATATTTTTAGTTGGTGCTTCATATTTTTCCATTGTATCAGACGATTTATGATAATACAACTCACCGTTAAAATTAATGAAGCTGTATTTTGGAGTGTTGGGAGGACAAATTATTTTATCTGTGTTTTGTTCCGTTGATGAATTGTCAATTAAAATTTCAGGTTTAACATATTTGCCTGAAATGTTTTTTATAGCTTCATT
>CAYOAV010000111.1:0-4366 GCA_964402055.1 uncultured Ruminococcus sp. | reverse complement strand
ATTGTTATGACAATTATCTTAACAGTCTTGAAGTTGTAATTGATGAAAATATAGCATAAGCAAGATAACATTGCTTATGTTAAAATATAAGTGAATTAACACGCATTTGACCGTTAATGAGTGTTGGATGCGTGTTGAAATGATTATATGGTTATATCGTAAACTGCTTTGCAAATGTAAAATGCAAGGCAGTTTTTTATTACTATCACTTAATTGAAATGTTACAAATTATTTAAGCACTATTCATATAAAAACTGGTTATCACAAATCATATACTGAATGGCACTAATTATCACTACTTATCACTAAAAAGTACGAAATATTGAAATTCTTGAAAAAATCCAATATGTTATAATATGTATAGAATTTTAATACGAAAGGATCATACAAATGCGTAAATATAATATACTTATTACCGTTGTCATTTTATCGGCAATAATAAGTGGCTGTGGAAACAATACTGCTGATGAAACACCAGTTACTTCGTCTATTGATACTTCTATATCCGAAAGTACCACAGAAATTGAAGCACCAGTTGAAGAAATATCAGAAGAATTACCTGATGAAAGAACAACAGACGCTATTATATGCAACTGGCTGTACAATTCCCTTACCGACAGCGAAGAATTTACCGATATTTCCAATTATCAATACTATGCACGAACACTCGGTCTTGAAAAAAATTATTTTCTCAATCCACAAATGTGGGAAGTATTCTATAATCCTGACCTTAACATAAATAATGAAATTAACGGCAAGGAAATCTATCTGATACGGCTCAATCCATATCAGCTGCTTAATATATATGCAGAAAGAAACAGCTGCACAGTCGATGAATTATGCGAATCTCTCTCTGCAACCAAGGAACAGCTTTACTATAATTGGGGATATAATACTTCTTGGGTTGGTTACGATAAAAACCACGCTAATTTAAAGGTTTTTGCCTCAGAAAAAGAGATAAGCATTTTTGGAGCATCAAATTCGGAAGATCGTGCGGCTGTTATGCGGACACATACTTTAACAGTAGATACATTTGATAACGATGTAGTTTATTATTCCAGTTCTGTTGACAACATACTAAAAATTCGCCGTATGGATCTGCTTGGAGCTATTTCGGAAGATATGAAATATTACAGTGAATACACAGAACAGGAAAAAAATGCGGCTTTTACAGTAAACGGAATAGGTATAAGGGCAGTAATTCCTTTATCGCTTGAAAATTCCTGGAGTGACACTGCTGAAAACGAAAAAAACATATCTCCGTTTGTGAATGTATCTCCGTATTCGTATGGTTGCACTGATGAACATAAGATTGAAATAAAAAATTATTCTATTACTGATGAGGAGAATTAATTTATGCTTGATGAAGAAACCGTAAGAATCGCCGCAATGCTACAAAAAGAATCAATCGAACTCTTTTTCAAACTGCTTGGTAAGCTTATTGACAGAATGAATAAACGAAATGAGTATAATCACTCAAAAGAAGAAAAGTCAGACGTTAAAGTTGGAGAGCTTTCATCACACAATTACAAAAAGACGTTAAAAAGCGGTGAAAAATTCCGAATGGTTACAATTCCCAAAGATAAGCTCGAAGAAGTACAAAAATATGCAGAAATGTTAGGGGCACAGTATTATGTTATGGAAAGTGATGAGAAAAATGCTTTAATATCCGTATCCGAAAAATCATTTCAACAATTCGATGATGCTGTTAAGCAGGTCATAAAATCACAGCTTTCAAATGATAACAATTCAGTAAAGGTTATGGATGGCGAAAATCTTGTATCTTCAGATGACGCTAAAATTGTTGAAGAAGTATTGAACGCATACGATATACCAACATACACATTTTCAAATCCCGACGGTAGCTGTATAAATGTTGTTCCTACCGAATACAGCGGACAGTACAAAGCCGCTATACAGGAAGCAAAAGACATTTCAGAATCGGTAAAAAATATCCATTTTGCAACATTTTATCAGTCTGAAAATAATGTTGATATGCGTTGCAAAACCATTACTGAAACTGAAGCTCAGGGACTTGCCAAAGAATTAGGACAGGAAACATTAAAATTCTATAAAAATAATGAAATTCTATACGTTAGCTACCCTGCCGACAAAAAGGAAGATATTGAACAAATATTGAATAAAATTGCTGAAGATCAACAGCTGATAAAGGGCTTTGAAACAGCGGTTGTAGGTAAGACAAAGGATTATGTAACTATTGATCGGGAATCCCTTGGAGTAAAGGAAATTGGCAATGAACTGTTTATGAGAATTCCGAACACAATGGGACAGGACTACATCAAGCTTCCGCAAAAGGATTTTGTAAGCATTAATGATGGTAAGACATTAAAATACGCATTTGATAAAGAAAATCAATATGAAATACTGGACGCAGATGGTAAAAATGTCAGGACAATATCAGGTGCGGAGCTTGTTAAACATTATGAACAGCGTAGCGAAAAATTATTTGGCGGAGAAAACACACAATCAATTCATTACGATGTAAGCGGAGAAAGACATATTGAAATCTATGACAAAGCTAAAGACAAGCTTATAAGCATAGGAAATGATAATATTGATAAGCTTAATGTTATACTGCTTGAAAATGGATTTGACAGCAGAAACGCTGAAGCTCTTACAGAAAAGATGCAAACAGAGATCGGTATGAT
Source organism: uncultured Ruminococcus sp. (assembly GCA_964402055.1). Taxonomy (GTDB): domain Bacteria; phylum Bacillota; class Clostridia; order Oscillospirales; family Ruminococcaceae; genus UMGS363. Next base: position 1,697 of record CAYOAV010000111.1, on the reverse strand, counting down.
TTCACCCAAAGAAATAAATTACATTGAAGAAAATATTGACAATGAGCTTAAACGTACAGCAGTCATAGAAGCAACGCAGGATATGAAGCAATATGGAGAAATCACCGAAATCTCAGGTGATAAGTGTGCTGTTTATGACGCAGAACGCAATCAATATACTGTTATTGATATTAACCGTGATGATACGGATAAAACAAGAGAAACATTTATTAATGCAGGATATACTGAATTACAGACAGCCGCTATAATGTCAAAAATAAACGATGTGTGTATCAGGGAAGATAAAATTCCTTTTGAAGCTCAAAATACTATACAGCTTTTTGACAATAGCAATAACGCAGAGCTTAATAATTACAGGTATTCTGTTCACGAAGGCGGTATTGCAATTTTAAAGGCGGAAATTAACAACGGTGAAGAAGTTTACAAATACATAACCGCCGCAAAAGGTACTTCCAGAGCCAAATTAGAAAAATCGTTAAGAAAAAATTTTGTGGAAGATGAAAAAACCATAACAGATATTATGAAATCTTTGGATAAGGAAAAATTGTTACCTGTACCTGAACAGATCATAATACCAAGTATGGGATTTAAGGTTTCACTTGTTACTTCTCAAACATACGAATTAAGCAAAAACGGCATAACTATTACAGCACAAAAAGGCTCTGTCGATATAATAAAAACAGCGGAAGCTTTTGGTATAACTGAAAAACAAGCTGAAAAACTTACAGCAAAGGTTGAAAAGACAATAAATTCTGCAAATCATAAGCCAACATTTCTTTCTCAATTGCGTCAGGCAACAGCAAAAAATACCACAAATATTGATAAAACCAACGTGCAGGAACGTAAAGAAAGTAGGGAAAGATAATGGCAGATCAAGCTCCAAGAAAAAAGGATATGTGGGACTATGCTCCTTACATTATTATTGTCATTTTTTGCATTATTATCGGAACTTGGGCAGGATATGTTGTTGAAGTCACATCAAGTCCCAAGCGTGGTATTCAATGGCTGAAAGCACTTGAAGGTATGACTGATTATATGAATTTATCTGCTTTTATAGCCGCATTTAAATCAATTTTTACTTCTGCTTATGTAAGAATAGGTGCTTTTTTCGGAACATTGGTTGGCGTAATGATTTTTCTTTACAGTGCAACCAAAAAAGAAAAGAGGTATCATCGAAAGGGTGTTGAACACGGCTCTGCAAGGTGGGGAACAAATGCGGAGAAAAGATCTATTGCCGATGTGAATGATTTTTATAATAATGCTATACTTGCTTCGGATATTTTTCTTGTCATAGACAGAAAGAAACGAGATGCAAATGCCGCTGAAAAGGAAAAATCAAAAAAGAAGCATAGCACAAAACCAAAAACAGATAAACCATTGCCTAAAGCAGATGTAAATGATCCAAACAGAAAAGTTTCTGTATCCGCTGTTACAAGTCAAAAAAGCAAAACTCAAAAGATACAGCCTATGCTTAATCTTAATATGCTCATTCTTGGCGGTTCAGGTACAGGTAAATCACGCTTTTTTGTAAAACCGAACATTATGCAATGCAACACTTCGTTTGTAGTTACTGACCCATCAGGAGAATTGCTTAAATCCTGCGGTAAAATGCTTGAAAAGATGGGATATGACATTAAGGTATTTAATATTGATGATATGCGTCACAGCTGTAATTATAATCCATTTCATTACATCTA
>CAYOAV010000110.1:1280-4418 GCA_964402055.1 uncultured Ruminococcus sp. | reverse complement strand
CAATGTGATGATATACTGTTAAAAGAAATGTTTCCATGATACTTTGGCAGGTGAAAATTTTGAAAATAGCCATATGCGATGATGAAGATCTTTTTTTGAACAGACTGTATGACCAACTTATCAATATACTGGAAGATGAACAGAATAACATAGACAGATATTCCTGCGGCGAAGCCTTGCTTGATTCTTTTTGTGCAAACAAGTATGACATAATTATCCTTGATATAGAAATGGATGGACTGAATGGGATAGAAACAGCCAAAGAAATCAGAAATATTGACAGAAATGTGACAATAGCTTTTCTGACAAGCTATGAAGATTTTGCAATCGATGGATATAAAGTTAAGGCAGAAAGATATATACTGAAGCAACAGCCCGAATATATGTATCATGAGCAAATAAAAGGCTTATTTAATGAATATAATCAAAATCATAAGAAATTCAGATACAGCAATAATAATTCAGCTTTTTCAGCAAGACTTTCCGATATAATTTATTTTGAAGTTTACAATCGTCAGATAATAGTTCACACCTTGGAACAGGAGTTCAAGTTTTATGGGAAATTATCCGATCTCGAAAATGAATACAAAGATGATGGATTTATTAGGGTTGGAAAAAGCTTTCTGATAAATGCGGCTTACATTAAATTTATTGACGGGAATGACGTTATTCTGAAAAGTGGAAAAAAGTTTTTGCTGGGAAGAACAGTAAAAAATCAGGTGATTGAGGAATACCTTAACTACCTGTCGGGGAAGTGATCATTGTGCTTTGGGATATAGTCGAATTTGTAAATGCATTGGCTGAAATGGGGATAATATGCATATATTTCAATAAACTGATAAAAAACAGCAGGGTTGAGGCTTGGCAAAAAACAATTGGATATTTGTTCTCTGCTCTAATAATGGCATACTGTTCTGTCAGCTTAAGATCTCCGATCTTACTTTTAACTATTACCTTTGCACTGTTGATTTTACTTGCAGTAGTGCTTTATGAAGAGAAAACAATATACAAAATATTTTATTCATTTATATACATAGTCATAATACTTATTGCCGATCCTGTTTTGGTAGGCATTTCATATATTTCAAATATATTTACATATGAAAACCTGTTTCAAAACGGAATAGGCAGAATTATCGGAATGCTCGTATCAAAAATAATGTATTTATGGCTGTCAGCAATACTTGCAAGGATACTTACCAAAAAAGTGCGGGAGCTTCCGCTTAAATACTGGATAAGTATACTGTTGACGCCGATAATCAGCATTGTTATACTATATGGAATGACCATACCTATATTGGAGCATGAGGATTCCGATGTGGTTCTGATATATGTACTATCAATGATCGGAATAATCTATATCAATGTTGCAATGTTCAATTTTTTCGACGGATATTCAAAGCAGATAAAGCTTTCATTTATGGAAACGGTTGCCGAACGTGAAGCGGAAAATTACAGAGCATTGAAAATATCCTATCAGGAAATGAAAAAACTGAAGCATGATTTCAAAAATGAGCTTGATACGCTGAATGAACTTATTTCTGAGAGAAAATATGACATTGTCGAGGCACATATATCGGAGTTGTCAGGCTTTATTGATAAATCGGCAGCGGTATGCTATACAGGGAACGAGGCCGTTGATTCGCTTATCAACATAAAAATTCAGACTGCCAAGCAATATGACATAAGGGTCATTATCAAGATAAAAATACAAACATCGTTTAATGCAAATCCTGTGGAGCTTTGCCGAATAATCGGAAATGCCCTTGATAATGCGATTGAAGCTTGCTGTAAAATCAAGTCAAATGATGTGCAGAGGTTTATTTGTATTTCAATCAAGGAAATAGATGAAAATATGCTTATAGAAATATCAAATTCGGCAGAAGATGTTGATACCGAAAATCTGTCAACCACTAAAACGCAGAAAAGTCTGCACGGATATGGAATACACAGTATTCGTTCATCTGCCAAACGGCTTGGAGGAACACTTCATTTCAAATATGACAGCGGAGTGTTTGTAATGAAGCTACTTATAAATAACAATTTAAAATGTCATTTCACAACATAAAACCGACAGTTGACAACAAATGTATTTAAAAGCTATATCTGACGTGCTATACTTTTAGCGAGGTGATGAGCTGATGCTCGAAAATCTTGCTAAAAGTACAGCACGTTTTTTTGTTTCGCAAAATATAGTAAAATCCGAATATGAAGAGATATATGCATACGGTATGGAAATACTTTTATCCACTGTTATCAATGGTATTATTGTTCTGATTATTGCACTTATATCAGGTACATTTCTGCCGTCATTGCTGTTTTTTACTGCATTTATACTGATGAGAAGATCGGCAGGCGGTTATCATGCAAAAACACATATTGGTTGTATGATGATACTTGCTGCGGTTCATTTGATATTTATAGTGCTGATCCGTATTATTCCCGAAAGTGTGATACCGATATTATCATATTTTGCCATAGCCTATGCTTGTATTTCAGTGCATTTATTTGCACCTGTTGAACACCCAAATAAACCATTAAATAGTGGGGATAGACAAAAGCTTATGGTGAAAAGCCTGATATATATTTTGAGTATATCTATTGTTGATCTAATAATGATTTTTTCTGATCATTATGATGTGTCTTTATGCCTTTCATGCGGAATTATTGTTTCAACAACTGGAATGTTGGCAGAAATAATATTATCAAGGCTGGAGAATACCAATGAAGAAACCTGACAGCAAAGTGATAAGAACAGTTATAACAGCTATAATTTTGGTTCTGGAGAAGATAGCATTATCCATATCAAGTAAAAGTGTATGTTACTTTACATTTTACCAACCTTCGGAGCCAAATAATATAGAAGATTTTTTAAAACGAAAGGATTGTTGGTTATGAAAAAAACATCAAAGGTACTCAGAATGGCGGCTTCACTTATAGCTGCATTGTCGGCAGTTGCCGCAATGGGTATTTCGGTAAATGCTTGCCACTTCTGGTTTGCTCAGCCGAAAGCTCCTCAGGGACTGGATAAGTTCAGAAGTGAGAAATAAACACATAATTGCGGCTTGCAGACATTTATTCAGTGTCTGCAAGTTTGCGATTGAGGAGGTATAAAATGGAAATTACCAATAAATGTAT
>CAYOAV010000110.1:0-1180 GCA_964402055.1 uncultured Ruminococcus sp. | reverse complement strand
TGTATTTATGGCTACAACAATAAGTATATATGCCGAGGAAGAAGAAAATCCTATTCTGTACCTTGAGGTCAGCAATACTTTGACAGCCCAGGACAGTTTTGCATGGGATGAATATGATCATTACAATTATCATGACAGATACACCACATCCCTAAATAAAGCATATCAGTTACATAGGTAATAACATCAAAATGACAGGTTATGGTGCTGCTCCATACAAGGATTTTCTCTTAGTTGAAGATGATAATAATTCCAAGAAGGTTCTTGAATTTGATATCCATAGGGACAATAACAACTGGCACAGCATGGAGGGTGGCGGTTTTTTATTCAATGCTTCTGTTTCAAACGGAAAAATCAAAGGATTTTGCATATTAATAACAAGTTCAGGACTTAGGCTTTCTGAAATAGCTAACGCTGACTTAACGAGCTTTAGGAATGGCACAAAGGAAAATGTATACAATTATGGATCAGTTCTTTGCACAGCGTCAATGACTAATTTGCTAGCTGAACATCACATAAAAATTGAGGTAGACAAGTCTACTGTTTCTGTTTGGGACGGAGATAAGCTTCTCATTGATGATTATGAGCTTCCTGAAAATGACTATGGATATGGTTATGGTCCGATCACAAGTCACGCAAGTCATTGTTGCCGACAGCAGTCATATTTTACATTTTCAAATATCAAAATGGAAACCGTAACAGGATACTACATCAAATTAGAGCCGACGGAAGATAAATGGGGGCTTACAGACGATTACTGGACAAACACTTTTACTCTTACAAACGTTGAATACACTCCCTCGGAGGATGAAACTATTGCAAATTTTGACGAATATCCTTTGTTCAAAAACGCTAATGATATGGTTCTTTTCTACCCTGACGGTACATATGAGCATATCCCGTGGGTAAACGGAAAAGCAGATTATGATAATGCAGAACGATACATAAATGTTCTTGAACAGAATGTAGATGTGGGACTGGTTGAATTAGAGCCAGGACAGCAGATAATCGGTGCATATGCTGAATAACGATAACAGGAGGAATTACAGATGAGGAAAACAGGTAAAAAAATAACCGCTCTTTCGGTCAGCTTTTTGCTTATGTTTAATATGACAGCAACAGCAATTCCCGTTTCTGCGGAGAGTGGGTCTAAATTATATACTCATGACGGATATACCGT
>CAYOAV010000109.1:0-4676 GCA_964402055.1 uncultured Ruminococcus sp. | reverse complement strand
GTATGTATCACACGGCTTTTGCTTATCTGCCATACAGTTTTTACAGCGTAAGCATTGTTTGAAAATATGCGTAATTTCTTTTCTTTCATAATTTACCCCTTTCATAATAAAAACAATAATCAAATAACCTGAAAAAGATAGAATTTAAGATAATCCGTTTCGGGAATGTTCATCATTGTCGGGTGGTCGGGTGACTGACGACGAACCTCGATAAGCTTAAGCTGAACTCCTGCATCCTTAGCCGCAGATTTAAGCATTTTAACAAAAAGTCCGTTATCCATAAAATGCGAGCAGGAACAGGTCGCAAGATACCCTCCCCTTGGCAGAAGCTTCATCGCACGGTAATTAATCTCCTTATAGCCTCTCTCGGCACTTCCGATCGTTCCCCTGCTTTTCGTAAATGCGGGAGGGTCGAGAATTATCATATCGTAAGGCTTTTTCTTTTCCTCCGCAAGCTTTGGCAGAAGCTCAAATACATTCGTGCAGATAAAATCCATTCGGTCGTCCAGTCCGTTCGCCTTTGCATTGCGTATTGCCATATCAACAGCCGCCTGCGAAACGTCAACGGCAGTAACGTGCTTTGCACCGCCCATTGCGGCATTGAGTGCGAACGAGCCTGTATGGGTAAAGCAGTCAAGAACCGTTTTCCCCTTTGCAATTTTCGCCGCCGCAAGACGGTTATACTTCTGATCGAGGAAAAATCCTGTTTTCTGTCCATTTTCAACATCAACGTTATATTTTATGCCGTTTTCAGTTATAACAGTTTCCGCAGATTCGGGAATACCGACAAAATCAGCCTTGTACCAGCCCTTGTAGCACTCCATTCCCTCTAATTCACGGATAGCAACATCATTTCGTTCAAAAATTCCGTCAATTTTATTATTATCCTCGGCAAAAACCTCCGCAAGTGCGTGATAAACGTCATTTTTTACAAGCTCCATACCATAGGAAAGCACCTGCGTTACAAGTATGCCGTTATATCTGTCAACGGTGAGCCCAGGCAGCTCGTCAGCCTCGCCGAAAACTATCCTGCAAGCGGAAAAATCCTCGCCCATAACGGTTTTTCTGTAATCATAAGCATATTTTATACGTCTTTTCCAGAAAGCATAATCAAATTTATCATTCGCATTGCGTGAGATTATTCTTATTCTTATCTTACTTTTTTCACTAAGAAATCCACTTCCAAGATACGAACCCTTTTCGGAAAAAACATCAACTATACTTCCGTTGAGCGTACCCTCGGAAAGCTCCTTTATTTCGGTATTATACACCCATGGGTGACCGTTTTTCAGTGAAGCTTCCGCTTTTTTTGTAACAACTGCTTCAGGAAATTCTCTTTTCATATATCCTCCATTTAGTCGTGTCTTTCGTCTTCATTATCATAACATTCACAAAATCTTGCCGCAAAAGCCGCAGGCTCATCGTTTGCATAGAGATGAGATATATCTCCGAACGAGCTCATACGGAAATAAGCCGTGCCTTTTCGTCTTTCTTCGCTGATAAGCGTTGTAACCGAGGTAGGAGCGGCACAAAAGCCGTGCCAGAGCAATACAGGCGATATTCCCAGCAAATGACCGAGCATTACACATTCCACTCCGAAATGGCAGAAAAGCACTATCGTGTCATTATTCGGTCTTTCCGCACGGTAACAATTGCCATCACGGACATAACCATTCTCCGCAAGAATAGAATCCAGTCCGTCATAAACCTTTTTTGCTTCATCAATAACCTTACCCTCGGACATAAGCGGTGCGTTGAACCAATCGTCCTTGCTGTAATATTTTTCAACCTTAGTCCAGTCCTCGGGAAGAAGATCCCAAGGAATACGATATTCTCCGCTATGCTCGTCCTTTATATGAGCGTTAAATTCCTGAAGCCATTTATGCTCATCGGCGGTTCTGCCCATTTTTTTCAAAGTATATTCTGCGGTAGCCTTCGCCCTGCCCAAGGGTGAAACATAGAATTTTTTTACATCAAGCTTTGATATTCTTTCCGAAAGGTACTCCGCTTCAATTTTGCCCTTTTCGGTAAGATTATCTATCTCATAATCAGGGTCGCCATGTCTTACAATCAGTATTTTCATAATCCTTTTCTCCTTAAAGTATAATAAATTACCTCTCCCTTTTCAAGCGAAGCCTTTACGTCAATAATACGCTGATTTGATGAACCTCGGAAAACAAGGGAAATATCCTTTTTTTCTTCAATAAATTCACCGTCAACAAGGACATCTATCATCGAGAGCATTTCATCTGTCACTTCACATCTTGCACGGCTCTCATTCAGCAGCTCTTTATCAAAAAGATACCCTGTATAACACCATACATTCTTTTCGGGAAGCTCTGCCCTTACACGTCTTAACAGCTTCACAATTTCACGCTGATTTGACGGTTCAAAAGGCTCTCCACCGAGCAGTGACAATCCGTCAATGTACGGAAAGGACAGCATTTCAATTATGCTGTCCTCCGTTTCCTGTGTGAAATTCTTTCCGTAGTCAAAGCACCATGTTTCGGGATTAAAGCAACCCTTACAATGATGAGTACAGCCCGATACAAAAAGTGATACACGAACTCCCTCACCATTTGCAATATCAAAGTTCTTTATTTCACCATAATTCATTACAGATGCAACACTCTTTCCTTGATTTCCTGTGTTCTTCCCTGATTCCAGAACTGCGTTCCGATATATCCGCAGGTTCTTCTTGCAACATTAAGCTTGTTCTGATCCCTGTTTTTACAATTCGGGCATTCCCATACAAGCTTGCCGTCATCGTCCTCGACAATATTTATCTCGCCGTCATAGCCGCATACCTGACAATAATCGCTCTTGGTATTAAGCTCCGCATACATTATATTATCATAAATAAAACGCATTATTTTAAGCACGGCAGGGATATTATTCTGCATATTCGGAACTTCAACATAGCTGATAGCTCCTCCTGGGGAAAGTGCCTGGAACTGCGACTCAAATTTAAGCTTAGTGAAAGCGTCTATCTCTTCGGTAACATGAACATGATAGCTGTTTGTTATATAATTCTTATCGGTAACTCCCTTGATTATGCCAAAACGCTTTTGCAGGCACTTTGAAAATTTATATGTCGTGCTTTCAAGCGGTGTGCCGTAAAGAGAAAAGTCAATATTTTCCTTTGCCTTCCATTCAGCACATTTTTCGTTCATAAGCTTCATAACTTCAAGAGCGAACGGTGTTGCTTCGGGGTCGGTGTGGGATTTTCCTGTCATATATCTTGTACATTCGCAAAGTCCTGCATAACCGAGAGAAATCGTAGAATATCCACCGTAAAGAAGCTTGTCGATAGGCTCGTCCTTTTTAAGTCTTGCCAATGCACCGTACTGCCATAAAATGGGAGCGGCATCGGAAAGCGTACCCTTAAGTCTTTCATGGCGGCACATCAACGCACGGTAGCAAAGCTCCAAACGGTCATTGAAAATCTTCCAGAACTGATCCATATCACCGCCCGATGAGAGTGCAACATCGACAAGATTAATCGTTACAACGCCCTGATTAAATCTGCCGTAATATTTAGGCTTGCCGTTTTCGTCAATATATGGTGTAAGGAAGCTTCTGCAGCCCATACAGGTATAGCAGTGACCCTCGCCGTTTTTATCCTTTTTCAGTTCAAGCATAACCTTTTCGCTGATATAATCGGGAACCATACGCTTAGCTGTGCATTTCGCCGCAAGCTCTGTAAGATAGAAATACGGACTTTCCTCGTCAACGTTATCCTCTTCAAGGGCATAAATAAGCTTTGGAAAAGCAGGTGTAATCCAAACTCCCGCTTCATTTTTCACACCCTGATACCTCTGACGGAGCATTTCCTCAATAATAAGAGCAAGATCCTGCTTTTCGCTTTCGCTTTTTGCTTCGTTAAGATACATAAATACAGTAAGGAAAGGAGCCTGACCGTTGGTTGTCATAAGCGTAACGACCTGATACTGGATAGTCTGAACGCCCTTTTCTATCTCTTTATGCAAACGCTTTTCGACTATTTCGGAAATTTTTTCCTCCGATGCGTCCGCACCCAAAAGCTTCAATTCCTCGATAACATCTCTGCGGATTTTTTCTCTGGAAATCTGAACGAACGGTGCAAGATGTGCAAGGCTTATACTCTGACCGCCGTACTGGTTTGAAGCCACCTGTGCGATTATCTGCGTTGCGATATTGCAGGCAGTCGAGAAGCTATGCGGCTTTTCGATAAGAGTTTCGCTGATGACAGTACCGTTCTGGAGCATATCCTCAAGGTTGACTAAATCGCAATTATGCATATGCTGTGCAAAATAATCGGAATCGTGGAAATGTATGATACCCTGCTTGTCAGCCTCGACTATTTCACGGGGGAGAAGCAGTCTGTTTGTAATATCACGGCTGACCTCGCCAGCCATATAGTCACGCTGAACGCTGTTGACAACAGGGTTTTTGTTGGAATTTTCCTGCATGACCTCTTCATTATTGCATTCAAGGAGAGTTAATATTCTATCGTCTGTTGTATTTGCCTTGCGGACGAGCGAACGGGTGTAACGATACTTAACATAACGTCTTGCGACCTCGAACGCACCCTTTGCCATTATCTGACTTTCGACCATATCCTGAATTTCCTCAACGGAAACAGCTCTGCCGGTTTTTCCGCATTTATACTCTATATAATCGGCAATATCATCGAT
>CAYOAV010000108.1:0-4679 GCA_964402055.1 uncultured Ruminococcus sp. | reverse complement strand
ATAGTAAAACAAGTGAAATGAGGTGATTTTTTTGAACAAGGATACAGTTACTTGCTCATTCACAATGGACAGAAATGTTTACAACGTTTTCAAAAGCATTGTAGCAAGACACGGTGAAAACGTCAAAGGAAATCTTGTACGCTATATGCAGGATGTTATCCTGTATGATACTCCCAACGCTGACACAATCTTAGCAATACAAGAGGTACAGCAACTAAAGAAAGACCCAAATAAACGGGTATATAGATCCTTTAGCGAAGTATTAGAGGAGCTTGACAACGATGAATGAAGAACCCAAATACAACATTGTCTTAACTTCAATGTTCAGGAAAGATTTGAAATTAGCAAGGAAACGTGGATATAACCTACAGCTGCTGAACGATGTGGTTAGTCTTCTCTCTCATGGATTACCATTAGACGAAAAATACAAGGATCATAATCTAATTGGCAATTACAAAGGGTGCAGAGAATGTCACATACTTCCTGACTGGTTGTTAATTTATGAAATAGCTGATAACGAGCTTATCTTGTATCTTACCAGAACAGGCACACACAACGACCTATTCTAAACAAAGAAAAACCGATATAACTTAGGCAAGATGCCCCTCGCCTAAGTTATATCAATTTCAAATTGCTATTTTCTTCATTCCCTACAATAATATAATCAACAATATCAATTCTTATTTTTTTTCATCGGCAGTTCAAAAAGCATCGGAACAGCCAGTCCGACTATAAGCATAACAATACCAACTACCCCCTGCACGTCAAATGTAAATCCGCTCGGGAAAATCGATGGCACAGAACCAAGTATCAGGCCTGCTATAAAGCAGTATGTTCCTCTTCTCCATCTTTTCAGCAGGAATGATATTATCGAAGCTGCGGCGAAAATCCCTATCACAACTCCTACCGCAAAAACTATCAGTATAACAAGGTCGAAAGAGTTTATCGCATTGATAACAAGGTCATATCTTCCAAGCACCTTTAATATCAATGAGCCGCTTATACCTGGAATAACCATCGCAATTGCTGCAATTACTCCCGAAAGGCAGAGCGTTATATATCCGAAAACGTCAAGCTCCGAAGCGGAAATTGCCTCGCTCGGTGAAAGCATTGCCGTCACAATCATAACCGCGATCCCAGCCGCAAATGGCAGAATTGATATCGGAGCAAGCTTCCTTTCAGAGGTGCATTCCTTGTATATCATCGGCATACTTCCGATTATTACTCCGATAAAAAACAACTGCGTTGGAACATTGTATTCTTCAAATAAAAAGCCGAGCAGCCTTGCCGCCGCAAGAATACCGACCGCCATTCCGATTCCTACGGGAATAAGGAACGGCATATTTTTTATAAGCTTTTTTATGTTCGGCGTTATCGCTTCAAGTAGCCTGTCATATATTTTCGCAATGACTGCAATAGTGCCGCCGCTCACTCCCGGAACAGCATTCGCAATGCCTATTGCAATTCCCTTTAATGCAAGTATAAGATAATTCATAAGAAAACTCCTTTTTCCTTTTTCTATTCTGTTGTACACTATACAATTATACATATTTTTGAAAAAAATACAAGAGAAATTGGTTAATCTCTTGAAAAAAATTTAAAAGTATGTTATAATTGTATTGTGTAAAAAAATATCGGAGTGAATAAAGTGAAAAAATATTTCAGCGAATATATAAACAGCCTGATAAAGCTTCTCGAAATCGATTCGGCTGATACAGAATATTTAATGCAGATAAAAAAGGAATTGCTCATAAAAATTGAGTTTATGCAGCATGAAAGGCTTGTACATCTGCTTGTGACAATACTTTTCGCAGTAGTTATGTTCCTTACGCTGATAATATTTTTCCAATCGGAGCTTTTCGCATTCCTTGCGATAACCTTGCTCTGCCTTATTCTTCTGATTTTCTATATCGCACATTATTTTTTCCTTGAAAACGGCGTTCAGCAGCTCTACAGGCTTTACGACAGGCTTTGCCTTAAAATATCCTCTGACAAAACAAAATAAAACAGGAGTTTTTATGAATATAAATGACGAGCTTATCAGCAGAATAATTGAAAAAAAAGATATTTTTACATATTTTCAGCCGATATATTCCTTTAATACAAAAAAAATCATCGGGCTTGAAGCTCTTTCAAGAGGTAAGGTCAAGGATGAACAGATCTCCCCTTATTTCCTCTTTGAATATGCAAGGCTCCACGGCGAAACATTGAAGCTTGACAGGATATGCCGTGAAAAGGCTATGGAGGCTTTCCCTAAGCAGAACGATACTTCAACGCTTTTTCTGAATTTCGATACCTCCGTGCTTAACGATAATGTCCTTGAAAACGGCGAGATACTTAAAACCGCCGAGGAAAACGGAATTGCCCCCGAAAATATCGTTATCGAGCTTAACGAAGCGAATGTCCGTGACGCTTACGACCTGCTGATGTTCATTGATTATTACCGTTCCTGCGGATTCCTTATCGCACTTGATAATGTCGGCTGCGGAATTGATTCGCAGAACAGAATTATGCTCATAAATCCCGATATTATTAAAATTGACAGAGCGATCGTTTCAAATATTTCCTCAAATTCATATAATCAGGAAGCGTTCAAATCCATAATCCAAACGGCTAAACAGCTCGGCGCAATGACAGTTGCCGAGGGAGTTGAAACCGCCGATGATGTTATCGCCTGTATGCTGATGGGTGTTGACTATTTTCAGGGATTTTATTTTTCCAAGCCTGAAAGCTTTGATTATATTTTCTCAAATGAAGCACGTTTAAGGCTTGAGGATGCCGCTCAGCATCTTAATCTTAGTATGAAAAACAACCCCACCGTTGCAAATGTCAAGCTTGAAACGTATAAAAGAATAATTTACGACCTTGTGAACAGGCTCACAGGGATTTCGCCCGAGCGTTATACGAACGAGCTTAGGGCATATGTCGCCGAGCATAGCGAAATTGAATGTGCGTTCCTCATCGATTCAAAGGGCTTTCAGCTTACGCCGACCGTCCTTGCCGAGGGAACAGACGTGATTCCAGGATATAATCCCGATGTTATCGGAGCTAATCACGATATAAAAAATTACTTCTATGCCGTCAGCGAACAAATTGAAGATCCATTTATTTCAGGCTGGTATGTTTCCGCCGCAACAGGACAAAGCTGTAAAACCATTTCCTCACATTTTTTCAACAGCGATAACGAAATGATAATTGTCTGCGTTGACCTGAAAAGGAAAATATCGTAACCCTGCCTTTAATGTTGGGGACGGGCTTCCCGTCCCGCAGGAATCATAAAATATTATACCAAAGTGGCAGTTCCGATCTGTAAATCAGTTCGAGCTGCCGTTTTATATTTTCAAGCTCCGCAGAAAGCTCATCATTTGCGTCAATACAATATGGTCTGACCTTTGCCACGGACATACTTAACTCGGTCAGCTTTTCATCGGCAACAATAAGCGACATTTTCTTTTCATAGCTTTTCCAGAGTTTTTCAAGCTCAATCGCATATTGTTCGGATTGTTCGGAATTTTCAATTCTATCGATAGTCCGTATCAGAACAGCATTTTCCCTTTTTACAATAAATATCCCCGATACAGACCATATTATTACCGCAGAAAGCAGGATAAAAGCCGTTATTGTCCTTTTCATTTTCTAATCCTTTTTCACAAGAGAATAATTTCCACTGCTGTCAAGTGTAAGAATAAAAACATCTGACAGCTTAGTTTTTTCCTTTATCAATAGCTTTTCAAGATATTCATAATTCTTACCCATTCGTGAAAGCGTTTCTTCAATTATCCGTCCATCATCGATAACAATTTCGGGCGGGTCAATGCTCCTGCCGTTTATGTTCAGCTCATGATTTGTCGGGGTTCTGTATTCCTGCTTCTGATAAACGGAAACTGCACCTGTCGTTTCAACAACGGCGAATTGAACCTCGCTTATGTCAAAAATATCCTTGCTGTGAAGAGCCTCCATAAGATCGTCCGAGGTAAAGCGTATCTCCTCCATTTTTTTCCTGTCAATGATACCGTTGCTTATGATAACAACAGGCTTGCCGCAGGTCAGATTGCGAAGCCGCTTTGAGCGTATTCCAAGCCACGACATAATAACATCAAGACAGGCAAGCGTAATTATCGGGATAATTCCCGTGAACAGCGGCATAGTCATATCCTCAACAGGAAGTGTGGCAATATTTGAGATAAGAATAGTAACCGCAAGCTCTGACGGCTGAAGCTCGCCTATCTGGTGCTTGCCCATAAGCCGCATTGAAAAAATTATCAGCAGATAAAGAATAACCGCTCTTATAAATACTACTATCATATAAAAAACCTTTTTTTATTCAATTACATATGGTACTCTTTTATTATTTGTATTATTTTTCAGATTATGTGTATAATATTGCTCCCCCAATTAACTCCTGAATTTTCTGCTTGCCCCGCACCCGAAATCCGTCGTCAGAAAACCTTGAAATATCCGCATATTTCTGCGGTTTTCTTCCTAGGCTTTCGGTTGCGGTTCTTCGCATAAATCTTCAATAGTTAATTGGTGGAGCAATAAAGTAAAACCGCTGAACAGAAAAAATTGTTCAGCGGTTTTATGATACTATTTTAATCTGACACAATAAGCTTAATCATTTCCTCACTCATACCATTAGCTCTCATTTTGGCTATCATAGCTTTTTTTGCAATAGCTTC
>CAYOAV010000107.1:0-5001 GCA_964402055.1 uncultured Ruminococcus sp. | reverse complement strand
AGCTCGGAAATACTTGTCACAACAGGTATAGTAGGTATGCTTACAACGACTGTAACAGCCGTAAAAGCCACGCCTAAAGCACTTCGTCTTATTGAGGAGGCAAAGGAAGAAAAAGGTGAAGAGCTTACAAAGCTTGAAGTAGTAAAGACGACAGCAAGGGTATATTTTCCATCATTGATAACCGCTACTGCATCAACTGCGTGCATAATAGGTGCAAATAAAATAAATCATAAGCGGAATACGGCTCTTGCAACTGCTTATGCTATATCCGAAGCGGCTCTTAAAGAGTACAAGGATAAGGTTATCGAAACTATCGGCGAAAAAAAGGAGAACGAAATACAGGATTCAATCACCAAGGATCATATTGAAAGAAATCCTGTACAAAATACCGAGGTTATCATAACTGAAAAAGGCAACACTCTCTGTTATGATATTATGTCGGGAAGATATTTCCGTTCAGGTATGGATTCGCTTAAAAGAGCTATTTGTGACCTTAATTTTCAGATGATGGACGATGTATGGGTAAGTCTGAATGATTTTTATGACATTATTGGCTTGAATCATACACAGAATGGTGATTTATTGGGTTGGTCGGTTGCTGACGGAAAAATTCAGGCAAGATTCAGCACACAAATAGCTGAAAACGGAGAGCCTTGTCTAGTTCTCAAATACAACATGGCCCCATCTTACAATTATCGTTCGAGATGAACCTCGCGAGTTTTACATACCATTTTATGGAAGAAATCCAAATTATATTTTTGAAAGGATGTATTATCATGGAAGAAATAATGAACATTGAAGCTATCGAAAACACAGAGGAAGAAACAAATTTGTTTGTTCCCGAAGCCGAAGAAGATACAGGTCTTGAATCTGTTGAAAAATCGGACGTAGGAGCGATTGCTATTGGAGCAGGTTTATGCGGACTTGCGGCGATTGGAGCCGTAGCTGTTGGCAGAATTGCATGGAAGCACGTTCTTAAGCCTATTGGACATAAAATCAAGGGTGCATTTTCTAAGGATAAACAGGACAATATTGTTGATACTACTGCTGTTGTCGTAGAGGAAGTATGTGACGAGGATAATATGGACGAATCGGAAGAATGATTGATTTGTTCTAAAAGAGGGGATACCTGAAACAGGGTATCTTCTCTTTATTTTTGAAAGGGTGGTGATGTTATGCTTGTAAAATGCCCTGAATGTGAGCTTCAGATAAGCGATAAAGCGGCTTCTTGCCCTCATTGTGGGTATCCGCTGAAACATACTGATACTAATAAACGCCGTTCAACTAAAAAACGTATGAGGCTTCCGAATGGTTTTGGTAGGATATATGAGATAAAGGGTAAGAATTTGCGAAATCCGTTTCGAGCTATGGTGACAGTCGGTCATGATGAATTTGGACGACCGATAGGCAGACCATTAAAGCCTAAAGCGTATTTTCCTACTTATAACGAAGCATATGCAGCTTTGGTGGAATACAACAAAAATCCTTATGATCTAAGTCCGTCTATAACAGTTGCCGAGTTGTATTCAAAATGGTCGAAAGAATATTTCAAAACCCTTAAATCGTCATCAAGTGAGAGAACAATAACCGCCGCATGGAAGTATTGTTCTTCAGTTTACAATATGAGAGCCGTTGATATTCGGGCAAGGCATATAAAGGGGTGTATGGAAAACGGAACTGTTATAGTAAATGGTGAAGAAAAGCACCCATCAGCAGGCGTTAAATCCAGAATAAAGTCAGTATTCAATCTAATGCTTGATTATGCTCTTGAATACGAATTGGTTGACAGAAATTACGCAAGAACATTTGAAGTGTCAAAGGACATTATAAAACAGCGTGACAGTGCAAAGAGAGGTCATATTCCATTCACCGATGAGGAAATACAGAAGTTATGGGATAATGTTGACAAAATAAAGTACGTTGACGTTGTTCTTATTCAATGTTATTCGGGTTGGCGACCACAGGAGCTTGGTCTTATAGAGCTTGCAAATGTCGATCTTCAAGCTGAAACTATGATAGGCGGAATAAAAACGGAAGCTGGTACAAACCGAGTTGTTCCTATACATTCCAGAATAAAGGCGCTTGTGGAAAAAAGATATAATGAAGCGGTCGAGCTTGGAAGTAAGTATCTTATCAATTGCACTGACGGAACAAAAATAAGCACTATGTTGAGCTATGACAAATATTCGTCGAGGTTTGCTAAGATACGGGAGCGTCTTGAGTTAAACCCTGAACATCGTCCACACGACGGCAGAATGCAATTTATTACACAGGCAAAAAAATACGGCGTAGATGAGTATGCAATAAAATATATTGTCGGTCATGCTATAAATGACATCACAGAAAAGGTTTATACAAAACGTGATGTTCAATGGCTTAAAACCGAAATTGAAAAAATCAAGTAGGAGGGTATGATTATGGAGAATTATGCGTCAAATTCTCATAAATCCAAAGCAACAGTTCCCGCTGACGATAAAAAGATAACTCCGAAAGCCAATGGAGCTATCCGAAAAAAATCAGAAGTGGGAAAGCTTGCGGGCTTGTTTGTTGCAGGTGATATTGCTTCGGCAAAATCTTATATTATAGAAGATGTGCTTATCCCGACCATAAAGAACGCAGTATCGGAAATGGTCAGAAACGGCATTGATATTTTATTGTTCGGTGATACTCGAAAGTCCAATACAAATCGGTCAACAGCATCAAGGGTATCGTATACCAATTATTACAATGGAAATTCGTCATCAAGAAATTCAGAGTGTTCATCTGTATGTAATTATGACGATATTATATTTCCAAGCAGGGGAGATGCGGAGGTTGTGCTTGACGGCTTGAATGATATTATTCAGGCTTATGGGTTTGCATCGGTGGCAGATCTATATGAGCTTGCTAACATAACGACAAGCAACTATACTTATGCAAATTATGGTTGGACTGAAATAATAAACGTTTCGCCAGCAAGAGTGCCTGAGGGCTACATTCTCAGGCTTCCAAGAGTGACACCATTTATGAAATAATAGGAGTAAAATATTATGAATAAAAACAAATTCATTTCAGCATTGAATACCAATCTGTCAAAGTTTGGCTTTAAACTCAAAAAGCATTCACCTGAAATATTAGTTATATCAGGTGTTGTTGGAGTTGTCACATCGGCAGTGATGGCTTGCCGAGCAACAACAAAGGTGGACGAAATTATCGAAAAGGCTAAAGATGATATCGACATCATTCACGGTGCGGTTGAGGGAAATATTCCCACAAAAGAGCCGTACACAGAGGACGATGCTAAAAGGGATATTACGATAACATATACGAAAATGGGATTGAAGCTTGTTAAGCTTTATGCTCCTGCGGTAGTTATCGGAGGTTTGTCCATCACAGCAATTCTTTATTCAAACGGTATTCTTCGTAAGCGAAATATGGCACTTGCCGCCGCTTATGCAACGGTTGACGGAAGCTTCAAGGATTACAGAAACCGTGTTATTGACCGCTTTGGTGAAGAAGTCGAAAAGGAGCTTCGTTATAACATAAAACCAATCACGGTTGAAGAAAAGACAATTGACGAAAACGGTAACGAAGTAACTACCGAAAAGACCGTGCCGATTGTCGAACCAAGCGACCATAATATGTATACCAGAATTTTTGACGAGGCCAGCTGTTATTGGAACAAGAATCCCGAATATAATCTCATGTTCCTTACCAGTCGAGAGGCATACGCCAACAATAAGCTTAATACTCAGGGATATTTGTTCCTTAACGATGTTCTTGAAATGCTTGATATTCCAAAGACTAAGGCAGGTCAGATCGTTGGTTGGGTAAAGAATCCGAAGAACGGCGGCGATGGTTATGTTGATTTTGGAATTTTTAACGCAAACAAGATGACTAATCGTGAATTTGTAAACGGTTATGAACCGTCTATCTGGCTTGACTTCAATGTTGACGGGAATATTCTTGATCTTATGTGAAGTATAGTTTCCGATGAATATAATATCGGGAGCGGAAATCCGTATCGGGATATGCTGGATTATTCACATTACATTTACAGACTTTGGAATATACGGGAGGAGGATTTGATATGAGCAACACTTTAGGTGTTATATTTTCAATTGCATCGGGTATTTGTCTTGCAGGAGGAATTATGATCCTGTCGAGAGAAAGGAGCTAATATGGGCGGTTTTGAGAATTTGATTTGTACGCTTGATTATATTATGGATACACCACGGAAACGGCATATTATAGGAGGTATTCTTTTGAGTGCCTCTTTGCTTTTTGGTGGTTTATCCATTACAGTTTTCACGATAAAAAATGAGGAGGTCGATGAAAATGAATAAATCATCAGGTTTATTGCTTTTTATACTTGGAGCAGTTATTGGGGCTACGGCGGCATGGAAGTTGACAAAGACCAAGTACGAAACGATCGCCAACGATGAGATCGAATCTGTAAAAAGAGCATATAAGAACGTCAAGACAAACGGTAAAGAAACAGTTAATGCCGTAAAAAGCTATGCAGATATTATCATTAATGAAAATTACGCAGGAAATGGTAATAAGATAGCATCTGCGAAGAACAGTGATGATTATCCACGACCTTATGTTATCACTCCCGAAGAATTTTCGGAGAATTTTGAGTATGATACCGTTGATATTACATACTTTGCAGACGGAGTTCTTGCTGATGAAAATAATCAGCCTATTGAAGATATTGAAAATACTATAGGCAAAGACGCTGTAAGACATTTCGGAGAATATGAGCCTGACAGTGTATACATTCGCAATGAACGGCTTAAATGCGATTATGAAATTCTTCGTGATGAACGCCGATATGCCGATGTCAAACGGTCAAAAATCAAGGAGGTATAATGAAAACTGATGATATTAAAGGGCAGTATTTTGAGTGGCTATGCTCAAAGGTTGACTGTCCTGCAAATTATAGCAAGCTTATGTCATATTTATTTGACAAAGAGTTTGTTTATACGATAGCAATGGACGGAAATCGCTATGACGATG
>CAYOAV010000106.1:0-5012 GCA_964402055.1 uncultured Ruminococcus sp. | reverse complement strand
CTTTGCAACCATCTTTCTTGCCCTGCATGAATCCCTGCCAGATAAAATCGCTGGGCGTCATGCCGATGGTCAGGGTAATATCCGCAAAGTAAGATGCCGCTGTCAACGCCAGTGTACCCGTTGTAGATGCACCCACAATACCGATTTTGCGGATACCGTGGCTTTTCAGCCAGTTAATTGCTGTCTCCACACGCTCCAATGGATAGTTGTGATGACCATAATCCTTTTTCGCCGGGGACATGGTGAGAACATTGATGCCCTGCTTTAAAAGCCATTTCACGCAGGAACGAGCCATATAATCCTCTGGGTCATCCCCGATCATGGCGATCATGGCACAGTTACAGGGCGTTTTATGCACCCAATATGCGCCGTAAAAGCCGTCTTTTTCAATATCAAAATGAATGCGTTTCATATGTATTCCCCTATTAATTGCAAATTACCGCATAAATATCATCATTTTTGCATAAAAAGCTTCTGCAGCTGTCATAGCCTGCGAAAATACGTTTGGCATTTTCAACGCTTCCATAAACCTTCCATAAGCCGCAAAGCTTGAAATTTTTTCCCTTATTTTCAATAAAACCTGTCACGTCCTCAATCGGATAATCAAGAAATGCTCCTATTTCGTGTGGAAATTCCTCGTTTTCGGAAACTCTTTTTGCAAGATGAGCTATATATTCGTCAATATTCCTGCATTTTTCATAACCATATTGCATTAAAAGCCGCCTGACATTATCATCTGCAAGTCTTTTTTTAAGTAGATTGTCATTGCATACCAACAGCAGAACACGGCTTTTGCATCTGCATAAAATCCTGCATACAAGACCTTTTTCTGCGGTTTTCCTGTTGAAATATTCAATATTCCCGTCAATATCCTGATCTTCCGCTGAAAGTGACAGCAGACTTGCACTTTTCGTTCCAAGCAAGGTCGGTGCTGCATGGAAAGCGAGCTTTTTTACAAATATATTATGCTCCGATTCGGACAAATTTATTACCTCCTTTAGTTAGCGAAAGCTAACTTGATGCTTAAGATTTAAGTTAGCAATAACTAACTTAAATAAAGTATAGCATATTATAAATACAATGTCAAGGGGTGGTGTGAAGTTTTTTAAAAGCTGTTTTCTGTGTATATGCGTTGATTTTTATGCAATTCAATAAGTAGCTTGCCCCGTCATTTAACGAAGCAAATGTTTAGCGGGAGATTGAACTCCCACTAAACAGTAAATGGAACTAGCCGCCGAGTTGAATGAAATTCAATTTAGAGGTGGGGGTCATCTTGCCTAAGTTATATTTTCTACCAGCTGATTTTTACGCAAAGCAAACATCTAAAGTCATCATTACCGCAAAGCCTATCGCAAAGAAGATAGTACCAATGTTTGAATGACCTCCTGATGACATTTCGGGGATAAGCTCTTCAACTACAACGTATATCATCGCTCCTGCCGCAAAGCTCAAAAGATAAGGCATTACAGGAATAATTACACCAGCCGCAAGTATCGTCAGCAATGCTCCGACAGGCTCTGCCGCACCTGAAATTGCTCCGCATAAAAATGCTTTTCTTCTCGACATTCCTTCCGAACGGAGCGGCATTGATATTATCGCTCCCTCGGGGAAATTCTGTATTGCAATTCCGACCGCTAACGCAAATGCCGCCGCAGAGGTTATCTCCGAGCCGCCATAAATTGCTCCTGCATAAACAGCTCCGACCGCCATTCCTTCGGGGATATTATGGAGCGTTACCGCAAGAAGAAGCATTGTATTCTTGGATAATTTGACCGTAACGCCCTCTGATTCGCCGTCCATATGTAAATGCGGAATTATTTCGTCAAGAAGCAGAAGAAAGCCAATTCCTGCTAAAAATCCGATAACAGCAGGCAAAAACGCAAGTCTTCCCATTTCCTCCGATTGTTCAATTGACGGAATAAGCAAGCTCCATACAGAAGCCGCCGTCATAACTCCTGCCGCAAAGCCTGTAAGTATTCTTTGCAAGGTTCGGCTCATTTCCTTTTTCATAAAAAGCGCACATGCAGAGCCGAGCGTTGTGCCTAAGAATGGTATCATTAATCCTTGTATAATGGTATATGCCATAAAATCACTCCTTAAGTTAGCCTATGCTAACTTATTAAGATTATAACACATTTTATTCTTTGTGTCAATATTCTTATGAAAAGAAAAATGCTCCCTTTTTTTACAAAAGGAGCATTAAATTTATTAAAGGTCAATACCCTGTTCTTCGGCAGCCTTTGCGGCTTTCATCATAATTGCACATTCAAGGCGCTTCTTTTCAATCTCACAGGAAATCTTATGCGGTGAATGAATATCGCCGTTATAAATAAAGTTGTTCGCATTACAGCCGCCGCTGCAATAGAATCTTGCCCAGCATTTTTTGCAGTCCTCTTTGGAATAGATATGAGCGCCTGCAAATTCCTTTTTCATATTTTCATCAAATGTACCCTCGTTGATATTTCCCATTTTCATATTTTCAACGCCGACAAACTGATGGCATGGATAAATATCGCCCTCGGGAGTTACCGCAACATATTCATTACCACTGCTGCAGCCTCTAAGACGCTTTATCGCACATGGACCTTGGTCGAGGTCAAGCATAAAATGGAAAAAATTAAAGTGCTTGCCTTGTTTATCATTGATAAGGAGCATCTGTGCAAGCTTTTCATACTCGGAGAAAACTCTTGGTAGGTCGCTTTCTGTGATGGAGTAAGGCTCTTTCGGGTCGCTTACGCAAGGCTCAACAGAGATCTGGTCGAAGCCCTCGCTGAAAAGGCTATAAACATCGTTTGAAAAGTCGAGGTTATACTTAGTGAATGTACCTCTGACATAATAATTTTCGTGATTTCTCTTTTCAACAAGCTGCTTATATTTCGGCATAAAGCGGTCGTAGCTGCCTGTGCCGTCGATACGCTTTCTCATACGGTCGTTGACTTCCTTTCTGCCGTCAACCGAGAGGACAACGTTGCTCATTTCCTTATTGATGAAATCCATTTTTTCCTCATCAAGAAGCATACCGTTCGTAGTTACTGTGAAACGGAAATTCTTTTTATGCTCCTTTTCCTTGGAACGGCCGTATTCAACGAGCTTTTTAACAACGTCCCAGTTCATAAGAGGCTCACCGCCGAAGAAGTCAACCTCAAGGTTTTCTCTGCCAACGGATTTTTCAATAAGGAAATCGAGAGCCTTTTTACCTGTTTCAAAATCCATATGCATACGGCAGCCTGTGCCATAATCGCCCTGTGAAGCGAAGCAGTATTCACAACGCAGATTGCAGTCCTGTTCAACCAGCAGACACATAGCCTTAACAGGAGCGGGAACAGCATACTGTGCAAATTTTTCGTAAGTATCCTCAGAGAAAAGGACTTCATTTTTATAAAGCTCAACGACCTCGCTGTAGCAGGATTCTATCTCCTCGGGCGAATAGAAGCGTGAAAGCTTTTCTTTAACTCTTTCGGGGCATTTATCTTCAAACGGTGGAGCGACATTATCGAGCATATCGTATGTAAGCTCGTCAACGAGGTGAACACCGCCGCTGTTTACATCAAGAACTATATTATATCCGTTAAGCTTATATTTGTGTATCATAAAATCTACCTTTCAGAAAAAAACTTGTCCGATAAAATAAAAGCCGGCATCAAGCCGGAATTTGCGAGGACAGCTTATAGCCGCCCCGCAGCAATTCAGCTCATCACCGGATTACTTTTCGCACTTCTGGTTAGCAACTGTGCAAGAAGTCTTGCAGGCAGACTGGCAGGAAGCCTGACATTTGCCACAGCCACCCTTTTCAGCAGTTTTCTTAAGGTTAGCAGCGTTGATTGTTCTGATATGCTTCATAACAAAAACCTCCACAAAAAAATTATTTATTACATTATAACACATATGATTACAAATTTCAATAGGCAATTTAACGAAATCTTTTCTTTGAATTAACTCCCAGCACACCGCCGATAGCCGAGCAGGAAAAAACTGTCAGAAGCTTTATGATAAACCCACCTGCCGAAAAGCCTTTACTAAAGATAATTCCAAGCAAAAATGTGCCTATAAAAACTACACCACCGCAATAAAGCCCGATAACAAGTCCTTTTCTTCTCTTCTGCTTAGAAATGGCATAAGCCGCCGCAAAACAGCCTGCACATAGCGAAAGCTGTGCCATAACAGAAAAAATCCCATCTGAAAGGTCAATTTTTACTGCAATTTCACCAAATATCAGCAAACATAACGATACAGCGCCTATAAAAGCCAATAAAGAGGTAACAATGGCTTTGATACGGTCGTTTTTCATTCTTTGTTCTGCATTTTTACGCATAAAAAAATCCCCTTTTTGCATTTGTAAATTTTATGCTAACAAAAGGGGAATTATTCAAATTTTATTCAGACTTTTCTTCTTCGTCTTTAGCTTTCTTTTCCTTTTTAGGTTTAAAGGATTCCTTTACAGCTTCTTCAGCAGCATCATGAACGGTAAGATTTTCGGAAATTGCCCAGAGCTTTACACGGATCTTACTGCGGTCGCCGCCAGTTTCGATAACGCAGGTGTCCTCGTTCTTTCTTACGATTATTCCTGTAATTCCGCCGATAGTCGTTACCTCGTCACCGATCTGAAGATTATCTCTGAGCTGCTTAGCTTCCTTTTCCTTCTTTTTCTGCGGTCTGATGAGGAAAAAGTAGAAAACGATGATAAGAAGCACGAAGGAGAATATCATAGATATTGTGCTTGCTGAGGTGTCGTACTGAGTGACCTGAGCGGCAGATGTTTCTGCGAATGAGATAAAAGCATTTGTAAGCATAATTATTTTCAAACCTCCAAAAAACAGCGGCACAATTCATTTTGTCATAGCTTTTTGCCGCATTATTTTAATATTATACCATTAATTATATATAATTGCAAGTATTTCACATAAATTTAATAATAGCAGGGTTAATTACAATAGTTAATTAATATAGTATTGCTCCTCCAATTAACTCTTGGATTTTCTGTTTGTCCCGCACCCGAATCCGTCGTCAGAAAA
>CAYOAV010000105.1:0-5036 GCA_964402055.1 uncultured Ruminococcus sp. | reverse complement strand
CTACTACACTCAGAACGCACATGGCGATGTTGTAAATCTTACTGATGCAGAGGGTTATGTCACAAAGACTTATACCTACGACGCTTTTGGTGTTGAGAAGAATATCGATTCTTCCGATACAAATGCGTTCCGTTACTGCGGTGAGTATTATGATGCTGAAACAGGCACGGTTTATCTGCGTGCGAGATATTACAATCCTGTTACCGGTAGATTTATTTCAAGAGATTCTTATACCGGTGAGCATGGCGATCCGCTAAGTTTGAATCTTTATACTTATTGCCATAATAATCCTATACTTGGTGTGGATCCGAGTGGGCATAAAGTTTCCTTTAAAAAACTGATCAATGGTTGGCACAGTTTTTGGGAAAAACAGGGCGAGACAAGGTATGAGTATAATCAAGAACTGACTAGTAGTTATCGTGCTATAGGCAATGAAATCCAAAATATTGTTAATGCAGCATTTCAAGCAAGTGCTGTAGAAATTTCAGGTGGCTTAGGCATAGGCGGAACGATTGATATTGCTGAAAACTATCGTGTTCAAGCACAGTGGGTACCTTTTGGCGAGCGAAATCGGTATACATACGATTATATGGAAGTAGAAGGTATTAATAGCTTTAATATCGGTGTAGGATTTGGCGCGTATTCTGTTGCCGTGGAAAGTTGTGTTATCCAAAAGAAGCAATATAACGAAAGGGTGTATGCTTATGGACCCCAAAGTCACTCATATTCAGTTGGCGTAGAAATGAATGGGTTTAATATTGCTGGATTCAGCAGCGATGATAACTCTCCTACAAATACGCTTACATGGGGTATAGAGGCTTATCTGGGAATAGGCGGTGGAATCAGTTTTTCGTTCAACCTTGACCGTTTTTTGGAGGCGTGCAATGATTAATTTCAAACAGGTTTCTCCCATTCTCCTTTTTATCGTATCACTGATCGTTTCTTCCTTGCTTGATACAATCTTAAAAATTTTGAGAGTAATAACAATGGAGAACATCTCATCTACATGGCTTATAACAGGGTTGATTCTACTGGTGCATCTGCTACACCTTATTATTGCTTTTTATTGCGCATTTCGCATCAAAGAGGAAAACTATAAGCTGTTTGTATTTCTGATCATATTCAATACATTTGATTCACTTGCGTTTATTGGTACTTGCGTACAGGAAGTAAGTGCACTTGTTTAAGATAACTGTAAGCTGATAGTGAAACCGCTGCCTTCCGTTATTGTGGTGAGTATTATGATGCTGAGACGGGTACTATTTACCTCAGAGCGAGATATTACAATCCGTCGATTGGTAGATTTATTTCAAGAGATAGTTACTCAGGCGAAAACGGCGATCCACTTAGTTTGAATTTGTATACCTATTGTCACAATAATCCAATTTTCAACTTTGATCCGAGTGGGCATTCTATTTGGAGTGAATTAGCAGATTGTTGGCAAACCGGTATTGACATGTTAAAAGATGGTTGTTGGGGAAATGGCGGAAAAATCTTTGCTAGTTATAGTGAAGGTGTTGTTGATACCATGTCTGGCTATGGCGATGCGGCAACTGAATTTGTGCAGAATCCAATAAAAGCAACAGGAAACGCTCTATATCAATTCGCCAATGACCCGACAAAGCCTTTAAGAGATGTTGGTGGATTCTACTGTGATTTAGCAATAGCTAGTTATAATCATGATTGGGAAAGTGTCGCTTATGAGATGGGGGGAGCGACATCTCATACAGCTGTAGTTGGTTCAACATATATTGCAACTACTGGTATTGCTTCGACTATTCCTGAGACCATTAATGTACCAACACTGGATTATTCTGCATATGCACTTACAGATGGTATAGTTGTGTATGGTTTTGCAGTTTCTACGACATGTGTTTCTACTGCAGGTGCTGTTGCTGTAGCTGAAGGAACTATTGCAGCAAATATTATGTATTCTAAAGGGAATACATATAATTCAGATAGTGAATATAATACCCCTAGAAACAATCAAGCCCAAAATAAGCAGGTTGATGATATATGTAATGAATTAAAACTTGATAAGAAGCAGCGCAGACAATTGCATGATATGATAACCGGAGAAGGTTATAGTTATTGGGAAATTTATGATATAGCCAGAGAGATAGTAGGGAAATAGAAATGATAAGTAAAAAAGCGTTAAATTATATTCGCGTTTTATTAAAACAGCCCTTGCTTTATGTTAGTAGAGAAACAGATATGCTTGACATGGGTTTCGGCGAATACATACCTTTTATAAATCACAAGGGTGAACACACAAAAAAACCTCAATTTGCGCTACACGTTCAATGCCCTTTTAGACTAGTCTCAAAATCAGGTGAGATTATTGTGACAGCATTCGACATGTATTTAAATGAAAATGGCGAATATATGCAAGAAAATGAATGGGACAAATTGAATACAAATCGTTATGACAGGATACTAAATAATTGGAAACTTGTTAATACTAAATTGGATGTGGAAAGTATTTCAATAAATAACCGAGGCGACTTGTTTGTTGTATTAAGCAATGAAGATACAATCGAAGTCTTTGTTAACAATTCAACCAATCATGAATGTTGGCGTTTATTATCATTTAATACTGATAAGGAACATTTAGTTGTTTCAGGTGTTGGGGATGCTTACGAATAAGTAATATCAAATAAGAGAATGTTCCAAAAATGAACATACAGATTTTCAAGCATAAATGTCGTGCATGCAAGGAAAAATTGCAGGTATACTGACTTGGGTTAAGATTTTTTACGCAGGATACATGAAATTTTACTGAAAAGTTGTGTGTGATTTAAATGAGAATAAATTCAAGACAGGTTGTACATCGCAGAATATATATGGGAGGAACAGAATATGTGAAATATATTTGAAATCATTGATGTCTGTAATGACATTTTTGAGGAAGTGTGGAAAACTTGGAGATATAAGTGTTAATTAATAGGCAGGAACTATGTACAGTCTCATGCTGTCGGAGGTTTCTGCCTCGCTTTTTAACACATCCATTGTCACCGGATATACTGATCTTCGACGCTCAATAGATGGACTCGCAACGATAATTCAGGCACAGCTTCAGCTTGATTCGTATAGCACGGCATTGTTCTTGTTCTGCGGCAGACGGTGTGACCGCATTAAAGGACTTCTCTGGGAAGGCGACGGATTTCTGCTTTTGTATAAGCGTCTTGATAATGGAAGATTCCAATGGTCGCATAATGAAACAGAAGCATTACTGCTTACGCCACAGCAGACACGCTGGCTTCTGGAAGGATTGAAAATAGATCAGCCTAAAGCCATCCGCGAAGGGAAACCAAGCATATTGTATTAAGAAATTTTGCGATATTACTTGATTTATTGGCAATTTTATGGCATAATTAATGTATCATAAAACGAAGGTTGGTGTGTGGTATGTCAGAGCGTGATATTCAAAAATTAGTTGCAGATCATACTGCACTTCAAAATGAAAATACAATATTAAAAGAACAGCTTGCTCTAATGCAGGAACAACTTGAATGGTTCAGAAAGCAGTTCTTCGGAATGAAAACAGAAAAGACTTCTGTTATTCTGAACGAAGGTACGCAACTTTCTATGTTTCCTGATGATAATGTACAGGCTGTTTCTTCTTTTTCTGAAACTATCAATGTTCCTGCACATCAGCGTAAGAAAAAGCGTACTCATGATGACTGGATGAGTGAGTTGCCTGTTGAAGAGGTATTACATAAAAAAGACGATCCAAAATGCGATAAATGCGGTTCTGATATGACGGAGATTGGTGAGGATAAATACGATGAACTGATATATACTCCTGCTAAGTTTCATATCCGCCGTCATGTAATCAAGAAGTACAAATGTACAAAATGCGGTATGAATCCGGAGAGCAGTACTGAACCATGCAATATCAGACGTGCGGAGCATCCTGAACTTATTAACCCGGCAACAAAATATCGATAAAAATGATTTACAAACGACTCGGAAAATGATATAATAAAAGAATGAAAGACGACAAGCCCACCGACTACAAAACAAGTACACCAGAGGCGTTATACGAAGCAAGAAAAATCGTGATAAAGATGTGGAAAAAAGATCATCCTGTAAAGGAAATTGCAGAGGTAACAGGATTCTCCACTAATACAGTCTATATTACGATACGCAAGTATAAAGCTGACAGCATGAACGCCCTGAAGCCTAAAAAACGTGGTATCAAAGCAGGCAAAAACAGAACACTGACATCCGAGCAGGAACGAGAGATCATTAAAATGATCATCGAAAAGAACCCGGATCAGCTTTGTCTGAAATGCTGTTTATGGACACGCAGTGCAGTGCAGGAACTCATCAAAATTCATTACGGGATTATTATGCCTATCCGGACTGTTGGTGAATACCTTAAGCGTTGGGGATTTACTGTACAAAGGCCCATGAAACAGGCAATGAACCAGAAGCCTGAGCAGGTGCAGGAGTGGCTGAAAAATGCCTATCCTATGATCCATAAAGCCGCAAAAGAGGAAGGTGCAGAAATATTCTGGGGCGATGAAACAGCCATTCAAAATGAATGTAACTATGCTCGTGGCTATGCTCCAAAAGGCAAAACACCTGTCCTGAAAGTGCAGACGGTAAAAATGCATATCAACATGATCAGTGCCATCAGCAACAGAGGCAAAGTCCATTTTATGTTCAGCCAGGAATCGATCAATTCTGAAAAACTGATCGAATTTATGGGCAAACTTATCAAAGATGCAGGACATAAGGTTTATCTGATACTGGATAATCTTCGTGCCCATCACAGCAAAGCGACAACAGCATGGGTGGAGGAGCATAAAGATCAGATTAACCTGTTTTGTCCGAAAAAAGAAAGCTCACGAGGGCGGAACGAAAGCAGATCGAAGCCGCCATCGCAAGAGCGAAAAATCAAGATAAGAAAAAGAAGTCGGCACAGGACAGTATTCCGTTTGAGCGAATGTATCAGGACGGTATCTGCCGTGTAAAAGCCGGCTATTACACCAAGACCATCCAGTTCCAGGACATCAATTATCAGCTCA
>CAYOAV010000104.1:0-5119 GCA_964402055.1 uncultured Ruminococcus sp. | reverse complement strand
CCTTTTACAATTGCATCACATTCAACTGTGCCAAATGAAGCAATATTGTTAACAACCGACGATTTCTTAAGAACAAGCTTTGAATCCTTTGTACCTGTTATCTTGTTGATATAAGGTATTAATGTAGTATTATCGTCATAACCTGTTAATTTGTTAATTGCCAATGTCACATTCTTAGCAACAGTAATATCAATAAGATTTGTCTTGTTGCTTGCCTTGATTGTGTTGTTAAATGTCACATCATAAGGAATAGCAAGCTTTGTGCCTGTAAAGGTGATACTTCCACCTTCAACAGTAATGCTCTTGACATTCTTATTCTTGGTAGGGAATGCAAAAGTAGATGAAGCTGTTACATTAGTGTTAAGATAAAGCATATATTCAGAAGCTGTATCTTTTGTGTTGTTGTTGATATAGTCAACAGCTGCTTCGAGGTTCGAGAAACCTCCAGTTTCTGTCATATCATCGTTAACCTTTTTGTAAAGTGAGATAGCCTCAGCATATTCAGCCTTGATTTCCTTGGTTTTGCTGTAATAGAATGCGGAGAGATTACGATTGGTAGCGCCTAACGTTACATTTTCAAGCTTTCCGTCCTCTGCGAATTTGTTATCCTTGGTATAAAGAATAGTTTCGCCGCCTGTAAGGGTAATATCTCTACCTGAACTATCACCAACATATACTCTAATAGGACTATTTTCGGAAGCTTTTCCAATAGTTACCTTAGGAAGAACACCCTTGGAGTTTACAACAAGGTTAAATGTAGTACTTCCGCTTACATTTGTGATATCAACGGTGGATTTTTCGCCTGTAACAGCCAGCTCACCACTATAATCGCCAATTTTCGACATTGTTCCGTCAACAAAAACGGTACCACTTACTTTTCCAAAGCCTGAAAGATCTGTGAAATAAGCAGTAGTATGGTCAATAAAAAGCTCCGATGTATTTGTACCTGTTACTTTGCCCAAGCATTTAAAGCTTTCAACGTATAATGTTAATTTAACATCTTTTGCAACGGAAACATCTAACTTATTAGTCTTATTTTCAGCTTTTATGCTACAACCAATAACTGTATCATAAGGAATATTAAGCTTAGTTCCTGTAAGGGTGATAGTCGAGCCATCAATAGTAATGCTCTTAACATTCTTATTCTTAGTCGGGAATGCGAATGTTGTTGAAGCTGTTACATCCTTGTTAAGACAGATCAAATATTCAGAAGCTGTGTCCTCGGTAGTATTGATGTAGTCAACAACAGCTTCAAGGTTTGGATAACTGGCAATAAAGTTTCCGCCAGGATTTGTGTAAAGCGAGATAGCGTCAGCATATTCAGCCTTGATTGACTTGGTTTTTTCGTAATATACAGCTGTGAACGAATCTATTGATATATTGTTGCTAAGATCCTTGCCCTTTGTATAAAGGATGGTTGTTCCCGCAGCTACTTCTGTATAACTGCCAATAGCATCCAAAAAGCTAAGTCCGATTTTTCCTGAATCAGTCAATGTAACCTTAGGAAGAGAGCCATCTGCCTTAAGCATAAGGTAAAGCTTTGTGTTTTCAGCTGCATATGTGATATCCGAGGTATCACATAAGCATATTTTACCCTCTATACTGCCGATTGAAGAAACAGTACCTCTGATAATAAGCATATCATCGGCAACAGAGGAAGCCATAGTAACCTTGGCAAGGTTGGAGAGCTGACCTATCTCTAATTCTTTGTTTACAACAAGCATGGAATCAGTTCCGCCGCTAAGCTTATTGATATAACCATTGTAATCCTCACCGAGCGTGAGCGTTTTTCCTGCCGCAACAGTAACAGCAAGCGTATTTGACGATTCAATTGTTACATTAAGAGTAGTATCAACAGGGATATTGAGAGCTGTAACGCTGCTGTCAGGCTGAAGCTTGCCCGAACCGTTGATTTTAAGGCTGTTTACGGTTGAAGGGAGCTTTTCCTTGCTTGTAAGAGCAAAATTTCTGTTGATAGTGATAGTTACGTCCTTATTTTTAAAGGTGTCATTGCAAAGATTGGTTAATTCTGTAAAATCATCGCAATATTTAACGATATCTCCGTCTGTAGCGGTGAAAGTATACTGTTCGCATTCCGCATAGATAGTTACGTTAAAAGCGGGCATAACGAACTCATTGTTTTCAATTTTTACAGTTTTTTCCTTGTTGTTTTCGGTATAAGAATAATAAAGCTTTTCAATTCTATATCCCGTATCAGGCGTTACAGTAACGGTTATCTTATCGCCGTTTTCAGCCTTTGTAGCAGAAGCGGTGATAGTACAGTTTTCAGCAGATGTTCCAATGTTGTATTTCTTGTAGTTTATAGTGATATCGCTGATAGTAAAGGTTTCGTTGTCATTATCAAGTACAATGCTATTTATGTATATAGCGTCATTAGCCGAAATTTGCACACCGTTGATATTAATGGTTGTTTCAGTCTGATTAACTGATTCTTCTAAGGTGTCACCATAGTTACTGATCAAAACCTCAAATACAGCATTATTAGTGTGCTTAAGAGTAATGCTTTCAATATCGTTGACATTCCTGCCCTCTGCTATCAATTCGGAAAGAGGGATTTGAAGAGGCACGATTGGATGATATTCAAGATATGTAATTGAATATTTGCCATTTTCCTTTACCCATTTGGTTTTTTCAGGGAAGCTTATGGAAATAGTTACATCCTCATCGGGCATTTCAAAATAATAATATTCTGTGCCATCATCATCACAATCGCTTTCCCATGTGATTGATTGGGTGGGAGCTGATACTGTAAGCGAGTTACTGAAGGTATCGCTCCAGAAATAACCATCAGCAGGATTTAATGTAAAATAAACCGTATCGCCGGGGGCAACATCTGTAAAGCTTGAATTGTTATAAGCTGTAATTGTACCGTTTGTTGCATTAACAGTTACCTTGTGAAGCTTAACAACATCAGCCATGATGACAACATCACCTGCAGGCATTGTAAAGTAATAATACTTTCCATCTTCATTGTAAGAAGTATCGAGTACAATTGCATTATCGACGTTATAAGCCTTGACATTTTTTGCGATATAGCCATCGGGAACGCTTAAAGTAAAGTAAACGGTGTTATCCTTATAGCATTCGCTGAAATTGTCTGTTTCGCCATAAGCCGCAATTGTAATACCTGAATTAGAGTCAGCTGTTACAGAGAATGATGGCTTGCCTTCCAGATTTACGGAAATAGTGATACTATCTTCGCTCCAGTCAGACATTCCTGTTATGGTCGTTGTCTGTTCTGAATCTGTTAAATAATCGCCATTAGTTATATCCCAGCTATCGAATGTATATTCATTATTAGTAACAGTAACCGTTAATGTAAGCGGAAAATCACTTATAGTAATTGTATCGCCGTCTTTCAGCTCTTTGCCGCCCGTTGTGGTTACGTTATATGCAACATTTTCTGATGCTGTAAGGTTTACAGGATAATTCTTAGCCTTGAATGTTACTGTAACATCAACATCATATGCAGGCATTATGAAATACGGTGTACCGTTTTCATCATTTTTAATATCAATTGAATGTGGAACACCATCTTCATCCGTATATGCAGCTGTAATAGTGTCAAGCTCATATCCGTTCTCGGGACCTATATTATTAATGTATACTTCATTATTAAATTTAAAGGAATTGTTTACATCAGCAATGCCATTTTCAACATTAAGAGTAACAGTATACACTTCATCGGATATGCCAAATTCAGCAACAAAAACTCTCTCACAATCATCAAATAATATCTGCAAATCATCTTTATCTAAAGTTAATGATGTATCTTCAACGAGATTATTTTGATATAAAGTAACAGAACCGTCAATGCTTGCTTCGTTTTCATATATGTCCAGCCAATTTGCTTGATAACCACGAGCAGGTATAAATGTAACATTAAGAGGCAGATCATCAATTGTAAATGTATCACCATTTTTTAAAACTGCTCCGCCTTTCTTTGATACAGTGAAATCATTGCCTGTTACATCAGCATTGCCGTCTTCGTCAACAATTTTATATTTAAAGGTCACATTACATAAAACAAATGTAGCTGTAATTGTTACATTTTCTGATGGAGCTGTGAAATAATATTCACCGGGTGTATCAGCGCTTTCATAGTACTGAACCGTCTGATTATCACCGTAAGTAACAGCAATATTGCCTATTTTATAGCCCTCGTCAGGTTGTAAATAAAAATACACCTGAGTTTCTGCATCGGGGTTAGGAACTGGTATTGTTACACTTCCGTGTTCAGTTGATGAAGCTGTTACATAAATAGAAACGCTTTCACCATCATCTTCACTATCAACCGCTGGATCCCCGAACAGCTCATCGGTCTTATTCTCCTCAATATCGGTATAGCCGATTTCCTGTGAATTGTCCGCAAAGGCACTTGCAGGCAGAATCATAACTGTTGATGATACCGAAAGGCTCAACGCAGTAATAAAGCTTACAATTCTTTTAGTAAGTTTATTTATTCTCATAAAAAATTTCCTCCTTTTTCGAAATACCAAGCTGTACGAAAATGCTTTCAGCCGCTGACCAACCTACTCCCACTTCGTATCTGCCCCGAAAATCGGGCATTTCCGCTTGGAATTTATTGCATATTATACACTATAATTATACAACGCATATAATAATTTGTCAATAAATTTTATGGTGATTTATTTATAATTCTTTAAGCAATTATTTATTTAAAAATGTAGGGGACGGATTTCCCGTCCCCTAGGTATCGGTTTAAATTTTGCGGGTTGATATAACAAGGTTTTCTCTTCCTGTTATTTCGGACAGGCTTTTCAGAAGCTCTTCGGTTATGCGTATGCCTGTTATATTTTTCGGACGGATATATATTTTTTCGCTGTCAAGATAAAATATCAGTCCGCCATTGCCGATATATTCACGGCAGATAGCTATGCATTGCTCGGGGAGGTTCTTTTTTTCGGGCGGAATGCGAATGAAAAGCTCGCCGTTTTCAGCGATTTGAGCATACTGTGCGGCTGACATAAGCTTTTCTGCAATGATTTTCGGCATATCGTCCTTATATGAAGTCCTGCCGTGCAAAAGTACAATGCTGTCGTTTGGATTATAATATTGCGAAAAGGCTTCGGGGAAA
>CAYOAV010000103.1:0-5147 GCA_964402055.1 uncultured Ruminococcus sp. | reverse complement strand
CAAACATATCAAAGGCATTTTTCTCGTTTGTGGTAACATATCACTCCCACACAAACTGGAATTTTCACGTTAGGTTTCATCCAAATATATTTCTATTTTGCTGAATACCTTATCTTTACAGAAATTAAACTCAGGAGTCTTTTTGATATAGCTGAATATATCTTCGGGAGTATCCTCATTCCATATAGTTCGTTGAAAATCTTTATTTTTTTCCGTTGGAATATATAACACGTCCACATGAATTTGATAATACTCTTCCTCATCATTAGGAAATTGTCTAACCAAAGAAAAGTAAAACATAGGTTTCCCTTTAAAAGAATAGGTTCCTGTTTCAAATAAAATCATATCTTCTTTAAGTGGCATATTACACATCTCTTCAAACACGCTTACTATGTGTTCCAGACTAGAATTATCTGAAATGCTATTTTGCAAATATCCTAATAAACTTTCCTTTGATGTCTTTTTAAATCTATCAAATAATCCCATTTGAACCCTCCTGTAATTTGCACCTTTAGGCTCAGCACAAGTCCCCAATATCATGTGTCATATACAAACTCTAACTCATGTTGTAATATCGTTCTGATTCTATAAAAGACTCTATAACTGCTTTTCCTATTTCCTCAACATCTGCATCAGCAAATAATATAAATTCTTTGATGATTCATCATATGCATATTGCCTTTTATGTGATTTTTTTCATTGAATGTATTATATACTGATTATTTTCAGGATAGATTTACAATATAAGTGCAGCACCTGAAAAAATGATGACACATAAAGCAACTCGTGTTATAACTTAGGCAAGCCCACACCTCTAAGGCGGTGGACATCTTGCCTAAGTTATATCATTTAAATCAACAAGCACAATCCTGCTGTCCGATTCAGATTCATCTTTTACAGCCTCGGTGAAGCCCGATTTTGAGAAAAGATAATAATAGGTGTTGTTTCTGTTTTTGCCGAATATGTCGGCTTTGGCTTTTAACTCACGAAGCACGGAAATATCAAGCTTTTCGCTGCGCCATTTGCACTCGCCGAAAATGTAGTCCTTTCTGTCGTTGGCGACCAAATCAATTTCTTCCTGACCATGAGTGGTCGGGTTAGTGCCCCACCACCTGCCGATCGAAGTGAACAGAATAGGAAGCTCACCTTTTGCATTTTTCTCACACATATAATCCGTGCAGACCTTTTCAAAAACAAGTCCCATATATCCGCTGTAATCGGGTTCGATCTTTTTCAGCCATACAGCCTGCTGGGCGCCCGTTTCGATAAGCGTTCTGTTTGCGAAAACATAGCGATACCAGAATCGGAACATAAAATCCGATATGCCGTAGATAGTTTTCCGTGAAGCTTCTTTTTCTCCGAACGGAGTTTCCTTATACAAAATTCCAAGCTCGCACAGCGTCTTAATATATTTCAGGCATTTTGCGGAATCCTCGCCGATTTTCGTGGAAATCTCATTGGCTTTGGTGTGTCCGCCTGCGATAGCTTCGATAACAGCGCTGTAAACTCCGGGTTCCTGCACCTCCTGACGGAGAAGCAGCAATGCTTCTTCATAGAGATAGGAAGTCACTTTCAGATATGACCGCTTAATATTTTCCTCAAAGCTTTCTTTGGGGTCGATCTGCTGCAAATATAGTGGAGTACCGCCGAATGCACCGTACAGTTCAAGCTTTTCTTCATCGGAGAAGCCGTCAAGAAACTTGCAGCTTGTACGATAATCGAACGGTTTCATGTGAAGCTGTGCGGTTCTTCTGCCAAACAGCGGACTTTTTGAGCCGAGGACTTCCTTTTCCATAAATCCCATATAGCTTCCACAGAGAATAATGAAAAGCTTGCTGTTCACAAGCTTATGGTCGATAAGATGCTGAAGTTCAGAGAGCAGAGCCTTATTTTTTCTGACAAGATAAGGGAACTCGTCTATCACGATAACAAGCTTTTTGCCGTTCTGCCGTTCATCAATATATGAAAGTGCATTTGTCCACGATGAAAACGGCTCCAAGTTATTTTCACCGTAGAAACCGAAAACAAGCGAGGAAAACTTTTCAAGATTAAGCTTGTCATTGCTTTGCTCTGCGGAATAGAAAACGGTATCCTTGTCTTTGCAGAACTCGTTCAGCAGGGTGGTCTTTCCAACACGCCTGCGTCCGTACAGAACGAAAAGCTGAAATTTATCCTGTGAATACAGCTCATTCAGATCCGCAAGCTCTTTTTCTCGTCCGATAAATGCTTCACGCATAGCAATGCTCCTTAATTTACTTTTGAATAATTTACTTTAAAGTTAATTATATATATTTTTTTGGAATTTGTCAAGAGGGGAAAGCAGAATTTTATGTTTTTGTATATTTACTTTATTTGACATATCCAACATAATATGGTATAATTGCTTAAAATAATGACACGTTTATTTTAAGCTTATATGGAGTGTGTATGTAATGTCAATTATTAAAATTACTGATTCCAAAAAGTTAGCATTACCTAAAGGAACTGTTTCGGCGACTGTTTTATTGGAATTTAAAACAGCTTTAAATTCATATATATCCAAAATAAACATTGCGGTTGCAAATGAAGAAAATGAAGAACACATAAAGAATATAATTAATGACTTTTTGCGTATGTCATTTTATTCTGATAGTCGTTTTTCAATAAATACAGACGGAAATATCGACAGTTCTATAAAAGAAAATGGCAAGCTTCTTGCAATAATTGAGGCTAAAGCACCTCAAAATAAGGTTGAAATGATTACTGAGAAAAATATAAACAAAAAAGCATTGTGGGAAGCTGTATATTACTATCTTGAAAAAACAATCGATGTATCACACTCCAAAGCAATGGTGTCAACTACGGCAGAAGTACGCCGCCTTATTGTAACAGATGGATTAAAATGGTTTCTTATTGATTCCGCAGCTGTTCATAGTATAGTTGATGGAGAGATTGAAAGACGATTTTGGCAGTATAAAAACAATAAATTGCCGTACAGCAATAATACTGCTGCTTTTTATGAAGAATTGAAGCAGCATTTCGACAAAAAGAACATAACTGAAGAAATGGACTATATCTATTTTGATATTTCTGAATGTGTTTCAAAAAAGCAGAGCTTGTCCAATCTCTATAAGATACTTTCCGAAAGCTACTTGCTGAAAAATTCACCTTGTGTAAACTATGAACCGCACACTCTTAACAGTAATTTTTATCATGAATTGTTATATATAATGGGATTGCAGGAAAAAACACAGGATAATAGGCTTATTGTTGAAATAGATCCGACGATAAAAAATTCACTTGCCGATCAGGTATATCATTTGCTGAAAGATAAAGAGATTGATGATAATAAAATTAGTGAACTGACCTTTGAAATAATAATTATATGGATAAATCGTCTGCTGTTTATAAAGCTTTTTGAGGGACAGTTGATCTCATTTAACAGTGATGCCTCTGAATACCATATTTTATCTCATGATAAAATCGCAGGCTTTGACGATTTGCAGAATCTTTTTTTCGATGTTTTGGGAACAAAGAACAGAGAAGAATCTGAATTTTTAAACAAATTCAGCAAGATTCCTTATCTTAACAGTTCTCTTTTTGAAAGAAGCTCTATTGAAAATGAATATGTGCATATACGTTATCTGCATAATGATTTGGTTGAGAGAAAACAGAAATCTGTTTTAGGCAGCAAAGCCCCCAAACAGCTTCAATTGCTAAATTACATTATAGATTTTTTGAACAGCTATAGCTTCACATCTGATATTGAGGTGGGAAACACATCAAATCAAAAGGAAATTATTGATGCGGCTGTTTTGGGACTTATATTTGAAAAGCTTAATGGCTATAAAGATGGTGCAAACTATACTCCTTCTGTTATTACCGAATATATTGCTAAAGAAGCTGTAGAAAAAGCAGCTCTCAATGCAGTAAATGCAGGTATGAATTGGAATTGTGAAGATTTATCTGATATAGCAGATAAGATTGAAACCCGTGATGAGAGAATACAGATCAATAATATCATTAATACAATAAAAATATGTGATCCTGCCGTGGGTTCAGGACATTTTCTTGTATCCGTACTCAACAGAATTATTGCTGTAAAAAAGCAGCTTGGAGTGTTGTTTAAATATAACTCCAATGAGCGCATAAAGGAGTACGACATAACAGTAGAAGATGATGTTCTAGCAGTTCGTGACGGTAACGGCAATCCTTTTGTATATGATAAAAACAATAATGAATCCAGAGAAATTCAGGAAACACTTTTTAACGAAAAACGAATCATTATAGAAAATTGCTTATTTGGTGTTGATATTAATTCCAAAGCGGTACATATTTGTCAACTCAGATTGTGGATCGAATTGCTTAAAAATGCTTATTATAAAAATGGAATAATGGAAACGCTTCCTAATATTGATATCAACATCAAGGTGGGAAATTCTTTAATATCAAAAATAAATTTTGTTATAGGCAAGAAAGTACAAACAGATAAAGATACAAAAGAAATAATAAACAAATACAAAGAGCTTGTTCAAACGTATAAATCAGTTTCTGACAAGTTTGAAAAAAAAGCATTACTTAAAGAACTACAGGATACAAAGGATCAAGTGCATGGTCTATATGAACAGCTTTCATTTTTTACCGAAACAGATTCTACATTTGATTCGGCGTTTGAATGGGCATTTGAGTTCCCGGAAATATTGGACGAAAAAGGCAAATTTATCGGATTTGATGTAGTTATCGGCAATCCTCCGTATATACAGCTTCAGTCAATGCATGAAGAGGCTGATAAACTTAAGAAAATGGATTATAAAACCTATGCACGCACAGGCGATATATATTGTTTATTCTATGAGCTTGCATATAAGCTTCTAAAAAAAGACGGTATCCTTGCATTTATCACTTCAAACAAGTGGATGAAAGCAGGGTATGGCGAAGCTTTGCGCAATTTCCTAGCAACACAGACTGACCCTATGCAGCTGATAGATTTTGCCGGAGAAAAGATTTTTGACAGTGCAACGGTTGATGTAAATATTCTGATGTATCAGAAAAGAAAAAATCAGAATAAAACTGCAGCGTGCATTATTAAGGATTCTGGTTGGCGAAATAATTTGAGCGGATATTTTCAGCAGAATTCAATGGAAAACCGCTTTGACAGTTCTGCAAGC
>CAYOAV010000102.1:0-5246 GCA_964402055.1 uncultured Ruminococcus sp. | reverse complement strand
CAGTAGTCGGAGGAGCGGCAACGCTTCTCGGAAACTGGGTGTCAGACAAGAAGAATGAGGAGATAATTGAAGAAAAGGTCAACGAAGCACTTGCTAAAAGAGAAAGCAAAGAAGAGGCTGAATAGGATTTTGGAAGAGAGTTTATGCGGCTCTCTTCTTTCTTTTCAGGCGAAAGGAGCGTTAATATGAAAAAAATCAATTTCACGGGACTTATCAATATGGCTAAGCATTTTGTTAATCAATACAGCTCGGAAATACTTGTCGCAACAGGCATAGTAGGTATGCTTACAACGACTGTAATAGCCGTAAAAGCAACTCCAAAAGCAATGAGCCTTATAGACGAGGCAAAGGAAGATAAAGGCGAAGAGCTTACAAAGCTTGAAGTGGTAAAAACGACAGCGAGGGTATATATTCCATCATTGATAACCGCTACCGCATCAACTGCGTGCATAATAGGTGCAAGTAAAATAAATCATAAGCGGAACACGGCTCTTGCAACTGCTTACGCTATATCCGAAGCGGCTCTTAAAGAGTATAAGGATAAGGTTATCGAAACTATCGGAGAAAAAAAGGAGAGCGAAATACAGGATTCAATCGCCAAGGATCATATTGAAAGAAATCCTGTACAAAATACCGAGGTTATTATAACCGAAAAAGGCAATACTCTTTGTTATGATATTATGTCGGGAAGATATTTCCGTTCGGGTATGGATTCGCTCAAAGGAGCTATTTGTGACCTTAATTTTCAGATGATGGACGATGTGTGGGTAAGTCTGAATGATTTTTATGACATTATTGGCTTGAATCATACACAGAATGGTGATTTATTGGGTTGGTCGGTTGCTGACGGAAAAATTCAGGCAAGATTCAGCACACAAATAGCTGAAAACGGAGAGCCTTGTCTAGTTCTCAAATACAACATGGCCCCATCTTACAATTATCGTTCGAGATGAACCTCGCGAGTTTTACATACCATTTTATGGAAGAAATCCAAATTATATTTTTGAAAGGATGTATTATCATGGAAGAAATAATGAACATTGAAGCTATCGAAAACACAGAGGAAGAAACAAATTTGTTTGTTCCCGAAGCCGAAGAAGATACAGGTCTTGAATCTGTTGAAAAATCGGACGTAGGAGCGATTGCTATTGGAGCAGGTTTATGCGGACTTGCGGCGATTGGAGCCGTAGCTGTTGGCAGAATTGCATGGAAGCACGTTCTTAAGCCTATTGGACATAAAATCAAGGGTGCATTTTCTAAGGATAAACAGGACAATATTGTTGATACTACTGCTGTTGTCGTAGAGGAAGTATGTGACGAGGATAATATGGACGAATCGGAAGAATGATTGATTTGTTCTAAAAGAGGGGATACCTGAAACAGGGTATCTTCTCTTTATTTTTGAAAGGGTGGTGATGTTATGCTTGTAAAATGCCCTGAATGTGAGCTTCAGATAAGCGATAAAGCGGCTTCTTGCCCTCATTGTGGGTATCCGCTGAAACATACTGATACTAATAAACGCCGTTCAACTAAAAAACGTATGAGGCTTCCGAATGGTTTTGGTAGGATATATGAGATAAAGGGTAAGAATTTGCGAAATCCGTTTCGAGCTATGGTGACAGTCGGTCATGATGAATTTGGACGACCGATAGGCAGACCATTAAAGCCTAAAGCGTATTTTCCTACTTATAACGAAGCATATGCAGCTTTGGTGGAATACAACAAAAATCCTTATGATCTAAGTCCGTCTATAACAGTTGCCGAGTTGTATTCAAAATGGTCGAAAGAATATTTCAAAACCCTTAAATCGTCATCAAGTGAGAGAACAATAACCGCCGCATGGAAGTATTGTTCTTCAGTTTACAATATGAGAGCCGTTGATATTCGGGCAAGGCATATAAAGGGGTGTATGGAAAACGGAACTGTTATAGTAAATGGTGAAGAAAAGCACCCATCAGCAGGCGTTAAATCCAGAATAAAGTCAGTATTCAATCTAATGCTTGATTATGCTCTTGAATACGAATTGGTTGACAGAAATTACGCAAGAACATTTGAAGTGTCAAAGGACATTATAAAACAGCGTGACAGTGCAAAGAGAGGTCATATTCCATTCACCGATGAGGAAATACAGAAGTTATGGGATAATGTTGACAAAATAAAGTACGTTGACGTTGTTCTTATTCAATGTTATTCGGGTTGGCGACCACAGGAGCTTGGTCTTATAGAGCTTGCAAATGTCGATCTTCAAGCTGAAACTATGATAGGCGGAATAAAAACGGAAGCTGGTACAAACCGAGTTGTTCCTATACATTCCAGAATAAAGGCGCTTGTGGAAAAAAGATATAATGAAGCGGTCGAGCTTGGAAGTAAGTATCTTATCAATTGCACTGACGGAACAAAAATAAGCACTATGTTGAGCTATGACAAATATTCGTCGAGGTTTGCTAAGATACGGGAGCGTCTTGAGTTAAACCCTGAACATCGTCCACACGACGGCAGAATGCAATTTATTACACAGGCAAAAAAATACGGCGTAGATGAGTATGCAATAAAATATATTGTCGGTCATGCTATAAATGACATCACAGAAAAGGTTTATACAAAACGTGATGTTCAATGGCTTAAAACCGAAATTGAAAAAATCAAGTAGGAGGGTATGATTATGGAGAATTATGCGTCAAATTCTCATAAATCCAAAGCAACAGTTCCCGCTGACGATAAAAAGATAACTCCGAAAGCCAATGGAGCTATCCGAAAAAAATCAGAAGTGGGAAAGCTTGCGGGCTTGTTTGTTGCAGGTGATATTGCTTCGGCAAAATCTTATATTATAGAAGATGTGCTTATCCCGACCATAAAGAACGCAGTATCGGAAATGGTCAGAAACGGCATTGATATTTTATTGTTCGGTGATACTCGAAAGTCCAATACAAATCGGTCAACAGCATCAAGGGTATCGTATACCAATTATTACAATGGAAATTCGTCATCAAGAAATTCAGAGTGTTCATCTGTATGTAATTATGACGATATTATATTTCCAAGCAGGGGAGATGCGGAGGTTGTGCTTGACGGCTTGAATGATATTATTCAGGCTTATGGGTTTGCATCGGTGGCAGATCTATATGAGCTTGCTAACATAACGACAAGCAACTATACTTATGCAAATTATGGTTGGACTGAAATAATAAACGTTTCGCCAGCAAGAGTGCCTGAGGGCTACATTCTCAGGCTTCCAAG
The DNA here is from genome assembly GCA_964402055.1 of uncultured Ruminococcus sp. Lineage (GTDB taxonomy): Bacteria > Bacillota > Clostridia > Oscillospirales > Ruminococcaceae > UMGS363. The sequence continues at coordinate 2,009 of CAYOAV010000102.1, read as the reverse complement.
AGTGACACCATTTATGAAATAATAGGAGTAAAATATTATGAATAAAAACAAATTCATTTCAGCATTGAATACCAATCTGTCAAAGTTTGGCTTTAAACTCAAAAAGCATTCACCTGAAATATTAGTTATATCAGGTGTTGTTGGAGTTGTCACATCGGCAGTGATGGCTTGCCGAGCAACAACAAAGGTGGACGAAATTATCGAAAAGGCTAAAGATGATATCGACATCATTCACGGTGCGGTTGAGGGAAATATTCCCACAAAAGAGCCGTACACAGAGGACGATGCTAAAAGGGATATTACGATAACATATACGAAAATGGGATTGAAGCTTGTTAAGCTTTATGCTCCTGCGGTAGTTATCGGAGGTTTGTCCATCACAGCAATTCTTTATTCAAACGGTATTCTTCGTAAGCGAAATATGGCACTTGCCGCCGCTTATGCAACGGTTGACGGAAGCTTCAAGGATTACAGAAACCGTGTTATTGACCGCTTTGGTGAAGAAGTCGAAAAGGAGCTTCGTTATAACATAAAACCAATCACGGTTGAAGAAAAGACAATTGACGAAAACGGTAACGAAGTAACTACCGAAAAGACCGTGCCGATTGTCGAACCAAGCGACCATAATATGTATACCAGAATTTTTGACGAGGCCAGCTGTTATTGGAACAAGAATCCCGAATATAATCTCATGTTCCTTACCAGTCGAGAGGCATACGCCAACAATAAGCTTAATACTCAGGGATATTTGTTCCTTAACGATGTTCTTGAAATGCTTGATATTCCAAAGACTAAGGCAGGTCAGATCGTTGGTTGGGTAAAGAATCCGAAGAACGGCGGCGATGGTTATGTTGATTTTGGAATTTTTAACGCAAACAAGATGACTAATCGTGAATTTGTAAACGGTTATGAACCGTCTATCTGGCTTGACTTCAATGTTGACGGGAATATTCTTGATCTTATGTGAAGTATAGTTTCCGATGAATATAATATCGGGAGCGGAAATCCGTATCGGGATATGCTGGATTATTCACATTACATTTACAGACTTTGGAATATACGGGAGGAGGTTTTGATATGAACAACACTTTAGGTGTTATATTTTCAATCGCATCGGGGATCTGTCTTGCAGGTGGAATTATGATCCTGTCGAGAGAAAGGAGTTAATATGGGCGGTTTTGAGAATTTGATTTATACGCTTGATTATATTATGGACACGCCACGGAAACGGCATATTATAGGAGGCATTCTTTTGAGTGCCTCTTTGCTTTTTGGTGGTTTGTCTGTTACCGTTTTCACGATAAAAAATGAGGAGGTCGATGAAAATGAATAAATCATCAGGTTTATTGCTTTTTATACTTGGAGCAGTTATTGGGGCTACGGCGGCATGGAAGTTGACAAAGACCAAGTACGAAACGATCGCCAACGATGAGATCGAATCTGTAAAAAGAGCATATAAGAACGTCAAGACAAACGGTAAAGAAACGGTTAATGTGGTGAAAAGCTATGCTGATATTATCAGTAATGAAAATTACGCAGGAAATGGTAATAAGATAGCATCTGCGAAGAACAGCGACGATTATCCACGACCATATGTTATCACTCCCGAAGAATTTTCGGAGAATTTTGAGTATGATACGGTTGATATTACATACTTCGCAGACGGAGTTCTTGCCGATGAAAACAATGAGCCGATTGAAGACATCGAAAATACAATAGGTAGAGATGCCGTAAGGCATTTCGGAGAATATGAACCCGACAGTGTATACGTTCGCAATGAACGACTTAAATGTGACTATGAAATTCTTCGTGATGAACGCCGATATGCAGATATTAAAAGGTCAAAAACCAAGGAGGTATAATGAAAACAGATGATATTAAAGGGCAGTATTTTGAGTGGCTATGCTCAAAGGTTGACTGCCCTGCAAATTACAGCAAGCTTATGTCATATTTGTTTGACAAAGAGTTTGTTTATACGATAGCAATGGACGGAAATCGCTATGACGATG
>CAYOAV010000101.1:0-5356 GCA_964402055.1 uncultured Ruminococcus sp. | reverse complement strand
CTTTCGGTTGCGGTTCTTCGCATAAATCTTCAAGATTTAATTGGTGGAGCAATATATGAAAAACTGTATAGAAAAAATGTTATTATTTTGCGACAATCATCATATTGGAATATTAAATTTAACGTTACTATTTTGGGGATTAGCAACAATAGTACTGTTTGCATTTAATAATAATCAGGTCGATTTTTCGTTTTGTGTGTTTGTAACATTATTTCCATTGTTTTTCTTTGTAAATGGATACCGTCAAAGCAAAAATTGCAATGATAACAACAGAAGATTATTTACATTGATTTTCTTAGTATATTTATTTGCAATAATTAACACTTTTGTGGTGTATATGATTTCGGCTTTTGTCAAAGAAACATCCGGAATAGAATCATTTTTACTTATCATACCAATGATTGTTTTTTCTGTTATTATGGGACTTAAGGTTTTTCCAGTAGCATTAAAAAAAGCTAAATCAGATCTGAAATTTTTTATAGATTATTTTAATAAGCGATAACTTATTCTTATATAGCGTAATTTACAATATATTATGAAAGTATAAAAGAAAAGGAAAATGATTTCATTGGAGGGTATATTATGAATAATATTTTATCGGGTTTGATTCTGCTGATTATTCTATTTAATGTTATTCTCATTTTTTGCGGCAAATTAAGTTTGCAAATTATCACACTATCTTCAATATTATGCTTTATATTGATTTGTTTAAAAAATTATTATTTCATTTTAAAATGTAAAAATAAAAGCAAATTAGTAAAGCCAAATATATACATCGTTCCTTTTGAATTCATAAAATTTAAAGGTGCTTTTGCATTAAAAGATTATGTGATATTTGAAGAAAATTTTTATAATGAATTAGATGAAAAGCAGAGATGTGCAATTATATTTCATGAAAAATATCATATTAAACATAAGCATAGTATAATAAAATATTTGATTTGTTGTGCTTTTTTATGGAATGGATTGTGCCTTATGTCTAATCAGCATGGACTATATGATATTATTTTATTAATTCTTCTATATGCGATTTATTTTATATTTATGTGTTATTCAGAATACAATGCGGACGCTTATTCTGCAAAAGAAAATAATTTTGAAGATATTATTTCAGTTCTAAAATATCTTAAAAATAATTATGAAATAGTACGCCAAACAAATTCTTTTTATTTTTTTATAAATCAGATACCAACTTTAGAATCAAGAATTAATAAATTATATAAGAAATGAGGAAGTTTATTATGGCTTACATCTGCATAAAACAGCACGACATAACCGATTGCGGATCAGCTTGTCTTGCTGGAGTGATAGGCTGAATTTTTGCTGATGTTGATGATATAAATACAAATTTTAAAATTCAGGAGGTACATAGTTATGGAAAATGTTATGACAAATGGCTTTAGCGAGCTGAATGAACAGGAAATGATGGCTGTTGATGGAGGCTGGAATGGTTGGCAGTGGGCAGGAGGAGCGTTATGTGTTGTAGTAGGCGGATTTGGTGCAACTGCGTCTGTAATTGCAGGCGATGCAGAAGGTGTTGTTACTGGTTTAGGGATTGCATCATATGGTGTGGATAATATTTATGATTCTTACTTTAATTAATATCTGAAGAATACAAAATATGATGTTGTTCTGTAGTAATTTTAGTATAATTATTTGCTTCAGTGCAACATCATATTGGAATATTAAGGCAACACTATACAAAGCCGTTAGGCGTTATTTGTGCAGAATTACCTTAAGAACACACTTTGTAATGCTGCTATGCCAAAAGGCATTTCAAATTCAACGTATGATTGGGCAATATATTAATTTGTCTTCAAATTAATATGAAGCCATAACCGCATAAATTATACAACTATGCGGTTATGGCAAATCTTAAGGAAGAGAGTATATTAATATGAAGAACTACAAGATAGCACCTCAGTCAAAAAAAATAAAACTTCCTAAAGTTATTTCTGTCATTGTCAGACTGATTTTAATAATGATTGTTGTAATACTTATCGGCGGATTTTGTATTGCAAAAACAATAGAAAATCATACTGCAAAATTTAATCTGGCAGACAGCACAGCACTTCTAAATTATAAAAATGCAGAGCCTATTGAAGTAACTCTTACACAGGAACAGAAAGAACAGGATTTTTTGTATCTTTATGATTCTCTTAAAAAGGGTTGTCCTGGTGCAAGCATTGAGGTGAACGGCAAGTCATTTATTGACAAGAAAAAAGAATATCTTGAAATAATAGCTGATACTGAAAGCAATGAAGAATATTATTATGCTTTATCTGCAATATTTTCTTCAATACCGAGCGCACATATTCGTCTTCTTATTGACAAAACAGCTTTTACATCATATACAGCTTCATATAACGCCTGTAATGTTATTCTGCCTGAAAATGCATCATATACAGCATACTGGGACGAGCTGTTTATGAACAGTATAACTAACATAGATATTTCAGACCATATCGAATTTTTATATGTAGGCGGAAAGTACATTTACTCGCCTAATTATTCCTGCCTTGGGGAAGAATATAAAAACAGCTTACTTATATCGGTAAACGATATTCCAATAGACGAATATATCACAGAAAAAACATATCCATCGGCAATCAGATATGATGCAAATAATGAAAAGTGGTATCGTGCCCGTGCGGATTTTAACGCTACTGATGGGGAAAATGCACAGGTTAAGATAAAAAAGGCAGACGGCACGGAAGAAACTCTCGACCTGTATTTTGACATAGCAAGCTCGGCAAAATTCCTTATTAATTACAGCAGTGATAAACATAAAGATGATGACACAAAAAAGAAGTGTTATTCATTGGAGATCAATAATAATATAGCTTATCTTAAACTGGATAGCTTTGCTGACAGCTCTGTATTTGAATTAAAGGAACAACTTCCTGATATTCCTTATGATATGCCTCTTATAATTGATATTCGTGATAACGGGGGCGGATATATAGATTATGTTACGGAACTTCTATACCCATTACTTTACAGCGATGACTACACATATAGATCAGAATCATTTGTCAAGATTTCGGGAGATTTAAAATCAATTGTATATCCGATGATGTCATTGTTTGACAGCAATACTTATAAATTAACATATAAAAACTTCAATCTATCTGGCTTTTATTACAGAATGAAGGAAGAAATAAATATTAAAGGCGGAGATGCTCCCGAACGTGATATCTACGTCCTGACGGGAAGAAATACTGTATCTGCCGCAGATATGTTTGCAGGAATTGCAAAGGAACAGGAAAACACATTGCTTATTGGGTCAAAAACAATGGGTGAAGGTATATTCGCCAATTACTATATGGATATTTTGCCAAATAGCAAAATGGTGTATCTTTTTATTCCGTCTTATGCAGAAAATACCGACGGAATGGATAATTCTGTTTACGGCACCTCACCCGATATTTATTCCGAACTGTCAGTTGAAAACTACATGATACAGCAGGAACTTATTGAAAACGGCGAAGACCCCTACTCCTATGAAAACCGCTTAAAATGGGACAACGTTCTCATAGAAACACTCGAACTTATAACTTAGGCAAGGTGTCCCCCACCTTTAAATTGAATTTCATTCAACTCGGCGGTGGGGGACATTTGCTTCGTTAAATGACGGGGCAAGCCACTTATTGAAAGGAAGATGAAAAATGACAAAGGAAATAATACTGCCGATGAATGAGATAACGGACAGTGTAGAAATGCTGCATGAAAAACCTAACAAGGAAATGCCAATATTTACTTGGATACTTGTTCTGTTGCTTGTGGTTGTTCTGACGTGGTGTTGTATCGGTGAGGTCGACTATTTTATCAAGGCAAGCGGAGTTGTTCGTCCGGGTGAAAGCGTCAGTACTATCAGTAGTCTTATGACGGGACGTGTTGAAACGCTAAACATTTCCACTCTGGAATACAGCTTAAAAGGTCAGAATAAGAACTTTTCCGCATATTCGGAGATCAGCCACGATGAACAGCTTGCTGCGGAAAATATGAAGCTTGAAATGCTGTCGGAAATTGCTGAAAGCGTAAAATCTAACGAAGCAAGTATTAATTCTCTTGAAAAACAGATCGCTGATATAGAGCTTAATATCAGAAATGCTGAGGTAATTGCACCAATCAACGGAACGGTGAACATGTACGCTGATTTAAGCAAAGCCGACCTTGTTCAGAGCGGTCAGACTATCGCAACCATTATTCCCGATACTAAAGGTGCTTACAAGCTTATGATGTATCTTTCTTCTGCCGATATAGGCGAAACTGAAATCGGTCAGAGCGTTCGTCTGCGATTTGCTGCATATCCTTATCAGGAGTACGGAGAGCTTGCAGGAACGGTAAAAAGTATCTCTACCGATGTGCGTTCAAGCGAGAATTGTATGTCATATTATGTTGCCGAGGTAAGCATTGACGATACCTTGGGACTTGAGCTTGTTTCGGGTATGGAGTGCGAAACGAGGGTTGTCACAAAGCAGAGAAAAATAATATACTGGCTGCTTGAAAAGCTAGACTTTATTGATGATTAAGGAGTTGGATATGAGAAAGAAAATTTTTGCGTGTGCGTTATCAATCTCAGCTGTAATGTTGCTGTCGGTTACTGCGGCTGCTGTGGGGAAAATATTGAGTTCAGATATGAGCCTTGCTGATCTGCAGAAATTTGCAAAAAATAATACCTATTCCTATATGATTTATGAATACGAAAAGGAAAATGCGGAGATAAACGCTGATAATACCGAATATGAATTGAAATATTATGAGCAGATTCTGAAAGAAATATCTCAAAACGACAGCAAATATTATGAGTACAGGCTTAAAATTGCCGAGCTGAAAAAGAAGTCTGAGCTTGCGGATATGGAGTTTGAATACTACGATGAGGATAAGGAAGAGCTTGACAGAAAACTCACCGATCTTGCACTGAAATTGAAATATTATGAACTTTGCAGTTTGCAAAAACAGGTTGGTGTTTTGCAAGCAAATATTGATTATTTAAACAAATATTCGGAAGTTGAAAAAGTCAGGTTTGAAAACGGAAAGTCAACTGAAACGGAATTCAAGCTTGCTCAGATCAGTCTTCAAATAGCTGAAAACGAGTTATCGTCAGCCAAGAAATCTGTACAGAGCAAAACAAGAGAAATAGCGGATTTTCTGAATCAATATGAGAATACAGAAAAATTTTCTGTAAAATGTGAATAGGGATAAACGTGGTATTATATCAATGTTTTCTTTTACAACCCAGGAATTAAATATAGGATGTAACCTTTCGTCAATAGGAGTTGTTATTTTATCAAGAATAATATTAAGGCAATACCGCACAAAACCCTTGCAAACAAGCAAGGAAAATGGTATA
>CAYOAV010000100.1:0-5378 GCA_964402055.1 uncultured Ruminococcus sp. | reverse complement strand
GTTATGCAATCCTCCATACGGAGCTTATTTATCGCATAATCAAAAAGCTCGCTCGTTTTGCCGACTGCAACAACATATTTAAGCTCAATATGGCCGTCCTCACCAACCTCAATCCCCGATGAGATTATTGTTATCGAAAGCTTAGAAAAAAGCTCTTCGACTGTCCGTGCGGCTTCATTGACATTACTTGATGTAAGGCAGATATACTTTGTTTCCGTATGGCGGAGAATAATTTTCTTGCCCGAACGCAGAGTAAAATATATAATCACCGAAGCAACAGCGGCGGCGCTGTAAAATCCCGCTCCGCAGGTGATACCCACGCAGGACACTGCCCATAGGCTTGCCGCAGTTGTAAGTCCCTTTACGCTGAAGCCCTCTTTGATTATAGTTCCTGCACCGAGAAAGCCTATTCCACTTATGACCTGAGCGCCAAGACGTGTAGGGTCTATGCCGTCATACCGCATACAAACATAATCCGAGGTTATCATCATCAGAGCCGCACCAATACAGACAAGGACGTGCGTCCTTATTCCTGCAGGGCGGTTTATATGCTCACGTTCATTACCGATAAATGCACCGAACACGAACGAGAAAAATAGCCTTAGCATAGCCTTGACAAGAAAAGCCATATCCGTAGAGCTAATTAATGAATCTATCAATTTTTCGATAATAATCGCACTCCTTTCATATTTTATCATATCATAAAAAGAGCTTTAAAGCAAGCATAATGATGAATTATTTTAAGCAACATATAACCCGTTTCATATTTAATTACTCCGCATATATATACATTTCTTCCATTTTTATTTCATAATATGAAGAATTGAAATACGATATATCATTATTATAGTCATATATATCACAAATACTATTATCAAGAAGCTCAATCATAACAGAAGCACATATTTTATATTTATTGTCATATAAAATGCTGTCACTGCCAACAGTTATATCTGATGATAAAATTATAGTTTCATATGGCTGAAAAACATATTCTTTAATATCTCCTGTAGCTACTGGATTAACATTATTTGTTCTTGCCAAATCAGCTATTTGCTCATAGTAATTCTGACCGCTCATAATATTTACGGCAATCGTCTTGTTTGTCATATTGGTAAGCTTATAATTAATTGTGAAATTATCACCAACCTTTACTTTTTGAAAATTTGAAGGATCAAAATCCGTTGTCAAAGAAAAAAGGGCGAATTTTGAATATGACATCTGTTCGACTTCCAAAGCAGAAAAGCTTTTATAATGCTCTTCGCTATATAAAGAACTATTATCAGTATTGTTTCCTATCAATACCGACAAAAGCATCAAAAAAATAACACACGTTTCAATTATAATGATTATTTTATACTTTTTCATCTGCTTCCCCAGTTTTAAAAAAAGCCTGCCCATATCCGAGCAGGCTTAAAATATTCCCTTTCTGTCAGCAAACCTGTCCGACAATCTGCAAACAACATATGCCGCAGCTGCACCTACAGCCGCTCCAACGATAACATCCGTTGGGAAATGCACATACAGATACAATCGTGAAAAGGCTGTCATTACGGCAAATATCCAGAAAGGCACGCTAAGCTTTTTGTCGAAGTGATAAACTGTCACTGCCGCCGCAACCGCTGAAAGCGTATGCCCTGATGGAAAGGAATAATCGCTGGGAATATCGATAAGCATTTCTATTCCGTCATTTATCCAGCAAGGTCTTTTCCTTTGAAAGATATTTTTCAAAAGCAAATTCCCGACAACAGCACCTGCGGCGAGCGAAGCAAGCGTTGTTACTCCGCATCTGTTGTACTTTTTCCACATCAGCATAAGGGCGGCAGAAATTATCCATATTATTCCGTTATTGCCAAGCTTTGCGGTTATCTCCATAAGAAGGTCAAGAAAACCGCAGGAAAGCTTTTCACGGATAAAATCAAGCACCAAAAAGTCAATTTTTTCAACAAGCTCCAAGTCTTATCCTCCGAAAAATCAGAAGCCAGACGCAGAGTTAAGAAGCTTTTCCATTTCTGTCTTATCCGAGCAATATTCAAGAGCTGTTTCGTATGAAATGATGCCTCTCTTATAATACTTAACAAGAGAATCGTTTATTGTACTCATACCCTGACGGACGCTCTGCTGCATTGTGGATTCGATCTGCGGAATTTTATTTGTACGGATAAGGTTCTTGATAGCGTCCGTACCGAGCATAATTTCAACAGCCGCAACACGTCCCTTTTTATCAGCAGTCGGAACGAGGGTCTGTGCAACTACGCCCTGAATCATATTTGCAAGCTGATTTCTTACCTGGTCGTGTGAATGTGCCGGGCAAGCATCGATAATTCTGTCGATAGTCTGAGCCGCACTTGAAGTATGAAGCGTACCGAACACAAGATGTCCTGTTTCAGCGGCAGTCATTGCGAGCGAGATAGTTTCATAATCACGCATTTCACCAAGGAGGATAACGTCAGGGTCTTCACGCAAGGCACTCTTGAGGGCATTGCTGAAGGTATCGATATCTCTGCCAATCTCACGCTGATGGATAGTAGCCTTCTGCGGAGTATATCTGTACTCAACAGGGTCTTCAATAGTGATGATATGGCAGGCACGGTTAGCGTTGATATACTCAATAATTGCGGAAAGAGTGGTGGATTTACCCGAACCTGTAGGGCCTGTTACAAGGACAAGACCTCTCTTTTTCTGTGCAAGAGTTGTTATAGACTGCGGAAGCTTAAGATCCTCAAGAGTAAGTATTGACGAATTGAGAAGTCTGATACTGCAGGCAAGTCTGCCGCTCTGACGGAAAACATTTACACGCTGTCTTGCACCGTTATCAAGCTCGAAGCTGAAATCAAGGTCGTGCCCCTCTGTAAGATATTTTTCCTGATCGGCTGTAAGTATAGAAAGAATTGTACGGTTTACAACGGTATCGCTTAGGTTACCGAACGGCTGAAGCTCGCCGTTTACTCTGATAACTGTGGGAGCGCCTACTGTGAGGTGGATATCGGAAGCATTGCGTTCTCTTGCCTCCATAATAAATTCCTTGAATGTCATAGCTGATTATTCCTTTCCGATATTACTTTATCTTGAACTGTATTCCGCTTGATGAGAGATAAACCTCGTTCGACATATTGGCGATACGCTGGTTTACCGCACCGATAATTTCACGGAAGGCTCTTTGTTCGGGATTTTCGGGAGTTACCGAGAAGCCTGTTTCAATGGTAATAACGATCATACTTCCGTCAATAACCATTATCTGGTTATACATTTCCATAATATCGTCAATAACCTTTTTCTCAATGCTTTTCTGCATTTCAAGGTCAAGCTTTGACGGGTCGGGGCACATACGCTGTATCATCTTTGACGTATAAGAAGCAAGGCTGTCGAAAATGATAAATTTATGGTCTGTGATACGTTCAACAGGGTTTTCGTCAGCACCTGTCTGAATATCCCATTCAACGTAATTCTGCTTATTGCCGTATTCGATACGTCTTTTTGTATCCTCATCGAGAGAATCGGCTGTGCAGAGATAAAGAACATAATCGCAGGCTGAAAAATATGAAACTGCCCATCTGGATTTTCCGCTTGCAGCTCCGCCTGTTACAAGAATTGTTTTTGACATTACTAAAGTACCTTCCTTTCGGCTATAGGGTCAATCTGAAATGAATTATTGAATATATTTTAACACACTTGAACAAAATTTACAAGTTTTTTTATCATTTTTATGATACAAACCCAATTTTTTGTTATTAAATAATAATTTTTACAGAAATAATTTCGCAAAATGACGGACATTGCCCAAATCATCTCACCATTTTTTATCCTCCGAGGCACAATACATTCCCTTTTTCAACGCTCTTAGCTCTACAAAGCAGCCGCATTTCCTGCATATGCCGTTTTCAAGCTCATCGCATTCCTTACATATTGCAAGCCTTTGAGAATATTCCTCCTGCGAAACACGTTTATCCGCAGGAAATTCCTTTATATACTGCTTTATATCCTCATATACCTCGTCAAAATCAAGCTCGTCAATAAGACAGCGTTTGCATAGCTTTTTATTCATATCACTTTTTCAAGGTAACGGAAACAACGCTGTGTCGGGGCAATGTGACCGTAATTCTGCCATTTTCGATAATATATCCGTCATAATCCTTTGGAGCAACATTTTCCGTTGAATCGAAGCTGTTATGAGCGTGAATTTCAGCGGAAAGTATCTTAGCCGAAGCATTGACCGATGTTGTTCCCTCAACGTCAATGCTGTAATCCTCATCAAGTGAGCAGTTTGCAAGAGTTATGAGTATATCGCCCTCGGCATTAACAGAAGCTGAATGTGAAACGGCAGGAATTATACAGCCGTCAAAGCCTGTCTGAACCTGTTCAAGACTGCTTTCAAGAAGCTCTGCCCCCTGATGGCCGCTGTACATCTCAAAAACGTGATATGTAGGTGTGAGCAGCATTTTTTCGCCCTCTGTAAGTATGACCGCCTGCAGAACATTCACCGCCTGTGCAAGATTAGCCATAACCACACGGTCGGAATGCTCGTTAAAAATATTAAGATTTACAGCCGCAACAACAGCGTCACGCATTGTATTCTGCTGATACAAGAAGCCTGGGTTAGTACCCTTTTCAACATCGAACCAACAACCCCATTCATCAACAATAAGACCTATTTTATGCTCGGGGTCATACTTTGTCATAATTTCATCGTGACGTGTTATAAGCTCATCCATATGGAGAGTTGATTTTATAGTGCGATAATATTCCTCGTCCGTAAAATCAACAGCGTCACCCTTTTTCGACCAATCTCCGCTTGGAACTGTATAATAATGCAGGGAAATAGCCTTAGTGTGCCATTCATTGAGATTGCTCATAAGCACCTCTGTCCAGTGATAATCGTCAGCATTCGGACCGCAGGCGATTTTGTAAAGCTCGTTTCCGCTGTAATTCCTGCAAAAGGTCTGATAACGGCGGTATTCATCGGCATAATATTCAGGACGCATACTTCCGCCGCAACCCCAGTTTTCGTTGCCTATACCAAGATATTTAAGCCTCCAAGGATTTTCACGACCGTTCCTTTTTCTAAGCTCGGTCATAGGCGAAATACAATCGGAGGTCATATATTCCACCCATTCCGAAAGCTCCTGAACAGTTCCGCTACCTAAATTTCCGGCAATATACGGCTCACAGCCAAGCTCCTCACAAAGGTTCATAAATTCGTGTGTTCCGAAGCTATTATCCTCGGTGACGTGACCCCAGTTGGTGTTTACCATTTTTTTACGTTCTGATTTTTCACCGATTCCGTCCTTCCAGTGGTATTCATCGGCAAAGCACCCACCCGGCCAGCGGAGAACAGGTATCTTTATCCTTTTAAGAGCCTCGATAACATCGGTTCTTAC
>CAYOAV010000099.1:0-5426 GCA_964402055.1 uncultured Ruminococcus sp. | reverse complement strand
GTCAATCTGTTCCAGTGTACAAATTGACTAACATTTTTGGGGAGTTTATGTGGAAGTTGTGATTTTTTAATCCCAATTTGTAAAAGAATCTACTCTCCAACCATTTTCGGTTAAAATAATATTATAATCATAAGCATATTCCCATTGAATGGATTTATCATTCGGGTTAGAATAATGTGCCGTACCCACTATCGTTATTTTATCATCTGTTTGTTCAGATATATCAAATTCAATGTTATCAAAACAGGTATCTCTCACATATCCAAATAATGTATAATAGCATAATTCGCCGTTATAATTTTGATAAATACTTGTTATTCCATTAGATTTTCCATAAAGATACAAATAGTGAGGGCTTTCTGTTTCATCTCCAAGCAATTCATTTTTTGTGAAATTCTCTGTAAAGATTCCAAGAATGTATTCCCTAAAGCTATCATAGGATATTCCTGTGAGGGCATACTCACTTTCGTACTCGAACCCAGCAGATTTATTCTCAAAGATAAAATTAACCTCTTTATCATATTGGAAAGTTTCTTCATTTACTTCAAGAAAATATTTATAGTAAACATAAGCTGCTTTTTTTAAAAGCACACATATATCATCATCAATATTGTTAAATGATATATAGTTTTTTTTTAACATATCGTTATAACATTCAAACGGAATAATTTCATCGCTATTCTCAACAATAGTGGTTTCTTTTACAGTATCTTCATTTTGTATTGTTGTAGTTATTGGGTTAATAGATATGCTCGTTTCTGAAGAATCCTGAACAGATGAAGAAATATCTCGCACATAATGTTCTTCTTCAATTGCGGTAACATCTGATAAAACACTATCTGTCGTGCTGTTTAACGAACAAGCAGTGAATGCCAGTGCGAAAAAAATTAAGGCGAAACATTTTTTCATATAAATTACTCCTAACTTATAGTTATAACCTGTTTTACTTGTGATTGCGTATAATTATTCTTGGTATAAGAATTTTCCCATGTTTTCCCGTTACCTGAAGCTCCATTTGTACCCGGGTCATATATAACATATCCTGCTGAATTAGATGATTTTGTTAAAACAACATAATGTGGTACATCGCTACCACTTGAATCCTTTTTTATAAATTTAACAATTACTCCGTTTGGGTATGATGAAACTAAATCAACAGCAGTATCCCATGTTGCAGTATGAGATTTGTTGACAGTTTTACCAAAAGCGGAGGCAATAGTACCCCAGTTATTTATATACGCAGCTAACGATGTACTGTTTGAACTTGTAACCGATGTTAAATCTGCGTTAACCATTGCCACAGTAAATGGGTCTGCGTATGCTTTTCCATAATATCCAGTTCGATAGTCTGTTATATTGTATGTGGTTTTCGCTCCTTGATTATTTAGCACCATTGCTATACAAGCAAGAGCACACCCCTCATACATCAAATCCTCTGTACTGCCATTTATCATAAATTTTTTGTTGTTTTTTGTTGTCAGGTCATCAAGACTGTAAGTATTCCAACGTTCATAACTTCCTGCAACTGCATCTATTTGAGGATACCACGTGTTTGTTGTTGTATAAGGATATGAAGCATAAAGCTTATATGATGAACCATATGTATTGGACTGCGAGGACACCTTAATATAATAAACTGTATTAGCATTAACATAATATCTAATGCTCTCACCAACTCCTACACCACCTGTGTTGGAAGTTGCTAAAGTACTTCCCGAACTGTTAAGCAGTGTTAAGTTGTAATTTCCCCCTGAAAGTCCAAGCTCAAAATTAACATATCCTGTTGCAGGTGCATAGTAGCTAAAATAGTCAACATCTGAACTTGATGATAATACACCTGAAACAACATTATTGCTTGTAAAACTATCTGCTGTTTGAATTGTATTGTTGCTTTCTGTTTCATTCAATAGGGTAGTATTTGCAGCATAACCTCCCATACCAACCATAGAAGAAGCCGCCATAACAGCACAAGCGGCGAGAGTTGCCAGTCTTTTTGTCATTTTCATAATTTTATCCTCACTTTACAAAATATTGTGAGGAGAAAACCTGTCTGTCAATCCTGATGTATTTTTGTAGTGCGTTCGGGAAGTGCGATAAAATTTGCGTTACTTATTCCGTTTGGATTTCTCCAAGGGTTTATGTTCGTGTTTTCAAAAAGAGCGTTAGCTCACTGCTACAATCAATCTGACCGCCGCCTTTCGTTTTGGGTTAATGTGTCACCGTGACACACTTTTCAATCAAGGATATTCTGTACACTATCAAGTACCCATTTATCATTTTCGTAAATAGCACAATATTGCTTTTTTTGATAACAATCTTCAATAGCTAACAAATCATATACAATAGTGAATATTATATTCGATTCGCTTTCTTCGTTTATGGTAACGGAAATTGCTTTTCTATTTGAAATAGCTTTGCCTGCGTCGGTAACATACAGGCTGTCATCATATTCAGTTACTGGAAGATAACTTAAAAAATAATTGATATAGTTTTCAGAATATGTTGCTTTCATATGGTCTTTTAAGTTTTTTAGTGACGAAAAAGGACATAAATAATAAGTGTTGTCATCACTTAGGGTCAATTCAACTCCAAAGACATTTTGAATTTCTTCTTTTTTTTCAAGAACGTCATCTCTTGTTGCAACAGATAGCTCAACATATGTTTGATTATCTATTTTTACTGTTTTGGGCATATAATCACTTTTATAAGTGTAATCTGAATTTAAATAATAATTCCAGATTATATCATTTTCTGTAAGCTGATAAATGCCCATATCATTCAGATAATTATATTCGTAAGAGAAATCAATATCATCAGCTGTTGATGTAATTTTAGGCACATCTGAATTTACTGAAACATCAGTAGTTCCTTTTGTTTCTGTAATTACTTTATCGGACACAGTATCAATTGCATTTGTTGTTATTTCGTTAATGCTATCCGAACTGCACGAAGATAAAAGGCAAATTGATAAAATAGCTGCCATTGATAAGATTCTCTTACACATATAAATTCTCCTGACTTAACTGTATAATATCCTACACGATACTATATTGTTTTCACTCCAAGTTTGAAGTGACGAACTTGATTTTCCAACATCTGATACTAAGAAATTTCCGTTTTCATAACCAACAGCAACAGAAAAATGTTGTCCATTATAAACTATTATCGGAAATCCTCTCTTTAGATAAGTTACTCCACTAGTAGGTGAAACAGAATCATATTTTAAATAATACGCTGAAGCAATATTATCCCATTTTGCCTTGTTATTTGTATCAAGGTATGTCGAATCATTAAGCGTATGGGGTGTTATGCTCTTGTTTTTTAAGTAATTAATTACCACAGCACAAGAGGTGATGGCACAACCTGAATCACCTATTGTTTCTTTAGCATTTTCGTTACCCTTCATTATTTCATTATCCCAAAGTGAATCTCGCTGATATAAGTGAGTTACTTTTAAAGCATTCTCTACCTTGAGAGTGTAGCTTGTTCCATAAGTGCTTCCATTTTCACGAACAGAAATATAGTATGTATTTCCACTGGTCAGGTTAGCACCAGCCATTTTTTTGCCGCCATAAGTATTCATAGACGAGCCAATAGATGTACCAGAAGAATTATAAACAGTAATGATAGAATCATTTCCTGTTGTGCAAAAATATTTAATACCACTGGTTGTAGCTGTATACTTAAAGAAGTCCACATCACCTGAAGTTTCAATTTTACCTGTTACACTGTTGGTAAATGTTGTTGCCGTACTCATAGAATTTCCGTGGTCATCTGTTGCCGCATTCGTCCCCATACCAACCATAGAAGAAGCCGCCATAACAGCACAAGCGGCGAAAGTTGCCAGTCTTTTTGTCATTTTCATAATTTTATCCTCACTTTAAAAATTTTTGTGAGGAGAAAACCTTTTTGTCAATCCTGATGTATTTTTGTAGTGCGTTCGGGAAGTGCGATAAAATTTGCGTTACTTATTCCGTTTGGATTTCTCCAAGGGTTTATGTTCGTGTTTTTCGGGAGAGCGTTAGCTCACTGCTACAATCAATCTGACCGCCGCCTTTCATTTTAGGTTACTGTGTCACCGTGACACACTTTAATCTATCCATATACTGTTAGAGATATTCGGCACACTTTGTGAAGAACCAAACAGACCACTCTCTTTAGCGTAGTGATTTAAGGAAACACGGTAATAGTAGCCACCCTTTACAGATACAGAATAGTTATCTAGATAATAACTGCTACCTGATTTCAGCAAATCATCAACGGATTTTTCCTTTTTCCAGTTGACATTATCGGAACTGTACTCTATTGAAATATCTTTGTATCCGATTGATTTCATTGATATGCTTGCACGAGTTATTCCCCCCAGTATGATAGCTCCATTGTCGGCAGAAACATAAAGATTATAATTTGATATAAGTCCTGCTGTCCTTTCTTGCTCTTCTGTTGATACGGATTGCATATTGGGGTTTGAAAATGCTTTTGCAGGCATTGTTGGAATACTGTATGTCAGAACCCCTACAACACCTAATGCTAAAAATGTCCTATTCATAAACCTACTCCTGTCATTTTATTGATTCAACTATTTTTTCACATTCATCATAAGGAACACCTTGTGTGAACATAAAAAATACAGTTTTATTTTTTTGATATGTAATTGTATATTGATTATCTTCTTTTGAAACTATCGCAGGAGAACCATTTACTTCCATCTCTGAAATATTATAGTGGTCGCTCGGTATTCCTATTTGTCCAACTTCATTATGAAATTTATCATAATAGATATTTATACTTTGCTCCCCGTTGTAAAAATCGAAAGTTACGGAAGTTGCGTTTGAATTTTCATTATTTTCAATGTGACTTAAAATAAATCCATTTGGAATATAATGCGGCGTTTCAAATTCAATACCATATTCTGCAAGCTTAGCAATAAATCCGTAGGGGTCGTCCTCTGATGTTGGAAGAATAACCTCTTCAGCTTGCTTTCCAAAGTCAACGGAAAATCCGCCTTGTGTGAAGTTAATGACTGCTGATATAATATTCATATTCCAAGCTGCAACAGATACACAGTTGACAGTGATAACAAGTGTAAAGCAACACAGCACAGGTACAAACCGTTTGAATATATTTATAGACTTTTTTGCCGTCCCTTCATATTCCCTGATTTGCTTGTAAAGATTTTCAGTATTGTTTGACGGATTATCTCCCAATAATTCGGAAAGTTGTGCAGTAAGATGTTCAATACGGTCAAAATCACGCTTGCGGAGCGGTTTTGCTGTTTCATTGTCAAGTTCTGACTTGATAAAGCTATATGTTTCCATTGTAAACTTCTTGTCGGCGTTTATTTTATCTGCAAGTTCTTTCATTGGCTCTCTGCTCCTTTGCTTAATAAATGTTTGAAAAAGTGTATTTTCTTTCATATCGAATTT
>CAYOAV010000098.1:0-5496 GCA_964402055.1 uncultured Ruminococcus sp. | reverse complement strand
ACAACTCGACGATAAGGTGAGTTTCAACCTCATAGTCAAGATCTTCAGTTGCAGGCATACGAACAACCTTAGCTGAGTAATTGTCCTTATTGGATTCGAGCCATGTAGGAACAACTCTGCCGTTAGTCTGATCGTAGATCTCCTTAAACTTTGCGCTTGAACGGCTGCCCTCATAAAGAGCAATAACATCGCCTTCCTTAACTCTGTAAGAAGGAATATCAACTCTCTGACCATTTACAGTGAAATGTCTGTGAGTAACAAGCTGTCTTGCTTCACGTCTTGTAAGAGCAAGACCCATTCTGAAAACAACATTGTCGAGTCTTGACTCGAGGATAGTAATGAGAGCGTCACCAGTTGTCTTATCAGTAACCTTGTTAGCAAGCTCATAATAGTGATAGAAAGGCTTTTCAAGAACACCGTAGATGAACTTGAGCTTCTGCTTTTCCTTGAGCTGTGTGCCGTATTCAGAAAGCTTCTTTCTGTTGTTGGCACCAGGGTTTCTATTTGAAGTCTTAGAAATACCCATAACCATAGGGCTGATTCCTAAGTATCTGCATTTTTTGAGTATGGGGTCTTTATTAACTGCCATTTAGAACTACACCTCCATTGGTATTTAAAAACATATTTTAAGCGGAAACATCTTCCTGAAAAGGCTGTTATACACGGCGTCTTTTAGGAGGACGGCATCCGTTATGAGGAATAGGAGTAACATCCTTGATAAGTCTTACTTCAAGACCAACAGTCTGCAAAGCTCTGATAGCAGCTTCACGGCCTGCACCAGGTCCCTTTACATAAACCTCAACGGTTTTAAGACCATGCTCCATTGCAGCCTTAGCAGCAGTTTCAGCAGCTGTCTGTGCAGCGAACGGAGTGGACTTCTTAGATCCTCTAAAACCGAGCTCGCCAGCTGAAGCCCATGAAATAGCGTTACCCTGAATATCAGTAATAGTAACGATAGTATTGTTGAAAGTGGACTGGATATGAACAGCACCATTTTCAATGTTTTTACGCTCACGACGACGTCTTACGACAGTCTTTTTACCTTTAACCTGAGCCATTGTTCATTCCCTCCTTACTTCTTCTTGTTAGCGATTGTCTTTACAGGACCCTTACGAGTTCTTGCGTTAGTCTTGGTTCTCTGACCTCTAACGGGGAGACCCTTTCTGTGACGAACGCCTCTGTAACAACCGATTTCAACAAGACGCTTAATGTTAAGAGCAACATTTCTGCGAAGGTCACCCTCAACGATGAAATTCTTATCAATATACTCACGGATTTTTGCAAGATCATCCTCGGAAAG
Source organism: uncultured Ruminococcus sp. (assembly GCA_964402055.1). Lineage (GTDB taxonomy): Bacteria > Bacillota > Clostridia > Oscillospirales > Ruminococcaceae > UMGS363. Next base: position 4,196 of record CAYOAV010000098.1, on the reverse strand, counting down.
GTCCTTAACTCTGATGTCAGGGTTTACACCTGTTTCTTTGAGGATAATATCAGCAGATTTGCGACCGATGCCATAGATATATGTGAGTCCGATTTCAACTCTCTTATCCTTAGGAAGGTCAACGCCTGCAATACGTGCCATTTACATACACCTCCATGTTGGATTTTACGTTTTTAAGCAATTTTACGATCTATCAAGGATCAGCCCTGACGCTGCTTATGCTTAGGGTTTTCGCAGATAACCATAATTTTGCCTTTTCTCTTAATGATTTTGCACTTTTCGCAAATTGGTTTTACTGAAGGTCTTACTTTCATGATAAATACCTCCTTTTTCAAGAATTCACTTTGCTCTCCAAGTAATTCTGCCCTTTGAGAGGTCATATGGTGACATCTCAACCGTAACCTTGTCACCCGGAACGATACGAATATAATTCATTCTGAGTTTACCGGAAACATGAGCGAGAATCTTGTGTCCGTTTGCAAGTTCAACCTGGAACATTGCATTCGGGAGAGCTTCGATTACTGTACCTTCAATCTCAATAACATCCTCTTTAGACAAACATATGCCTCCTTTTAGATTTACGGATTTAGGGTTTCAGGGAATGAAGAAATAATTTTTCTCAATCCCTTATCTGTCAGATTGTCTGTATCTATAACAGTATTGGTAAGCTTCAGGTGTTTTAAACGTTTTTTCTTAGGTTTCAGGAGCTTTCGCTCCTTGCCGTCAGCAATATACGCAAAATCACCCTCAACTGCGGTGATCACAAGGAAATTTCCTCTGTCATGTCCAGCAGCAGATCTGACGATCATTCCGATTTTAGCTTCCACAGCCTTAACTCCTTTCGGGGTATGCCGTTTATATAATTGTCGGCTTGGTTAAAATAACCGGACCGTCGGGAGTAATTGCAATTGTATGCTCAAAATGAGCAGCATTAGAACCGGATTTTGTCACTACGGTCCAGCCGTCCGAAAGAACCTTTACGTCCTCTCCCACCGCATTGATCATCGGTTCAACAGTAATAGTCATACCTGCAACAAGCCTTGGGCCATGGCCTGCACGGCCAAAGTTCGGAACCTCGGGTGATTCGTGCATTTCTCTGCCAATGCCGTGACCTATATACTTTTTGACTACACCATATCCGTGAGAAACGCAATGCTCTTCAACCGCATGGCTGATGTCGCCAATACGATTTCCGATAATAGCCTGCTCGATTCCGAGATACATACTCTCTTTTGTAACCTCAAGCAGCTTAAGCGTTTCCTCAGGAACGTTTCCTACAGGGAAGGTATAAGCCGTATCCCCGTTGTAACCATCATAAAGTGCGGTAACGTCAATGCTGACAATATCACCATCACGAATGAATTTCTTCTTTGATGGAATACCATGGATTACCTCATTATTTATAGAGATACAAGCCGAACCTGGGAAACCACCGTAACCAAGGCTGGAAGGCTTTGCACCGTTTTTAACGATGTAATCATGGATAAGCTTGTCAAGCTCATAGGTAGACATACCGACTTTTATTGATTGTCCTCCGTAGTGAAGAGCGTTTGCGGTAATAATTCCCGCCTTACGCATCTTCTCCAGTTCGGACTTAGATTTAACATTAATCATTTTTTCAGCCTTTACGCATTGAGTGCTTCAAGAACAACCTTTGAGGTTGCCTCTACACCGTCCAGACCCTTAACTCTTGTGAGCTTGCCCTTTGCGTCATAAAAATCAGCAAGGGGAGCAGTCTGAACATGGTAAGTTTTAAGTCTTTCAATAACGGTTTCAGGAGCATCGTCCTTACGCTGTACAGCGTTTCCGCCGCACTTATCGCAAATGCCCTCAACCTTGGTTGGCTTGAAGTCAACGTGGTAAGAAGCACCGCACTTTTCGCATACTCTTCTGCCCGAAATACGAGCCTGAATATCAGCGTCAGGAACATCGATCGAAAGAACCTTGTCAATATTTACACCCATAGCCTCAAGAGCTTCTGCCTGAGGAACAGTTCTGGGGAAACCGTCAAGGATAAAACCGTTCTTACAATCGTCCTCGGCAATTCTGTCCTTAAGAATACCGATTACAACCTCGTCGGGAACCAAAGCGCCGCTTTCCATATAGCTTTTAGCCTTAAGTCCGCATTCAGTACCGTTTTTAACTGCCTCACGCAGAATATTTCCGGTAGAGATCTGAGGAATACCGAGCTTTGCGCTGATAACCTCTGCCTGTGTGCCTTTTCCTGCACCTGGAGCGCCAAGTAAAATCAAATTCATAACAAATCCTCCTGACGATGACTGTGTGACGATTATTCGAGGAATCCCTTGTGGTGACGCATCATCATCTGTGATTCAAGAGTTCTCGATGTTTCAAGAACAACGCTTACCACGATGAGAATTGAAGTACCGCCCATAGCGATATTAAGATCGGGCATTGCAAGATTCGTAAGAATTGGGAAAATAGCAATTACACCGAGGAAGAATGCACCAACCAAAGTGATTTTTGAAAGAACCTTCTGAATATAGTCGCTTGTAGGCTTACCAGGTCTGATACCTGGGATACCGCCGTTGCTCTGGCGAAGGTTGTTTGCGATCTCAACAGGGTTATACTGCATAGCAACATAGAAGTAATTGAATGCAATAATAAGAATGAAGTAGATCACAGCATACCAGCCGCTACGGTAGCTAAAGAAATGAACAAAGCCTGCATAGAACCTCTGCCAGAATGTAACAGGGTCAGCCTTAACAGGAATGAACATCTCAATTGTAGCAGGAAGCGACATAATAGCCATTGCAAAGATGATAGGCATAACGCCGCTCATTGCAATTTTTATTGGAATATGAGTATTCTGACCGCCGTACTGTTTTCTTCCGACAACACGCTTAGCGTACTGAATAGGAATTCTTCTCTCCGATTCATTCATAAATACGATAAAAGCGATCATAAGAACGAATACGATAAGAACAACGGGAACAATCAGATAATATTTAGCGTCACTCTTAGCAAGTGTGAACATTGAAAGCACACTTGAAGGACCTCTTGAAACGATACCTGCGAAAAGGATCATAGAAATACCATTACCAAGACCCTTATCGTTGATACAGTTACCGAGCCATACAACAACTCCTGCACCAGCAGTAAACGCAGCAATAATAACAATAGCCGCAAAAACACCAGAAGCACCAGTCGTAAATCTCACCGCACCGCTGTTACGCTGTGTAAGATAATACGCATACGACATTACAAGAGCAATTGCGAGTGAAACAAACATCGTGATAGTGTTGAGCTTCTTTCTGCCTTCCTCACCTTCCTTCTGAAGATTTTCAAGAGGAGGGAGAGCGTATGTCAACAGCTGAACAATGATCGAAGAGTTGATATACGGCTGAATAGAAAGAGCGAACAAAGTACCCTTTGATAACGCACCACCCGAAAGGATATCCATATAGCTCAAAAAGCTTCCGCTGTCTGATATAGTGGACGCCATAACTGATGCGTCAAGAAAAGGAACAGGGATATGACAACCCAAACGGAAAATGAAAATGATTAATAATGTGTAAAGAATTTTTTTCCTTAACTCCGGAACCTTCCAAGCGTTTCTGAAGGTTGTAAACACATTACATCACCTCAGCCTTTCCGCCTGCCTTTTCAATTTTTTCTTTAGCCGAAGCAGAGAATGCGTCAGCCTTTACAGTTAAATTCTTGGTGATCTCACCATTGCCGAGGATCTTAACACCATTGTCAATGTTCTTAACAAGACCTGCAGCGAGAAGAAGCTCTGCGTTAACCTCTGTGCCTTCCTTGAACATTTCAAGAGAAGAAACATTTACAGCAGCCATCTTTGCAGCGAAAATGTTGTTGAAGCCTCTCTTAGGGATTCTTCTTGCAAGAGGCATCTGACCGCCTTCAAAGCCAGGTCTTACACCGCCGCCTGAACGAGCGTTCTGACCCTTGTGTCCCTTACCGGAGGTTTTGCCCCAGCCTGAACCGTGACCTCTGCCGACTCTCTTAACGTCCTTCTTAGAACCTTCAGCAGGTGATAATTCATGAATATACATTATATCGCACCTCCCTGCAATTATGCTTCGGTAACTTCTACAAGGTGAGAGATCTTAGCGATCTTGCCCTTAGTAGCGTCGTTATCGGGCTGAACTCTTTCAGCGCCAACCTTATTGAGTCCGAGAGAATGTGCCACTGCGATCTGCGGCTTTGTGCAG
>CAYOAV010000097.1:0-5505 GCA_964402055.1 uncultured Ruminococcus sp. | reverse complement strand
TTTTAGCTATTTATATTATATGGTATTTTGGCTAAAATGTCAATGTCAAAAAATGTTATTTCCTATGGAAAACAGAAAGGAACAAAATATTATGATGAATAAAAATATTACTTCACTCAATGATATGCCCGTTATCTTGGACGTTGAATTGATACAGCAAATTATGGGCATAAGCAGGACAAAGGCATATAAGCTTGTTAAATCTGACGGCTTCCCACGAATAAAGATAGGAAAGCGTATAGGTATACCCAAAGAAGCTTTTGAAGAATGGTTGCATAATCGAACAGAATATTAAGGAAGTGAAAAAATGGATAAGTTCTCATCGTTACTCCAGCTCATCAACCCTGATAATACAATGTCAGTAAACCGATACCTTGCACACTCAATAGGTATGGCTGAAACAATAATTTACTCGGCTCTTATCTCTAAATATACATATTACAGAGATAACAATAAAACATTTGACGGTTGGTTTTATTCTACAATTGAAGACTTACAGGAAAGCACTACTTACGGCAGAAAAATTCAAACATCTGCGATAAAAAAGCTTTCCGAACTGGGATTGACCGAAACAAAGCTTATGGGTATGCCTGCAAGACGATACTTTCGATTGATTTCCGATACAAGTAAGCTTGAAGAACTATTGGAAAAAGGACAAGAGATCTGTTGCTCTCTTCGTCAGAAAAATGATACAGAGGAGGCAGAAACAACGCAGAATTCCAGTTTGTCCGATGGTGCAAACAAGTTTGTCCCAAATGGACAAACAAGATCGTCCCAAACGGACAAACAAGATTGTCCCGAAAGGACAAACAAGATTGTCCCAAACGGACAAACTTACATTAATCTTAAAGGAAATAATCTTAAAGGAAGTCAATCTATCTATCCGACAGCTGAAAAGAAAAGTTTTTCAGAAATAATGGAATTAATTGGTTATGAAAACAAACTCAGCTTCCGTAATGAAGATGATTTTTGTGATCTAAACGAAACTAATCGTCAAATGCGAGGGTGTTCTCTGCCTTATTTTGCCTTTAGCGAGGACGATATGAGGTTAGCATTACGCTTTTTATCAGCTTACAGCTTTTATTCTGATGAAACTTCCAAGGAATTCTCTGAATTTTTCTCAGCAACAATCGACACGCTTTCACAAGCCGCCTGTTCTGAAAGAATTGCAATAAACAACGGATATGTTTCAGGAGCAAAAGTCATTGACAGGATAAATGAGCTGATAAAAAAAGCTGAACTCTCTTGTTGTTTGATTAAATTTTACGATAAATGGCAACAGGTACGTTCTGAAAACCCAAAAATCAAAAATATTTGTGCGTATATGAAAACAACTCTGATCAATTGGCTTTGGGAGTATTCTCTTGATGATTTTTATTAAATTCTTCAGCTTGACGAAGCTCCTCACCGTAGTCATAAATACATTTGACAACATATTTTTTCAGTAATTCCCCTGCGGTAGTTTCGTGAGCGGCACAGTATTGCTTGAAAATTTCCGCTTCATCGGTACGAACACGGCAGGAAAGTGTACGCATATTTTCCCTATCCCAGGCTCTTATGCTTTGTTTGGATTTTTCGCTTAATGGCTTTATGGGCATAAATATCACCTCAATTTTCAGTTTTTAGCCTTTAATATTATTATATCACATCTTGCATACTGTCAACAGTAAAATTGTTCACAAATTTTTTGAAAAAGTTTGTTAAGTTTAACTATTGCATTTTACTGTCAACAGTAATATAATATAATTACAGTAAGAAATTCCCCAGTGGGGATTAATGAAAGGCTGAATGAAATGGTAAATTTAATGCTTATTCCCTTAAGGCTCATTGGCAAAGCTCTCCTGTATCTTTTAGCGGCTGTAATTGGTGCGGCTAGCTTTATTTTGTTGATTATTTCAACCATTGTACAAAGAATCGGCTTTTTTGCAGGTGGAGCTTCAATGCTATGTGGAATTATTATGTTGATTTTTTTAGAAGATAAGAAAACAGCTGGCGTTGTTATGTTAATGGGTGCAGCGGCTGTATTAGTTCCGATAATATTGACCTTTATTTCAAGTGGTATTATCGCATTAAAGGAAAAACTGCTTGATGTGAGTGCTGATATTGATATTTTTTAAAGCAAATCCCCATTGGGGAATAAATTGGAGGAATAAATTATGACAAACACATTTATTGGCAAGTATGCCGAACAACGCAAAGAGGTGCTTGAAAACCACGCTCCTGCACTTTTCAGAGCAATGCTTGAAAATGGAACTCTTGAAGAACATCTTGCATCTGTACAGGATATGGCTGAAAAATATATTGATGAAAGAGTTGACCTTTTTCGCAGTTCTGACGAATACCTGCACGCTGAAAAGATAAACCCAATCGAGGCAATGAGGCTTATGAATATGACTGTGCTTGAAGCTGAAGACACTGCGTATAGAATTTGGATAGCCAATATTCCCGAAAGCACTGATGAAGATGAGGAGGATAATGACGATGAGTAAGAAAATAATTGCAATTGCCAATCAAAAAGGCGGTGTAGGCAAAACGACAACAACAGTAAATCTTGGCACAGCTCTTGCACTTAAAGGAAAAAGAGTATGCCTTATTGACCTCGATCCCCAAGCTAATATGTCTGTTTATCTTGGATATGAAGAAAGCGAAAATCCAAACATAAATGATATGATGATAGCTACCGTTCAGGGCGGCACATTCTCTGCAAAAAGTATTCTTCACAGTGATAAAAATAACGTTGATTACGTTCCCTCTGATATAAACCTCTCATCGGCAGATTTTTATCTATCACAGGCTCTTGCAAGGGAAAGCGTTCTGAAACGGGTTTTATCCGCAGATTGTTTTTCTGAATATGATTATATACTGATTGATTGTCTGCCCTCTCTTGGAATATTGCTGATGAATGCACTTACAGCCGCAGATGGTGTTATAATTCCTGTACAAACACAGAAATTTGCCTTAAATGGATTACAAGGATTAACTGACGTTATCAATCAAATCAAGGAAACCGTTAATCCAAAGCTTGAAATAACAGGTATATTGCCTACAATGCTCGATAATACGGTTATGACGAGAGATACAATAAACGCTTTGACAGAAAAGTATATTAGCAATTTGATGTGTTCACGCATAAGTCGTTCTGTTGAAGCCGCATATTCAGCACAGAAATGCAAAAGTTTATGTTTGAATAATTCTAAACTCGGAGAAGAATATAAAGCATTAGCAGATGAAATCCTTACAAAATACGGTGAATATTAATTCCCCATTGGGGAATTAAATGGAGGTAAAACAAATGGCATCATTTAATATCAATGCTTTTATGACACAGCAGGATCAGCTAAAACAAATAAACATAGATTTACTTGTCCCCTATCATAATCATAAGTTTAAGCTTTATAGCGGCGAAAGGCTTGAGGATATGGTAAACAGCATTAAAGAAAACGGTGTGCTTACCCCGATTATTGTCCGTCCTGCTCCTAATATAATCGGTAAGTATGAAATACTTGCAGGACATAATAGATGCAATGCCGCAAAGAAAGCAGGACTTACAACAATTCCAGGTGTGATAAAGGAAAGCTTGACTGACAGTGAAGCAGAGATGTATGTTATCGAAACCAACCTCATCCAACGTGGTTTTAACGACTTGTCTATTTCGGAACAAGCTTCTGTTATAGCAATGCGGCACTCGCAGATGTTTGATCCTATCAAAAGAGCTGAAATTGAGTGGGAACTGCACGAATTAACAGTACCTGATGAAGCTATTGACAGAAGCAAGCTTGCTCTTGCAGGTGAAGAATATGGGTTAAGCCGTAATTCTGTAGCTCGGCTTATAAGAATTAATACTTTGCTTGAAAATTGCAATGAATACACCGTTGCTGTAGATAGGAAAGATTTATCTATAAGAGCGGCGGTAGAGTTATCATATATTTCTTCAACAGCATTGAATGTTATATTTGGCACATATCATACAAGCGTAATTGTTGATAATATATGCTGTGATACCGTAAATATCACAACGAACACAGCTATTTGGTTGCGTAACATCTTTGAAGGATTTAACGGCTCATCAGAAGAAGCTGAAAACATATTGAATGCAGAAAATCAAAAAAAGGTGCAAAAAAGCATTGACAGAATGAATACAAAACCCATTAAGTTATCTATACCGTCTGATACATTCCGTAAATATTTTGATGAAGACACCAAACCTGATGAAGCCGCTGACATAATTGACAAGGCTTTGCAGTTGTATTTTTCACATAATAAAGAAAAAAACAACTATTGACATTTATACAATATCGAGCTATAATTTAATTCAAATAAGATTAATTGGGAGGATAATCAAATGAAAAAATTTAAAATCTTATGTTTCCTAACAGCCGTATGCTGTTTGCTTCTGATGACTGCTTGCGGAGAAAAAACCTATTCTGCAAGCGAATACTATGAACCTTATGTTTCAGGATTTAATGGAAGCGGAAAATTTGGTATGAGCATAAATAACGAATTGAAAAACGAAATCCTTCAGAACGCTCTGCCTAAGGACGCTACTGAAATGGAAAAATTTCAATATGAGCTTCTTCTTTCAACTATGGAATATGAAGCAGAACCAAATCAGAATCTATCAAATGGGGATAAAGTTAAGATAACCGTAAAATGTGACGAAAAAGCTCTTTCATCAATAAAAATAAAGTTTACTGATATGGAATTTACCTATTCGGTAGAAGGCTTGGAGGACGCTAAAATAGTTGATCTGATGAAAGACCTTGAAGTAACATATGAGGGCTTTTCGGGAGAAGCTACTGCAACCGTTAAATATATTGGTAATGATGATTTTATCAGGGATAATGTAACTTATGAAATATGGCCCAACGGCAGTTTTGCAAACGGTGATGAAATAACACCGCAAATCATATACAATGAAGCACTTTTCAGGGATAACAATTATATAGTAGAAAACTCTGAACCAATATTTACAGTAAACGGACTTGATGAATATCTTCGTGAAAACACAGACTTATCGGAAATTGATAAGGCTATGTACAGCTATGTTGAAGAAGTAGAAAAAAACTCAGAAAACTACGGCATTGGGGCTGAAACAAGCTCAAAAGGATTTTTTGCAAATGGTTCTTTCGGCGAAAACTATAAGGTTTCGGACATCACAATAACACCTTACAGAAGAGTTCTTTTCAGCGGAATCAATCAAAATGAATATACAATTTTCTACAAGCTCAACTATAAAGTTGAAAAAGTCACCGATAGTGCAACGGATGGTCGTGAACCTGGATTTATTGGAGAAAGCGATGACCTTTGGATGTGTGTTTATCTGAAAAACATTGTTAAGCACTCTGACGGAAGCTTGGAATATGATATTGATAAAATTGAACATAACTGGTATGGATATTCGTTTATGAGAAGCTATGTCGGTGCTGATATTGATGAAATATATAAAGAATATTGTTATGACAATTATCTTAACAGTCTTGAAGTTGTAATTGATGAAAATATAGC
>CAYOAV010000096.1:0-5515 GCA_964402055.1 uncultured Ruminococcus sp. | reverse complement strand
TGGTTAATTTGATTTGGGGAAATTTATTGGCGGCATTGTGAGGTGTTGCCTTAGAACTGAAATTTTATTGTTAGAAAACGCACAACATACAACGTTTAGCGATTATACATTATATAAGTCATCATTTGATAAAGTAGGACAAAATTCAATACGAGGTGAATCGGAAATTAATTGTCAATCATACGGGGCAAAAGAAATTCGTTTTTATAATGCAGATAATTCGTTAATTGCTTCAATGAATAATAATAATTCTGGATTTTGTTGTTTTGCTGAATTATCAGAAGGCATTGAATGTTACTCTCTTGCAGGATTTGTTACAATGCCGATTCAGGATATTATAAAAATGTCTATTTCATATAAATTATACTCTTATATTTACGCATTGGTCTATAATAATACTAATAATTTAGAAACATCAGATACTTTATATGCTTCTGTTTCTTTTACAAGATATGCCGCAACTAAAATGATTCGAGGGTACTCACATAATAATCTTCTCCCTGGTCATATTGAATGGGCTGGTGCTTCGTTACATACTCAAACAAATTCAAAATTAAGATTAATATACCCAGATACACTCTCTAAAAAAAGTTTTTCCTGTTCCCCAATAGAAATAAATTACTGCTGTATAAGACCAGGCACTCATAAGGAACTTGTAGATTATACCGAACAACAGTATGAGAACATTGTACCGAATGTAAACAATAGTATGGTAGGAGCTATATATGATTCTTTGGGTAAAATTCTTAGAGAACAATTGTTATATTCTACACAGTCTTATCAGGATTTAAGTTCGTATGAGTTACCATCATTTTACGAGTTTTTAACTAATTATGATAATTTACTAAAAATATATAACGACTCGGGGACTTTAGATAATATCCACTTTTTCAATGGCTTGTGGATAGTAAAAATAACAACAACACGAAAAGATAAAAATAATGGGGAAATTCTTACTAAAAATGAATATAAAAGTTTTTATCAAAAAGATAAAGCCATTGAATATGCCGAAAGTAATTATATATATATTCTGATGATTATTATGAGCAAACTTCCGAATATGAATTAATATATAGTCCATCTGCGTTGAAATTCCCATTTGAAATTGAAGCTTTAGATATTTTCAAATACAGAAATTCTGTAACTTCTATTTCTTCTTTTCCAAAGTATTATAACGGAGATAAGCAAATATCTTCTTATGAATTTTGTACAAGAATTGATGATGAAAATGACAAAAACAATGGAATATATTTAAAGTATAATACTTTTCATTTATTAGGCTATTTACAAATTTCAGACGATTACGATAATTATTGAAAGGAACGGTGATAATTATAGCAACATATCTTACACCTGATAATACAGAGGTTTGGTTTGATGTGCCAATCAAACAATATAATATTATCAATCATAACACAAACAAAATATCTATGCCTGTAAAAAGGACAAAGAAGCTGTTAGGAATTACTATACATAATACAGATTGGATAAACGTTAATTCCGCTACTACACCTGCGGAGCAGTATACAAGGGCTTGTATAAATGGAAATCTTGGTACTGTCAGAGTTCATTATTATGTAGACAACAAATGTGCTTGGCAGAATTTACCCGATGATTGGCAGGGTTGGCATTCGGCTGACGAAAATGGTAACGGTAATTCTGCTACTATTTCTATTGAATGTATTATGAAAAATTCTTATGATACTGACAGCCTTAAATCAATGGATAATTGTGCAAGGCTCACGGCTTATCTCTGCAAGAAATATGGTTTGACAGTAGATGATATTTATACACATACCTATTGGCTTCATATTAGAGATAATGACAGTACCTCAAAATGTGGAGATAAGAACAAAATTTGTACCACAAAGCACAGTTATAAGACCTGTCCATTATACATTATTCCGCAATGGGATAGCTTTTTAGAGTTGGTTGTAAAGTATTATAGCGGTGCAAAAAGTAAGAAAACAAACACTTCAACTACTACAAATACTTTAATTTCTCTCCCCTACAAAATTAAAGTAAAGGATAATTACCTGAATGTCCGTAAGGGTGCCGGCTTAAACAACCCTATTCTTTTGACTATAAAAAAGGGTGAAGTTTATACTATTGTTGAAGAAAAGAAGATAAAGAATAATGACGGTTCTGTTGCTGTATGGGGTTTACTCAAAGCTTATCAGAAAACAAGAAGTGCTTGGATAAATGTCAGTGACAAATATGTTACAAAAATAAAGTAAAAAAAGGAAAGGATTTTTATTATGACAAATACTATTGATTTTACACCTGTTTTAGAATGCCTTATTTCTCTTATTATTTCAATTCTATCTATCATCGTAATACCAAAATTAAAAGCTTGGCTTGATACAAGGCTCTCTGCTTCGCAAATTGGTATTGCAAAGATTATAATTGATTCAGCGGTAAAAGCGGCAGAACAGATTTATGCACAGTCAGAGAAAAGTGGCTCATCGAAAAAGAAGTTTGTTATTGAGTATGTACAGGACAAGCTACAAAGCTTAGGAATGAGTATTGATATTCATGAAATAGAGGTTTATCTTGAACAGGCTGTATTAGAACTGAAAATGAATGTTGAAAACGTTGATATTGAAAGCCTTAAAGAGGTGTAAATATGGAATTTAACGAAAATCATTTGACTACTATTACACAGATTGATGAGCGTAGCAAGAGCAACTCACACAGGCTTGATGAAGCTGAAGCTGACATTAGAGATTTGAAGGAAAAGAACAATGCTTTATATGAAATAAACGCTAATATACGCACTCTTTCTGAGGGAATATTGACAGTCAAGACAGATATTCAAGAGGTCAGAGTTGAACAAGGGGAAATGAAATCAGATATTGCTGATTTGAAAAACGCTCCTGACAAAGCAAAGGCAGGAATTTTTACAAGCTTTAGCAAGCTTATTTTTACTGCTGTTGCTACAGGAATAATCGCATTCGTACTTGGTGCTTGTTTCCCTACTATTTTTAAGTAACACTAATATCAAATAAAGCCGTTGCAAAAGAAATGTGACGGCTTTATTTCAAAAGAAAGGATTTGATTATATGTCTGGTATAAAATCCAAATATGGCAATGATTATAACACACCTGTTTCGGAATATATTCTGACTGATAAAGCAGATGTTGCTTTGTTGCCAACAACTACTCAAAAAGCGACAGGTAAATTTGCAGATGATGTAAATTTTTCAAGCAAGCCTTGTATAGGCTCAATTTGTCAGGTTATAGATAACAGCGGAATTTCTGTTTATATGCTCGGAGAAACAGGTTGGATTGAGATATGATAAAGAAAGGCGGTGAAGCTTTATGGACGTTGTAACCTATGCTCTCTTGAATAAGAAAATAAAAGGTTTAGTATCTGGTATCAAGTCTGCTGTTGTCCAGGGAACTACTATCACTTTTACAATGAATGACGGCAGTACACAAACAATGACATTCCCTACTCCTGCTGACGGTAAGGACGGTTTAGACGGAAAAGACGGTAAGAATGGTATCGGAGTAAAAAGTATTGAAATAAATACCAATAATGAGTTGATTTGCACACTTGAAGATAATACTAAAATCAATGCAGGAAAATTTCCTGACACAGGTAAAGAAATATCTCTTGAAGAATATAAAAAGCTTTCAGAAACGGAAAAGAAAAGCCGTACTTGGTATGTTTATGATGATAATGAAGATAGTAACACAGGTGGCACAAGTGAAAAATTCACACGCAAGGACTTAACTTCTGTTACAGTAGGCGGTTTGTCGGCTGGTTCTTCTATATACGATAAGACTACTAATGAAGTCATTGAAGCAATGCTATATCCATACCAAAAGCCTGTTGTTTCTTTTAGTATCTCCCCTAACACAACAGTATACGAAAATGGAAATATTATTTCATCTATCAATTTTACTATAAGTGCAACGAAAAAGAGTAAGGATATTAAATCTATTGAAATTTATGACGGTTCTACTCTTGTGACTACAATTACAAATAACGTGGCAAATGGAGGCACTTTTACATATACATACGCTTGCAATATCTCTGCGAATACTACTCTCAAAGTTAATGTTTCAGACGAAACAAATACTGTTTCTGCAAGTAAAAACATCTCATTTGTAAACAAGTCATATTATGGATATATTGATGATGGTATATCGGTTGACGAAACTGTAATTAAGGCATTGCAAAATAGTGCGGTTAAAACAACAAAAGCGTTAAATTATGGTGGTATTAGTTGTGTAAATTCAAAAATTGTTTATGCTTATCCACAAGCTTTTGGTTTATTAAGTAATATTACAGATGATAACGGCTTCGGATATACAGATAGCTACACCTGTGATGTTATAGCTATTGACAGCGTAAATTATTATGTTTACACGATGATTGACGCTACTTCTGTTGATGGATTCAGACAGAAATTTGAATAATTTAATTATTTTAATAATTTTATAAAGGAGTGAAATATTTTGGCTCTGAAAATCGGAGATAACTTTTCATATAATGGAAAAAAGCCTTTAGATGTAAGAAATCAGTTTTCAACAATAGTTGAAATGACCGCTTTTGCAGAAACCTCTCTTGATGAGGGACATATCAGTTATGTAAAGGAAACTGGAAAATACTACACCTTTAACTCTGCCAATGAGGTCGACGTTACACTCGGAAAATGGCGAGAATTAAGCACAGGTGGTACTTCTTCAGATGAAAAGGTTAAGCTTGATAAAGACAGCGAAGTGGCAAAATATCTTAATGAATTGATTGATAATTCCACAATTGAAATAGATACAGAAAACAGAGTGATAAAGGCTGTTACTCTTGACGGACTGGAAACAACTGTTGCAACGTTGAATTTCGTAAAGAACCTTGATAAGGATATAATGCTTTATCTTAATTCTGTCAGCAATCCTATGACATTCAAGGGCATTGTTGCTGATGATACCGCTCTTTCTGCAATTGTAGATGTAAAATCGGGTGATACATATATTGTACAGTCCTCTGCTTCTAATGCGGATAAGACAATGACATTTATTTATAATGGCGTTGATTTTGTTCCTATAGCGGAAACCTCTATTACGGTGCGTGATTTTAATACTAATCCTATTGATTTAAGTACCGAAACGACAGGAACACTTCCAAAGGCTAAAATTGATGCAGCAATTGCTCGATTGGCAGATGTTCTTGATAAGACAGCTTATAAAGGCTCTGCTGACGGTATAGTAAAGCAAGCAGATAAGCTTACAGGCTTGACTACAACAATAGCTAACCTGAACAAAGCCGTTACTGACAGTCACACACATAAAAACAAAGCTATACTTGATAAAATTGTATCAAACGGTATAGGTGAAGGATTTTTGGCTGACAACGGACAATATATAAGCTTTTTGCACATTGGTACTGTAAGTCCTACCTATGATTCGCAGATTTGGATTGATAATACAAACTCTACTGCACTTGTTTTGAAAATTTTTGACGGTACAAATTGGGTAAGTATCAGTAATTCCAATAACAACAATACAG
>CAYOAV010000095.1:0-5671 GCA_964402055.1 uncultured Ruminococcus sp. | reverse complement strand
ATGAGCATTACGAGTGTTAAATGAGTGTTATGAAAGTGAGTGTGAGTGTTAAATGAGTGTTGAAACAACAGACAACAGCGATTTGATTGAAGAAGCTTTAAACCAAGCGTGTGAAAGAGCCTTGACACGCATAGGCTTACAAGCCGAACGTTATGCAAAGGAAGCCTTGACAAAGCAAGAAGCTGTTAAGACAGGTAATTTGCGAGATAGTATCGCATTCAAGGTCAATGAGAGCGAAAAAGCTGTCACGGTAGGCACTAACGTTGATTATGGCATTTATGTTGAATATGGCACAAAGAAAATGCCTGAAAGACCGTTTATAAAACCAGCCGCTACGGAGCATAGCGAGGTTTATAAAAACATTGTGAAAAGTGAATTGAAAAATATCCACGGCGTTTCAATAAGTGAACAAATAACGAAAAAACTGCGAAGAATTTATTGCACAAAGTGGAGGACGGGTCGGTCATCCTTTTTTTGAACAGTGTTGGTTATGATGGGATGGAAACCTCGTCTCCTACAAACAATTTGTTAATAATTATTCAAATAATAATTCACTTGATGAAATACAGTGAACCTTAGATGTTTGCTTATTGACTTTAAAAAATGTATATGATATAATGGATTAGGAATGGTATATGATTTTTCCCGCCGAGGTGATATTATGTCAAAACAAATACATTTGCGTGTTGATGATTATATATATGATGCCCTATCAACATACACTTCTTCTACTGGACAATCAATTCAAGACTGCGTATCTCTCGCAGTAACTCAAATGTTAGATAAGCAAAACAGGCTATTGAAGAAAAATGCCGACTTTACTTTTATTGACCTTTTTGCAGGAATAGGCGGAATGCGTATTGCCTTTGAGCAAAATGGCGGTCAATGTGTCTATTCAAATGAATGGAACAAATACTGTCAGCAAACATATTTTGCGAACTTTGGTGAACAACCAGAAGGTGACATAACCAAAGTTGATGCTTCAACAATTCCCGACCACGACATATTGGTAGCAGGTTTTCCTTGTCAGCCGTTCTCCATTGCTGGGGTATCAAAAAAGAATAGTCTTGGAAGGGCAACTGGTTTTGAAGATAAAACGCAAGGTACTTTATTCTTTGATGTTTGCCGAATCCTCAAAGCCAAAAGACCAAAGGCATTTATGCTTGAAAATGTCAAAAATCTTTGCAGTCACGATAAAGGACGCACATTTAAGATCATACTTGAATCCTTAAAAGAATTAAATTACAACGTTTTTTATAGTGTAATAGATGGGCAAAATTATGTACCGCAGCACAGAGAACGTATTATTATTGTTGGTTTCGATATGAATAGATATGGAAACGACTATTCATTTGAGTTCAATATAAATCCTGTTGAACCTAAACCTATAATGAAAGATATTTTAGAACCTAAAGTTGAAAGCAAATACACCTTATCGGATAAATTATGGGTTTATTTACAAAATTATGCCGCAAAACATAAAGCAGCAGGAAATGGCTTCGGTTATGGTATAGCATCCCCTTTTGGAGTTTCACGAACATTGAGTGCAAGATATTACAAGGATGGTTCAGAAATACTGCTAGAGCAGGATAACCGAAATCCACGCAAATTAACTCCTAGAGAATGTGCCAGACTTCAAGGCTTTCCAGATTCGTTTAAAATTCCTGTTTCTGATACACAGGCATACAGACAATTTGGTAACTCGGTCGTAGTGCCCTTAATTACTGATGTTGCATCGCTGATAAAAGAAAAAATTTATGAGCTTGACTCCGCTAAAGCTCTGAGAGAGCGAGGTGTAGGTTAATGGAAAATATTGCATCAACCGCAATTCAATCTGTTATTTCATCCGAAAAATCTTTTTGCAAGTTTCTTACGGCTAACGATACTGGCTTTACAGGCGGTCATCAAGCAGGAATATACATATCCAAGCCTTCTATACCGATTTTATTTGATGAACCAGGACATAAAGGTGAGAATAAAGACAAATGGGTAAATATCCGATGGCACGATGGATATAATACTAAATCAAGATTTATCTATTAT
Source organism: uncultured Ruminococcus sp. (assembly GCA_964402055.1). Lineage (GTDB taxonomy): Bacteria > Bacillota > Clostridia > Oscillospirales > Ruminococcaceae > UMGS363. The sequence continues at coordinate 3,628 of CAYOAV010000095.1, read as the reverse complement.
GGACAAGGCACACGAAATGAATATCGTATTACGAATTTTGGAAAAGGATTTGCCTACTTGCAACCAGAATATACAGGGGCATTGTTTGTGTTTACTCGATCCGACCTAGAAAACTATAATGGTTTTGTCCTTAATTCGGAAGATGAAATAAATCAATTTCTTGAAGCATTCGGATTAAGTCCTGCTGATACAAATAAAATGATCGATACAAAAGCAATTTCTCCCGAAGTTCACGAAGATGCTGAGATTGATAAATTTATTAAAGGGCTTTCGATAGATTTTCCTTCTTCGGAAGAAATGTCAAAAGCAGCAAGGGATATACAAAACACAGTTTATAATCATAAAGAATATATTGTAAAAAATCCAGATAAAAAGCTCATTGATTGGACGGAAACGGAATATAGACTTTTCAGAGCATTGGAGTATGCTCGATATGGAGATATGATTGCTCACGGTTTTTCATCTGTTGAAGAATTTATATCCACTGCAAATGTAGTATTAAACAGACGTAAAAGTCGTGCAGGGAAAAGTCTTGAACATCATTTATCCGCATTATTTGAAGGCAATGACATTAGATTTACTCCTCAAGCAGTTACTGAAGGAAATAAAAGACCAGATTTCATTTTCCCATCACAAGCTGCCTATCATAATCCAGAGTTTCCTACTGATAAAATAATTTCGTTGGCTGCAAAAACAACTTGTAAAGATCGCTGGCGGCAAGTAATAAATGAAGCAGACCGATTAAGAGGAAAAAATAAATACTTATGCACCCTACAACAAGGCATTTCTTCTGCTCAGATGGATGAAATGTATGCTGAAAAAGTAATACTGGTTGTTCCAAAGCCTTATATATCATCTTATCCGAAGGACAAACAAGATAGAATATGGACATTAGAACAATTTGTATCATATGTTAAAGAAATAGAAAAAATGTAATTAATATGAAGGCTCATTATTAAGAATTGTTGATTGATATTTTAGTCTAATTAGCAGTTTATTATAAAATCGGGTATTGCGAAAAAATGTGAAATATGTTATAATTATCGTATAACCGAGTAAAGGGAGGCATATGTTTTGCTGAAGGTTCTGCTTGTGGACGATGAGCCTAATGTTCGTCTTGGTGTAAAAATGATGATACCATGGGACGAGTTGGGTTTGGTTGTTATAGATGAGGGTGAGGACGGCGATGATGGACTTAACAAGATTTTAATAAATAACCCTGATATTGTTATTGCTGATGTTAAAATGCCTGGAATGACAGGCTTGGAAATGCTTGATAATGCCATAAAAAACGGATTTAAGGGCAAGGCGGTTATTCTTTCGGGATATTCCGATTTTACCTATGCCAAGGAGGCTATGTCGCTTGGTGTAAAAAGATTTGTTCTTAAGCCTGTTGATGAGGACGAGCTTATAGAGTGCCTTAAATCGATTTCTCAGGAAATAAGAGCGGAAAGGGAAAGCCTTATCAGGCTTCGCAAGGGAAATGAATTTCTTAACGAAAATGCTATAAAGGCTCTGCTCATAGGCGACAGTAATGAAGCTGACAATGCTATAAAGGAATACAGCGTGGGAAGCAAGTTCAATGTTGCTCTCATAAGCTCGACTGATAATAAATATCCCGAGGAAAGTCAGCTTATCCTTGATAAAATACGCAGGCGGCTTTCGGAAATGGATAATGTTGACGCTGTTACTATCGATCTTGACGGAATGCTTGCGGTTATTTTTATGGATATTCCTGATGAAAGAATACATGAGCGTCTTGCGGGACTTAATCTTGAGTATCATGGGAAGATTTTTGCGGTCATTGGTGAATCTGTGAAAAATGCTGTTGATATTTCTGCCTCATATCGCAGTGCGAAGGAAATCTACGGCAACCGATTCCTTTATCTTCATTATGGTGTTATTTCTGCAAAAAATATCCGTAATGAAAACGATGAAGATGTGATATCGCCTGAAACGGCGGCTATGCAGATTTTTCCTTTTGTTGAGATCAATGATACCGAAAGGCTGGAGAGCTGTTTTTCACGTTTTCAGGATTCACTTTGCAGAAACGGACTTACGCCCGAAAAAATCAGAGTTATCTGCATAACGGTTGTTATGAATACTAAGGGTATGATAATAAAAAGCGTTGGTGAAAAAAAGGCTGAGCAGTTTAAGGATGATTACATCGTAAGTCAGATAGGCTCGCTCGGAAGTCTGCATGAAATAATTGAGCTGATGAAAAAGGAATTTACTGAATTTTCCGATAGAATTTTCGGAAAGACCACAAAAAGCACCATGGAGAGAGTTGTACAGTACATTCATGCAAATTATAATCAGGAATTACGACTGGAAATGCTTGCTGGAATATTCGGTTACAACAGTGCATATCTTGGAAAGGTTTTCCATCAATATATGGGTGATAATTTCAATAATTACCTTGATAAGATAAGAATAACCGAGGCGAAACGTCTTCTTGCCGAGGATGATTACAAGGTTTATGAGGTTGCGGAGAGAGTTGGTTACACTAATATCAATTATTTTCATAATAAATTTAAAAAATATGTCGGAGTTAGTCCTTTAAGCTACAAAAAAGCCTGCCTTTCGGGAAACGCTTTGGAAAATGATGATAAAATTGGTAAAGATGATGATAATTAAAAATAAAATTTGAAAAAACTCTTGATTTCAGGCGAAAAATGTTATATAATTAAAAAGTATGCAGATGGCATTTATATGCCGTTAATAACGAAAGGAGTCATAGTATGAATTATACTCATGAAGTTGAAACTATGTGCAGCGTCAAGCAGGGCGTAGCACACGGCTGTGCACCTATCCCCGAAGAAGCAAAATGGGTAAAGGCTAAGGATGTCAAGGATATTTCTGGCTTTACTCACGGTATCGGTTGGTGTGCTCCTCAGCAGGGTACCTGTAAGCTTTCCCTTAATATTAAGGAGGGTGTTATTCAGGAAGCTCTCGTTGAAACTATCGGCTGCTCTGGTATGACACATTCCGCAGCTATGGCAGCAGAGATACTCCCAGGCAGAACTATTCTTGAAGCTCTTAATACAGACCTCGTTTGCGACGCTATCAACACCGCAATGAGAGAGCTTTTCCTTCAGATCGTTTACGGCCGTTCACAGTCTGCTTTCTCCGAGGACGGACTTGCAGTAGGTGCAGGACTTGAGGATCTCGGTAAGGGACTTCGTTCACAGGTTGGTACAATGTATGGTACTCTTAAGAAGGGCCCTCGTTACCTCGAAATGACTGATGGTTACGTTACAGGCATCGCTCTTGACGCTGATGATGAGATCATTGGTTATAAGTTCATTAACTTCGGTAAGATGATGGACTTCATCAAGAAGGGTGACGATGTTCAGACTGCTTATGAAAAGGCTCAGGGTCAGTACGGCAGAGTTGCTGACGCAGCTAAGATCATCGACCCCAGAAAAGAATAAGGAGGATTAAAACGATGGCTTTATTTGAATCATATGAGAGAAGAGAAAAGCAGATCCTTGCTGTTCTCAATAAATACGGTATCAACTCCATTGAAGAATGTGCAGATATCTGCAAGGAAAAGGGCTTTGATCCTTATAAGATCACAGAGGGCATTCAGCCTATCTGCTTTGAAAATGCAAAGTGGGCATATACT
>CAYOAV010000094.1:1293-5707 GCA_964402055.1 uncultured Ruminococcus sp. | reverse complement strand
TTCTTCTTTCCAAAAACCAACCCTGCCGCAAAGCCTGTTGCAAAATCCATTTTATTCAGCCTCCTTTTTTTCTTTCAGCGTGACATTATCGCCGTCAATGACGACTTCATAATCATATTTTGTGTCTTCAAACTGCATTGTAAATCCGCTCTGATCGGAATTTACTTGTATCTCGGGGAGAGTTTGGGATTTTAGGGAGCCTGTGAACTCAACAACTCCGTCCGAGGTCGCACTTGAATAGCTGTAACGTTTTTGTTTTATCTCTCCTGTGGTTTCGTCTTTTTTAGCTTCTCCGAGATGTATCAAGCCCTGATAACGTGTCATTCTTGTGTTATTACCCAAGGTATCGCCGTAACCGATTTTTTTATTGAGCATTCTTGAATAATATCCGAGATACTCATATTCATCTTCGGTTATTTCATTGCACCCGAATGACGCATAAACGCCGCAGTCAGTGAAGGTATACGTCAGATTATTAGCATATATATCAAAGCCGTCAACGCCGTCAGGCAGCTTCATTCGGCTCATAGTAGTGCTTATTGTCGGCAGATAGCCCTCCATAAACGCTTCATTACTTACAATTGCTTTTTTACAGCTCCACGAAATGTATTTAGAATCCTGCACTCTATTAAGAAGAGCTTCGGCGTATTCCTGTGAAGCAAATTCTGTCTGTATTTTCAGCGTTCCAAGAACATCGCCGTCCTTTTCGCCTGCGTAATAATAATCTGACCCTGAATAAACGACAACGCTTTTTATACGTTCCTTTTCCGTTCCGATATTAATTGTCGAAAAAGCGTCAACAGGGCAAATTGTATGATAACCAATTGCATAATTGCCGAATTGACAAAAATCAAGCTTATTATCTGCGGCTAATGTAAAATAACCGCACCAGGCAGTTGAAATTGTTTCAAGCACCGACCGCAGGTCACGTCCCTCAATATCGGTCTTTTTTATTTTGAGCCATTGGAAATAGCTCATAGAAGTATTATTTGCTATATTATCGGTAACGCCATAAAAGCCTGCTTTTTCTGTAATAAGCTTTACAAGCGTAAGCGACTGTATTTCGCCGCTGTCCGCATCATCTTTATCAACATTATCATATTCGATTTCAAGCTCATCGGCTGAAATTCCAAGCTTTATCATTCTGTCATAGCATTTGAAGGTAACCTTGCTGCCGCTTCTGGTACGCTGTGATACAAAGAAATCGTAATATACATCTGAATTACATATACTGAAAACTACCTCCGCACCTGATTTTGGTGGGTGCTTTGCGTATTCTTCATATGAAATTGAAAATGTAAATTCAGCCGAACATACACCTGATGTACCCATTCCGTCAGCGGACTGCTTCAATTGCATTTCGCCAAAGGTAAAATAAAAGATACCGTCGATCATCATAAAGTAGCTAAAGACCGTCTCCGACTTCGCTTCTGTCAAGCTCGCAGGCTGTAAAGGTGATTTCAGATTTATATCTGCTGCCTAAGAAATTAGCCTGTTCAAGCCTTGCGGAAATGCTCTCGGAATAGCATTCTCCCTTAAAATCGGGGCATTCAAGAGATATTTTTTCCTTTTTTATCTCCTTTTCAAGGGCGGCTGTATCCTCTGCCGATAATCGGCCTGTGGATATTTTTAAGCTGAACCTCCGACCTCTTAAAAGCCGTATCATATCGCCCTTATAATCCGTAAACTGGTTTTCTGTATCATATTCATTCGTCCAGTTCACTTCATATCCGCCGATGAGATTAAGCGTATAATCACCGATAACAACAGAATAGCCGCCGTTAAGGCTTTCGCCCTTTTTCAATTGATATTCTGACATTTTTTGACCTCCTTTATATATTAAAAGCCTTTCCGCCCGAACATCTGCCCGAGCTTATAAGCTCTTCAAGCGAAGTTTTTATATATTGCTTGTCATTGAGGTTGATAACAACCTCTGTTTTGCCGCTTATGTATTCAGATTGATTATTTTTGCCTGTATTGCCTGTAACGTTATCTGCTGCTGATTCCTGCGTATTTGTGCCTAAAATAGCCGATATTGTATTTATGTCATTAATATCACCCATATTGTCAATTATGCCCTGCAAAAAGCTCCTTGCGGTTTCCGCTCCGTCCTCATATGCCGATTCGGGCATACCGCCGAATATATCACTGACAGCGTCTGCCGTTTCGCTGTTAAGCTCATCTAAATCATCTGATATTTGATTTTGTGATATTTCTTCGGCTTTTTCCTGCAAACGCTCCCAGTCGCTTAAATAAAGCTGCAGCTTGTCAGATGATAAGCCAAGCAGAGTATCAATAAAGGATTGCCTTGAACCGTCCTCATAGTTCATACCCTGTATTTCCTCTATAAGGCTGTCGGAAGCACCTAATTTTTTAAGCCTTTCAAGAGAATTGTTGTACTTATCCATCTTTTTTATTTCAGCGTCAAGGTCGGTAAGGATATTAACCTCTTTTCCGTCTGAATTTGTGACCGTTTCGGATAGATCTATGTTAAGAAGATCATCCTTTACCTTCTTCTTTTTGTCAACAAGCTCTTTGTATGAATCGGACAGAGTATCAGCAAGCTTTTCGGAGTTTTCTTTCCAAGTGCTGACCTGCTCCTCGGAGATTTTTTCTTCTTGATTTTTTGTATAATCATAAAGCCAGTCGTAATAATCATTCCAGGTGTCCTCATTTTCATCGCAATATTCCTTTACAAGCTTAGCTTTAAGCTTATATTCGTCTTCATCGCTTATCTCGCCCCTGTCGTGAAGTCGAGTTATCTTTTCCCAATACTTCTTAATTGCGTTTATACGGTCGTTTTCAGCCTTTTCAGCGGCTTCATTTTCAGCCTTTTGCTGTTCCTCTGCCGCTTTCACCGCCGCAGACTGCTTATCTTCGGCATATTTTTCATAATTTGACAGCTGTTTATAATAAAGCTCCGATTCTGTGTTAACATTTTCGTCAAGATATTGCTTTAACTGATTGTAATAATCGTCCTCGCTTATTTTACGCAATGCAAGGTTCTTTTCAAGCATATCAACCTTTGCCTGCAAATTTTCGTCATATGCCTTTAGCTCTTCTTCCTCCTGTACAAGCTGTTTTTCCTTATCCTCGGATAATTTTTTCATATATGCTTCGGATTCAGAGCTTTGCTTTTTGTAATAATCACCCCAGTAACCGAGATCGGGTTCGTCAGTTGCTCCCATTGATTTTGCAAGAGCGTCATAGCTTGCGGAGGTTTCTTCGATAAGCCTTTCTTGTTCGGCTATCTTTTCGTTTGTATCATTCAAAGAGTTCTGGAGGTTGTATTGTGCCTTTTGGTATGCTTCAAAAGCCGAATAGTCAAGCCCATTTTCTTCAGCAAATGCAATACCGTCCGAACCGCTGTTGATAACTTCAATAAGCCTGCCGTAAGCACCCGAAGCACCCTTTTCAAGCTCCGCAATAGTTTCATCGGAAATATGTGAAACAGCCTTTGAATATTCCTGATATGCTTCTGCCTGCTGTGAATAATATTCCGTGATGTTATTGTAATAGCTTTCAAGAGAGTTGCTTTTTGCTTCTTCGATTCCTTTAAGACGTATATTTTTGATAACATCCTCTATACTGTCGGAAAGCTCCTTGTAAGCTCCTGTTTCCTCATCAATAAGGCTTATAGTATCGGGCGAAAGCTCCTGCAGCTCCTTTGCAAGCTCTGTCATCTCACTTGTGGCAATGCCTGTCTTTTTATATACCTCATAAAGACTTTTGTATCTTTCGGCTTTGGCTTCAACGGTTCGTGCCTCTGCTTCGGAGCTTGCCATAGTTTTATTAGCGGCTTTTTCAATATCCTTTTGCTTTTCAATTGCACTATCAAGCTGGAGGACATAAGAACCTATTGCAGCAGCTGCCGCCGCTATGCCTGCCGCAAGCAATATATATGGATTACCCATTGCCACCGCATTATAAATTTCCTGTGCGATAGTTCCTGCCTTTATAGCGGTAGTAAGTGCTTTATACGCATTGACAACCTTTGAAATGATTGACGCAATACCGACCGCACCCTTAAACGCACCATAAGCCGAAACCGCCGATATTACAAGCTCGTTATGTTCGATAAGCACGGACGCAAGCTTTGCCAAAACTCCTGTTATTCCTGAAATAATATTTATAATATCGGGCGCTTTTTCCGATACAGTATTTGTTAATTCAAGAGCAATAGGAAGAATTTTCTCTCCAAGCTGCGCGGATAATTCTTCCATAGTCAGCTGCATAATACGCTGTTGGTTAGCGTAGCTGTCAGCGGTCTTTGCAAAATCTCCCTGTGCGTCAGCAGTCTGTTCAAGCAGATAATTATAACGAAGCATTGTCTGTTCCTGCTGTGACATCTTGTTCCAGGCTGTTTCAATGCCCTGTGCAAGAGCGTAAGCCTCCATATTTGTGACGGACATAT
>CAYOAV010000094.1:0-1193 GCA_964402055.1 uncultured Ruminococcus sp. | reverse complement strand
TCTCCCGCAAGTCCGACAAGATCGGTAGAAAGCTGAACAACGCTGTCACTTGTAATGCCCTGTGATTTAAGCATTGCTCCAAGCGTTCCCGTGTATTCCTTTGCGGCAAGCTCCGACATACCGAATGAGGTTTTAGCGGACGCTGCCCAGCTGTTTATTATATCTGCGTCCGAGCCGAAGGTCGTATCAACAACGTTCTGAACCTCCGAGAGGTCGGAAGCAAGTTTAATACCCTCCTTTGCAAAGCTGACAAACTCATCCTTAAGCTTGCGAACGCCCGACATAACAGCGTCAGAAAGGATATTTGCCTTGAAAACATCGCCGAAATCTATCGTTTTCTGAACTGCGTTATCTATCTTATTTCCGAGTTCGTCAATTGAATTGCCAAGAGTACCAACAGCCTTTTCTGAAGCTTGTAATTCCTTGGTATTCTCCTGCTGTGCCTTTTTCTGTTCGTCAAGCTTTTTCTTAGCCGTGGCAAGCTGAATCTGATAGACCTGAAGCTTTGACGATGCCGCACTTATCTGATTATTATACTGTGCGTATTGAGTATCTGACATATCGCCTTTTTCTCTTGCCGCCGCAACCTGTTGCTCAACCTCTTTCAAAGCCTTGAGCTTTTTTTCTGTACTGCTTATTCTTTCTGAAAGCAAGTCAAAATTCTGTTGTAAAAGCTCAATATTTTCAGGATCGAACCGCAGAGCCTCTTTCAATGCACTTGCTTTTGAATTAAGGCTTCTGTTGGTATTCTCAACTTCCTTTAAAGCCGCAACAAGTCCGCTTGTGTCCGCTCCTATCGTTGCGACATATCCGTATTTTCTTGACATATTTCCACCTACCTTATTTCGTTGTGCTTAAAATCGTATCTATCATTTCATCAAGCTTGCCTCTTGCTAAGTCCTCATTATCGTTCACATGAGGAACAGGAGCGACCATTTTGTTATTCTTCTTATAATTTCTCGCTCTATGCCCCAGTTCAAGAAGATGTACAATTTTATGCTTTGGGGACTTATGCTTTACCATACCGAATGCACGCACATCACCGTGACGGACATCATAATACCAGCCCTTTTTATATGATCCGCTTGATTCCTCGCCCGACTGCGGCGAATGCTTTTCTATTTCTTTTTTTGCATAAGCTGTGCAATACTCGACAGCGTCCTCAATATCTTTTTGAACCTGCTCGGTATATA
>CAYOAV010000093.1:0-6172 GCA_964402055.1 uncultured Ruminococcus sp. | reverse complement strand
GATATGCTCGCTTTTTTATCACTTTGGAGGGCTTTTTTGAGCTTTTTGTACAAAATATCACCCAAAAACAGCGAAATAAAAAGTGCGTACCTAAAAAGATACGCACTTAACTTTTAAAATCAACCGCCTTGCCGCCATGTGCAGCATAAAACCCGCACCGAAGCAGGTGGGCAACAGCCCAACAGTTTCACGCTCCCTGCGTCCGTAACTCCACACATATAATGTGGCGGGAGGTCTGCAATCCCCTGTCGGAGTCTGAATCCCTAATTTAATGTGTTGGATTATAAAAACACACTTTATCGGTCAAAGCAGTATTTCTGCTATTATTATATCATACAATGTAGAAAAAATCAATAGCAAATTTTACTCGTAAGTATCTCCAAGTCTTTCAAGGAACATATTGCCGATTCTCTCATACTCCTCATCACTATCAATAGTAACAAGAATTTCCTCATTATTCTCATCATAATCAGATTTGAGAACAACAAGCTCCGTATCAGCCTCGATCTCCTTGGTCGGATCCTCATAATAAGGAACGAGAGCGTAATAATGATCCTCGCCAACGTCCATTTCATCAATTTTTTCAAAAGACTGCTCCACACCATCTTCATCAACAAGAGTGTAGATGTCAGTACCGAAATCCATTTCAAATTCTTCAGCCATTATTTTTGCCTCCTTTATATGGTATATCTTATGCTTGAATTCGCACTCAACATTCTTATTGTACTACATTCAGAATAAATTGTCAATATGTAAAATAAATAAAAATTAAGCACAAAATATATCTAACATTTTTGCAAAAAACTGTTGACTTTGAATAAAGAATATGTTATATTATATTCAAGGAAAGAGAAAGGGTTACAAAAAAGATAACCCGAACTTAATCCTAAAGCAATCATAGACGGATTTGAAAAATCACATATAGCCTTAATCATACAGGATTATAAAAACCGTCGGAACGTGAAATCAAGCTTGGAAAGGTAGGTTGAGTCCAATGGAGTTAGTAGATGAGCAGTCAACAGGGAGTATCCTTTGCGGCTCAAGCAGAATAACCTTTTAAGTAACATACAGCGGAGTATAAATGCAAAGCTTTAAGCTTCACTCCATATTGATAGTGTATCAGAAATAACACTTAAAAGCAAAAGCTAAGCCGCATATCTCAATCAACTTGGCAAGGGTGTTAGTTAATACGCACAAAATTAAATCTAAAATTAGTATGAAATTGCCCGTAGCTTCTCCAATGAGGGGTGCTTTCCTAACATAAAAGTATTTACGCCTTCAGGCTTTACATAAAAGGCAATAATTGTGAAAGGTGAGTCCAATGGAATAATTTACCGCATAGTTTCAAAAAATAAGAAAGGTTTGATTTCCGATGCAGTAAATTCTAAACCCACAGCATAACTTTGAAAGAAGTGGTGTCGAATGAAAATTCTTATCAGGTTCAATGAAATTTAAAGGATTGGAGTGAGACCGCCCGACTGTTCAGCTTAGCGTTACATAAGTGAACGCATAGGATAAAAAATTTAAAGGAGCGATGAGTTATGAAAAATTTTGAGCGTCGTTTCCACGATTTGAATCTTTAAGCAATACCGTAAGGGAGTGAGTCCGACAGGTTGTGTAAGCGAAGTCCGAAAGGACGGGTTTTAAAAAATCTTAAAAGAAATGAAGAGATCAAAAATGGTAATATATAGGACTTTCAAAAAATTCTGAAATATAGGAGTGAGTTCCAATGCACTGATCTCTAAAATGCCGATTCCATAAAGAAAGGAAGTGTCCGCAAATGTGGAGGCTTGCCAAAAAGGATAAAGCAATAAGAAATTTCAGGAGGAAAGGTCCAATGGATAATTAAGCTGCTCAATTCTTGTGAAAGAGAGTGGTCAATATGAAAAATGTTCTTAAAAGGTTAGATAAAATCTGATTGAACGGAGTGATTCCACCAGAACATTTAAAAGGCAAATGCCTCAATTGAATAAATCAAGCGGCTGTCAGGTTGTCAGCCGCTTTTTTATGCCATAAAAATCGAAATCAGGCGTGTATTCTTCCTTTGCCGAGGATTTTTCCTGCATAAATCCGTCAAATCCAAGCTCCGCCGCCCTTTTAAGTACCGAATTATATTCAAATGTGCTTATTCGTCTGGAAATTTCAGGAAATTCATTGCTGCGATAGAACGGAGTGTATTGGCTCATAAGACTTAATAAAATATCCTCTGTCCCCCATCTGCGTGCAATTTCCTCAATGACCGCAATCGAATCATGGCGGTGGTTCGGAAGCGTCAGATGTCGTATTATAACACCTTTTTTTATTATCCCATTTTCGTCAAGCTGAATTTTTCCGACCTGCCGAAGCATTTCATCGATCGCATCGCATACAACCTCAAAATAATCCGCCGCAAACGAGTATTTTTTCGCCAATTCATTATCATAATACTTAAAATCGGGCAGATATACATCAATATATCCATCAAGCATTTTCAGCGTTTCAACTCTCTCATATCCGCCAGTGTTGTAAACTATCGGCACATTCAGCCTGTTTTTGACCATATCAAGTGCCGAAATTATATGCGGAACGAAATGCGTCGGACTAACCAGATTGATATTTTCCGCCCCCTGCTCCTGAAGCTCAAGGAAAATCTCCCCTAACCGTTCAACGCTTATCTCCAAACCACAATTATCCGAGGAAATCATATAATTCTGACAAAATACGCATTTCAAGCTGCAACCTGAAAAAAACACCGTTCCCGAACCATTCTCCCCCGATACGCAGGGTTCTTCCCACTTGTGTAAATAAGCCTTTGCTGCACGAAGCTTGTCCGATTCGCCGCAAAATCCAACACTAACCGTCCTGTCAGTATGGCATTTTCTCGGACAAAGCTCACATTTTGTAAAATCATATTCCATTTTTAATTCCTCAAAGTTTTTTATTTTATTATATCAAACAACGCAGTTTTTTTCTACACCATAACAATTATTTAACTATTTTTTTATATTTTCACGCATTTTGTATTAATTTATCTATTTCCACGGAATAAAAACCGTCCCCTACCAAACTTCTATTTGCTAATTGTATGATTTTCTGCTATAATAGTATATATAAATCGAAAGGACGGAAAAATATGTCAGAAACAGTCATTGTAACAGGTGCTTCAAGAGGAATAGGCAAGGCTTGTGCCGAGCTTTTTGCACAAAATGGTGCGAACGTTATCGTTAATTATGCTAAATCCAAAGAAAAAGCAGAGCTTCTCTGCGAAAAAATACGTTCATCAGGCGGCAATGCCCTCCCCTTTTGTGCAGATGTCGCCAATAGAAAAGCCGTCAATGAAATGGTTGACTTCGCACATAAGCATTTCGGCGGCATAACAACCCTCATAAATAACGCAGGCATCGCCGAGCAGATTATGTTCTGCGATATTACCGAGGAAAAATGGGATAGAATGTTTGACGTTGACGTGAAGGGCGTTTATAATTGCATTCAAGCTATACTCCCCGATATGATACACGAAAAGCACGGCAGAATAATCAATATTTCATCAATGTGGGGCATAACAGGTGCTTCCTGCGAGGTTCATTATTCAGCCGCAAAAGCCGCAGTTATCGGAATGACGAAAGCTTTGGCAAAGGAACTCGGACCGTCAGGAATTACCGTAAATGCGATTGCACCAGGTGTAATTTCAACCGAAATGAACGGAAATATTACCGAGGAAATTATGAACGAGCTTAAGTACGAAACTCCCCTCGGACGAATCGGAACACCCGAGGATATCGCAGAAACCGCATTTTTTCTCGCCTCGGAAAAAGCGTCATTCATAACAGGCGAGGTAATTTCAGTGAACGGAGGCTTTGTTATCTAATGAACGAAAAAGAACTGCTCTCAATGACCTCACAGATCGGTATGCTACTACTCGAAAACGGTGCGGAAATTTACCGCGTTGAGGAAACCGTCCTGCGAATTGCTGAAGCCTATGGATATAAACAGGGCGAACAGGTCGAGGTTTTCGCAATTCCGCCAACCCTCATAATAACCGTGACCGATAAAAACGGCAATCCACAAACCTCCCTGCGGAATACCCAGTCAAGGAAAAATAACCTCGATCGTGTTGACCGCGTTAATAATCTATCACGTTATATTTGCAGTGAAAAACCCGATTTTGCAACCGTAAACGGCTATATTTCCCAGATAAAAAAGCGGAAAACCTATCCCTTTTACGCAATAATCTTAAGCTTCGCAGTTGTAGGCTCAACCTTTGCATTATTTTTCGGTGGTTCATTCCGTGAAGCAGTCGCCGCAGGTCTTATCGCCGCAGTAATATGCCTTATCGAAAAAGCCGTCCAAAAAATCCGACCGAGCGTGTTTTTTCAAAGCCTGCTTTGTTCACTTTTCACCGCCGCAACAGCCGTCACCTGCTTTAAGCTCGGACTTGTCAGCGAGTATGACAGCGTAATAATCGGAGCATCAATGACGCTCGTTCCGGGAATTACTATCACAAACTGTATGCGTGATTTTATAGCAGGCGATTTTTTGGCAGGACTTTATACAATGATAGAAGCACTTCTTACAGCCGCAGGAATGGCAGTCGGAGCAGCTTTTGCTATATCAACTCTGACAAAGCTGTTCGGCATTTAAGGTTGGTGATAATATGAAAGAGATAATACTTAACGCATTATATAGCTTTATAGCGTCATTCGCATTCGGCGTGCAGTTCAATATCCGTTTCAGGCATATAACAGCCGCCGCCCTCGGAAGCATAATAAGTCAGGTAATATTCAGTACCGCAGAAATGAGCGGAAGCAGTGAAATATTATGCTATTTCCTCGCCGCTTGTGCAATATCAGTCTATTCAGAATTTTTAGCAAAGCGACTGCACGTTCCTGTCAATATGTATCTTGTCGTTTCGATAATACCTCTTGTACCCGGAAAAATGATATATCAGGCGATGATAACGCTTGTAAACGGCGATACACAAGGCTTTGCGGAAATGTGTGTTTCAACCTTTTCAGCCGCAGGAGCGATAGCAATGGGAGTTTTCGCAGTTTCCTCCGTAGTCCGTGTTTTCAGAACTATTACGAATAAAATTTCTTATTAAAAATACCGCACGTCCGAAAATTTATCGGTTTCGTGCGGTATTTTTTAATTCCCAACCTCAATGCTTATCTCATTGAATTTCGCAAGAATATCATCAATGCTCGTGCCAGCTTTTTCCTCTGCGGAAAGCTTCATAACAGGATTTCCTGCGTGCATCATAACCATACGATTGCCGTACTGAACCGCAAAACGCAGATTATGCGTAACCATAAGAGTAGTAAGCTGCTTTTCTTTAACAATTCTGTCAGTTATTTCCATAATAATTTCAGAGGATTTCGGGTCAAGTGCGGCAGTATGCTCATCAAGAATAAGCATTTTTATGTCAGTCATCGTTGAAATTATCAACGCAAGTGCCTGACGCTGACCGCCGCTCAGCGAACCAACCTTTACACCCATACGGTTTTCAAGTCCCATTCCGCATTGTTCAAGCAGCGTCTTGTAATAATCGACACGTTTCTTGTTTATCGCAGGCGAGATACCGAACCTCTTATTCTTATTATCGGAAAGTGCCATATTTTCAAGTATCGTAAGGCTTCCGCAGGTTCCCATTCTCGGATCCTGTAAAACTCTGCCGATGTATTTTGCCCTTTTGTATTCGCTCACATTTGTAATATCCTTGCCCTCAAATGTGACGTTGCCGCTGTCAGGACGTATAGTTCCGCAGGCAAGATTCAGCATAGTAGTCTTGCCGCTTCCGTTTGAACCGATGACTGAAACAAAATCACCCTTTTCCACCTTGAACGAAAATCCGTCAAAAAGCTTGTTTTCATCAACCGTTCCTGCATTGAAAACCTTGACAATATTATTTAATTCAAGCATTTGCAGACCTCCTGACCTTAATGCCATTGCTAAAAACGAGTGCCAGCGTGAAAATTATCGCCATAAGAAGCTTAAGATATTCAGTCGGCAGTCCGAGAGCCAACGCAACCGATAAGCAACCCTTGTACAAAACCGAACCAAGAATTACCATAGTCGTTGCCTTCATAAAGCTAACCTTTTTGAAAACGCTCAACCCGATTATAACCGAAGCAAGTGCAAGCACAACCATTCCAACGCCCATCTGCTGGTCGGCAGAACCCTTTGACTGTGCAAC
>CAYOAV010000092.1:0-6222 GCA_964402055.1 uncultured Ruminococcus sp. | reverse complement strand
ATTGTTATGACAATTATCTTAACAGTCTTGAAGTTGTAATTGATGAAAATATAGCTTAAGCAAGATAACATTGCTTCTTTTAAGTATACACTGTCCGAGAGCAAAGAATTAGGAAACCGCTGATTAAAACAAAACGTGTTAATCAGTGGTTTCTTAGTCTGTTGGAATTACTAACACTCACATTAACATTCATCTGAGCTTCAAATGAGTGTTAAAAATATGTATAAACTCTGTACAATAGGACAATTATTAAAATAATGCTTGACATTTAACGCTCATGCGTGTTAAAATATAAATGAATTAACACGCATTTGAGTGTTAATGAGTGTTGGATGCGTGTTGAATCAGTGTTGGAGGTGTTGAAATGAATATAGGGTTCAAAGAAGATCTGTTGAATGAGTTCAAGAGTGACCGTGATAAGCTGTCTGATGATGTAATAGTTGAAGCAGTTGTTGCATTTTCAAATACCGAGGGCGGTAAATTTTATCTTGGTATTGAGGATAACGGCGATATAAGCGGACTTCATAAGGCACATAAAAATTCATCGGGATTGGCGGCACTTATCGCCAATAAAACAGTTCCTCCTGTTTCTGTGGAAGTAGAAAACAAGCAAGATTATCTTATAATTAGTGTAAGAAAGAGCCGCAGTATTATTGCTGCATCATCAGGTAAAATACTTAGAAGACGATTAAAAGCAAATGGTGAACCTGAAAATGTGCCTATGTATCCGCATGAGATCAATACACGTCTTTCTACATTAAATATGCTTGATTATTCCGCATTAGCTGTTCCCGATGCTACTTATGCGGATTTGGACGGAAATGAGCGTGAACGTTTGAGAGACATCATAAAAAAATATTCAGGGGAAAAAAATCTGCTTGAACTTGATGACGAGGAACTGGATAAAGCTCTTCGGCTTGTCGTAAATGATGGAGACAAAGTAGTCCCAACTTATTGCGGATTACTCCTTATCGGAAAAGCAGAACGTATACAGGAGCTTGTGCCTACCGCTAGAGCCGTATTTCAAGTGCTTTCAGGCACAGATGTAATTTTTAATGAAGATGTCAATGGTGCCTTACTTTCTGTATTTGAAAAAATAGAAACATATATGACAGCACGTAATTCAGAAGCAGAAATTGAGGAAGGTTTATTCAGAATTTCGGTTTTTGATTTTGATAAAAGGGCATTCAGAGAAGCACTTGTTAATGCTTTTTGCCACAGAGATTATACAATGCTTGGACGGGTTCGTGTTGAGATAAATGACGATGGTCTTATGATCAGCAATCCAGGTGGATTTGTAGAGGGCGTGAATATAAATAATCTTCTGTCTGCTGAACCTCACGGGCGTAATCCTGCACTTGCAGATGTAATGAAACGTATCGGTCTTGCTGAACGTACAGGAAGAGGGATAGACAGAATATTTGAAGGTTCACTGCTTTACGGAAAGCCTTTGCCCGATTACTCCGAATCAACAAACACACTGGTGCATCTGTTTATCCCAAGAGGTTTGCCCGACAAGGCGTTTGCAAAGATGATTTCGGATGAACAGAGCAGAATAGGTAGGGCACTCCCTATTAATTCCCTACTTATTTTAAATGAACTGAAACGTAGTAGCCGATGTACCATAGCAGAACTTTCAGAAACTATACATTCTTCTGAGTCTAAAACTAAATCTGCTGTTGAAAAACTTGTCGAATCTGGTATGCTTGAAGCAGTAGGAACAGGAAAGGGCAGATATTATACATTAAGTGTACAGGTATATCGCAGAAATAAAACAACAGCAGAATATATTCGTCAAAGAGGTATCTCTGAAGTAAGGCATTCTGAAATGATAATAGAATTAGCTAAAAAAAATGATGGTAAGATTACAAGAGCTGATGTCATAGAACTCCTTAAGGTAGATGAAAACAGGGCTTACAGAGCATTAAAGGATCTTGTCAATCAGGGAAAATTACTTCAAGAAGGAAGAGGCAGATATTCTTACTATGTCTTGAAAAAATAATTTATCTTTATATCGTAAACTGCTTTGCAAATGTAAAATGCAAGGCAGTTTTTTATTACTGTCACTTAATCGAAATGTTACAAATTATTTAAGCACTATTCATATAAAAACTGGTTATCACAAATCATATACTGAATGGCACTAATTATCACTACTTATCACTAAAAAGTACGAAATATTGAAATTCTTGAAAAAATCCAATATGTTATAATATGTATAGAATTTTAATACGAAAGGATCATACAAATGCGTAAATATAATATACTTATTACCGTTGTCATTTTATCGGCAATAATAAGTGGCTGTGGAAACAATACTGCTGATGAAACACCAGTTACTTCGTCTATTGATACTTCTATATCCGAAAGTACCACAGAAATTGAAGCACCAGTTGAAGAAATATCAGAAGAATTACCTGATGAAAGAACAACAGACGCTATTATATGCAACTGGCTGTACAATTCCCTTACCGACAGCGAAGAATTTACCGATATTTCCAATTATCAATACTATGCACGAACACTCGGTCTTGAAAAAAATTATTTTCTCAATCCACAAATGTGGGAAGTATTCTATAATCCTGACCTTAACATAAATAATGAAATTAACGGCAAGGAAATCTATCTGATACGGCTCAATCCATATCAGCTGCTTAATATATATGCAGAAAGAAACAGCTGCACAGTCGATGAATTATGCGAATCTCTCTCTGCAACCAAGGAACAGCTTTACTATAATTGGGGATATAATACTTCTTGGGTTGGTTACGATAAAAACCACGCTAATTTAAAGGTTTTTGCCTCAGAAAAAGAGATAAGCATTTTTGGAGCATCAAATTCGGAAGATCGTGCGGCTGTTATGCGGACACATACTTTAACAGTAGATACATTTGATAACGATGTAGTTTATTATTCCAGTTCTGTTGACAACATACTAAAAATTCGCCGTATGGATCTGCTTGGAGCTATTTCGGAAGATATGAAATATTACAGTGAATACACAGAACAGGAAAAAAATGCGGCTTTTACAGTAAACGGAATAGGTATAAGGGCAGTAATTCCTTTATCGCTTGAAAATTCCTGGAGTGACACTGCTGAAAACGAAAAAAACATATCTCCGTTTGTGAATGTATCTCCGTATTCGTATGGTTGCACTGATGAACATAAGATTGAAATAAAAAATTATTCTATTACTGATGAGGAGAATTAATTTATGCTTGATGAAGAAACCGTAAGAATCGCCGCAATGCTACAAAAAGAATCAATCGAACTCTTTTTCAAACTGCTTGGTAAGCTTATTGACAGAATGAATAAACGAAATGAGTATAATCACTCAAAAGAAGAAAAGTCAGACGTTAAAGTTGGAGAGCTTTCATCACACAATTACAAAAAGACGTTAAAAAGCGGTGAAAAATTCCGAATGGTTACAATTCCCAAAGATAAGCTCGAAGAAGTACAAAAATATGCAGAAATGTTAGGGGCACAGTATTATGTTATGGAAAGTGATGAGAAAAATGCTTTAATATCCGTATCCGAAAAATCATTTCAACAATTCGATGATGCTGTTAAGCAGGTCATAAAATCACAGCTTTCAAATGATAACAATTCAGTAAAGGTTATGGATGGCGAAAATCTTGTATCTTCAGATGACGCTAAAATTGTTGAAGAAGTATTGAACGCATACGATATACCAACATACACATTTTCAAATCCCGACGGTAGCTGTATAAATGTTGTTCCTACCGAATACAGCGGACAGTACAAAGCCGCTATACAGGAAGCAAAAGACATTTCAGAATCGGTAAAAAATATCCATTTTGCAACATTTTATCAGTCTGAAAATAATGTTGATATGCGTTGCAAAACCATTACTGAAACTGAAGCTCAGGGACTTGCCAAAGAATTAGGACAGGAAACATTAAAATTCTATAAAAATAATGAAATTCTATACGTTAGCTACCCTGCCGACAAAAAGGAAGATATTGAACAAATATTGAATAAAATTGCTGAAGATCAACAGCTGATAAAGGGCTTTGAAACAGCGGTTGTAGGTAAGACAAAGGATTATGTAACTATTGATCGGGAATCCCTTGGAGTAAAGGAAATTGGCAATGAACTGTTTATGAGAATTCCGAACACAATGGGACAGGACTACATCAAGCTTCCGCAAAAGGATTTTGTAAGCATTAATGATGGTAAGACATTAAAATACGCATTTGATAAAGAAAATCAATATGAAATACTGGACGCAGATGGTAAAAATGTCAGGACAATATCAGGTGCGGAGCTTGTTAAACATTATGAACAGCGTAGCGAAAAATTATTTGGCGGAGAAAACACACAATCAATTCATTACGATGTAAGCGGAGAAAGACATATTGAAATCTATGACAAAGCTAAAGACAAGCTTATAAGCATAGGAAATGATAATATTGATAAGCTTAATGTTATACTGCTTGAAAATGGATTTGACAGCAGAAACGCTGAAGCTCTTACAGAAAAGATGCAAACAGAGATCGGTATGATTTCACCCAAAGAAATAAATTACATTGAAGAAAATATTGACAATGAGCTTAAACGTACAGCAGTCATAGAAGCAACGCAGGATATGAAGCAATATGGAGAAATCACCGAAATCTCAGGTGATAAGTGTGCTGTTTATGACGCAGAACGCAATCAATATACTGTTATTGATATTAACCGTGATGATACGGATAAAACAAGAGAAACATTTATTAATGCAGGATATACTGAATTACAGACAGCCGCTATAATGTCAAAAATAAACGATGTGTGTATCAGGGAAGATAAAATTCCTTTTGAAGCTCAAAATACTATACAGCTTTTTGACAATAGCAATAACGCAGAGCTTAATAATTACAGGTATTCTGTTCACGAAGGCGGTATTGCAATTTTAAAGGCGGAAATTAACAACGGTGAAGAAGTTTACAAATACATAACCGCCGCAAAAGGTACTTCCAGAGCCAAATTAGAAAAATCGTTAAGAAAAAATTTTGTGGAAGATGAAAAAACCATAACAGATATTATGAAATCTTTGGATAAGGAAAAATTGTTACCTGTACCTGAACAGATCATAATACCAAGTATGGGATTTAAGGTTTCACTTGTTACTTCTCAAACATACGAATTAAGCAAAAACGGCATAACTATTACAGCACAAAAAGGCTCTGTCGATATAATAAAAACAGCGGAAGCTTTTGGTATAACTGAAAAACAAGCTGAAAAACTTACAGCAAAGGTTGAAAAGACAATAAATTCTGCAAATCATAAGCCAACATTTCTTTCTCAATTGCGTCAGGCAACAGCAAAAAATACCACAAATATTGATAAAACCAACGTGCAGGAACGTAAAGAAAGTAGGGAAAGATAATGGCAGATCAAGCTCCAAGAAAAAAGGATATGTGGGACTATGCTCCTTACATTATTATTGTCATTTTTTGCATTATTATCGGAACTTGGGCAGGATATGTTGTTGAAGTCACATCAAGTCCCAAGCGTGGTATTCAATGGCTGAAAGCACTTGAAGGTATGACTGATTATATGAATTTATCTGCTTTTATAGCCGCATTTAAATCAATTTTTACTTCTGCTTATGTAAGAATAGGTGCTTTTTTCGGAACATTGGTTGGCGTAATGATTTTTCTTTACAGTGCAACCAAAAAAGAAAAGAGGTATCATCGAAAGGGTGTTGAACACGGCTCTGCAAGGTGGGGAACAAATGCGGAGAAAAGATCTATTGCCGATGTGAATGATTTTTATAATAATGCTATACTTGCTTCGGATATTTTTCTTGTCATAGACAGAAAGAAACGAGATGCAAATGCCGCTGAAAAGGAAAAATCAAAAAAGAAGCATAGCACAAAACCAAAAACAGATAAACCATTGCCTAAAGCAGATGTAAATGATCCAAACAGAAAAGTTTCTGTATCCGCTGTTACAAGTCAAAAAAGCAAAACTCAAAAGATACAGCCTATGCTTAATCTTAATATGCTCATTCTTGGCGGTTCAGGTACAGGTAAATCACGCTTTTTTGTAAAACCGAACATTATGCAATGCAACACTTCGTTTGTAGTTACTGACCCATCAGGAGAATTGCTTAAATCCTGCGGTAAAATGCTTGAAAAGATGGGATATGACATTAAGGTATTTAAGGCAACACCTCACAATGCCGCCAATAAATTTCCCCAAATCAAATTAACC
>CAYOAV010000091.1:0-6314 GCA_964402055.1 uncultured Ruminococcus sp. | reverse complement strand
GCACGGCTGATTATCATATCATATTTTACTAAAGCGTATCAATCGGCTGATTAATATGCAACGCCCTGCCACTTCATAGCGTCAGCAATCTTAAGGAAGCCAGCGATATTAGCACCCATGATAAGGTTGCCCTTGTCGCCATACTGTTCAGAAGTATTATAAGCTGCGTTGAAGATGTTGGTCATAATGCCCTTGAGCTTAGCATCAACCTCTTCAGCAGTCCATGAGTAGCGCATGCTATTCTGGCACATTTCGAGAGCGGAAACTGCAACACCGCCTGCGTTTACAGCCTTTGAAGGTCCGATTACAACGTTGTTAGCCTGGAGATATTCAACAGCTTCAGCAGTTGTAGGCATATTAGCAACCTCGATGTAGAACTTAGTGCCGTTTGCAACGATCTTCTTAGCATCTTCAAGACCAACCTCGTTCTGTGTAGCACAAGGCATAACAACGTCAACCTTAACGCCCCAAGGCTTTTCGCCAGCGTGGAATTCTGCACCGAACTTGTCAGCGTAATCCTGAACCTTATCTCTGCCTGAAGCTCTCATTTCGAGCATGTATGCAGCCTTATCAGCTGTGATGCCGTCCTTGTCGTAAACATAGCCGTCAGGGCCAGAAATTGTAAGAACCTTACCGCCGAGCTCGTTGATCTTAAGAACTGCACCCCAAGCAACGTTACCGAAGCCGGAAACTGCAAAGGTCTTGCCCTTGATATCCTCGCCCCACTTATTAAGTGTTTCGTTACAGAAGTAAACTGCGCCGTAGCCTGTTGCTTCGGGACGGATAAGGCTTCCGCCGTAGGAAATGCTCTTACCTGTGAGGACGCCGTTTTCGAAGTTATTGCAGATTCTCTTATACTGACCGTAGAGGTAGCCAATCTCTCTTGCACCTACGCCGATATCACCTGCGGGAACGTCAACGCTTGCACCGATATGACGATAAAGCTCTGTCATGAAGCTCTGGCAGAAACGCATAATTTCTCCGTCTGAACGGCCTCTTGGGTCGAAGTCGGAGCCGCCCTTTGCGCCGCCGATAGGAAGTCCTGTAAGGCTGTTCTTGAAGCACTGCTCAAAGCCGAGGAACTTGATGATGCTTGCATTTACTGATGGGTGGAAACGAAGACCGCCCTTGTAAGGTCCGATAGCGGAGTTGAACTGGCATCTGTAGCCACGGTTTACCTGAATGTTGCCGTTATCATCGATCCATGAAACTCTGAATGAGATGAATCTTTCAGGTTCAACGATTCTGTCGATAATGCCGTTTGTTTCAAAGGACTTATCCTTTTCTACTACTGGTTCAAAGGATTCGAGAACCTCCTTGATTGCCTGTAAAAATTCCTTTTCTCCGGGGTTACGCTGTTCAACCTTGTCATATACCTTCTGGAGATATGCGTTTTTGAATGCCATTTTAATTTCCTCCCATTATACATTATAAATAGTATAAACTACCGCTTCGGACAACATATTTTTAGTTCGAAACTTTACATTTATTATTATACACTATACATTCTGATTTTGCAAGAGCTTTTTATAAAAAAATCAAAATTTTTTTCGTTTTTTACCATTTCCGTCAAATTTTGCTTATTTTTTTCTGATTGTGCAAGTTTTTTTAGTTCAAATTGCATTTATGATTGTTTTTTAATGCTTTAATGTGTTTATAAAGCCGATTATGAAAAACTTACATATAAAAATTCAACTTTGGAAAAATCGTGTCCACATCTCCGCAATAAAGCATTGAATTTGTTGAAACTTTTGTGATAAACGTACAATATTTTTAGACATTTTGTTAAAAATAGCATATTGCCAAATTGTAACCAAAATGTTATAATAGTGATAGTATCTTTGGGGCGAGGTATGCCCTTTAATCTTTTATTCCAACCGGAGGTGTAAATCCTATATGAAGACATTTATCTACACCGCCACAGACGTTCAGGGCAATACTGTCAAGAACGCCCGAATGACGGCTGAGGATGTAAATGACTTTTTGGAGAAGATCCATGAAAAGGGGCTTTTCTGCTCCAGCTATAAGGAAGCTTCTTCAAAAACAACAAATTCTCTTCATAAGTTCACGACAAAGGAGCTTTCCAATGACTGTCGACAGCTCAGTGCCATGCTTACATCAGGTCTGACGCTTGTAAAGGCGCTTGATATCCTGTACAGGGAGCAGGAAAAGAAGGCTCAGAAGCAGATCTATCAGGAGATCTATGAGGAGGTTCAGAAGGGCTCGTCCTTTTCTGACGCACTCAAAATGCAGCAGGGTGCTTTCCCGTCCTTTATGATTTCGATGATTCAGGCAGGTGAGGCTTCGGGTTCGCTTGATGTTATTTCAAAGCGACTTGAAGATAACTATGCAAAGGAAGCAAAGCTGAACAACAAGATCAAGGGTTCTATGACATACCCTATCGTTCTTGCGGTTCTCTGCGTTGCTATCGTAATATTGCTGTTTACTTTCATTATGCCTACCTTTAAGGATATGATGAGAGAAGAGGATATGAAGGGTATTACAGGTGCTCTTTTCGCATTCTCTGACAGCCTTATCGGTTACTGGTATGTTTATGTCGGAGTTATTCTTGGAGTTATTTTCGTTGTAAAGTACGCTCTTAAGGTTCCGTCAGTGCATTTCAAATGGGATAAGCTGAAATGTAAAGGGCCTGGCTTTGGTAAGCTTGTTGTAAAGGTTTATACAGGTAAGTTTGCAAGAACACTTGCTTCGCTTTATTCCTCAGGTATTCCTATGGTTGAGGCTCTCGAACGTTCGGCTGCTATTCTTAACAACGATTACATCGAAAAGAAGTTTGAAACAGTCGTTGATGAGGTTAAGCAGGGTGAACAGCTCTCTGTTTCCATTCAGAGAACAGGTATCTTTGAGTCAATGTTCGTTTCTATCATCTATGTTGGTGAGGAATCAGGTGCTCTTGATACTATCCTTACAAAATCTGCTGAATTTTATGAGGACGAATCCGATGCTGCTATTGAACGTCTTGTAGGACTTATTGAGCCTGTAATGATCATCTTCATGGGTGTCGCTATCGGCTTTGTAATCGCAGGTATTCTCCCAGCACTTTACGGTACATTTGAAAATATCAGTTAAAAAAAATAAATTAAGAGGTGACTAGTATGCTTTCATTTGATATTACCGACAGACATATCCGAATCATCCGCGGTACGGAAGCAAACAATAAAATCAAGGTTGCAGCTGCCGCTACTATAGATCTCGAAGAAGGTCTGATCGTAAATGGTCATATCAAGGATATACCAAAAATCGCAACAATAATCAACGAGGAGCTTAAAAATAAGAAAATGGCTGATAAGGAAGCTGTTATCAGTATCTCCTCTAACCTTGTTATCTTCAAGGAATTACATATCCCTAAGGCAAAGGGTGCTCAGCTGCTTTCAATGGTTCAGAACCAGATGCAGCATACAATGGGTATCGCTGACGACTACTCTATCTCATATACCATCGCAGGCGAGATTGAAGAGGACGGCGTTGCAGCTCTTAAAATACTTGCAACAGCTTGCCCGTTTGAAGTCGTTGACTGTTTCAGAAAGGTATTCTCAATGCTTGGTATCGGTCTGCGTTCAGTAGCCGTTGCCTGCAATACAATTACAAGACTTATCATCACTGACCCGAAGATGAAGGCTAAAATGCCTATGCTTCTTGTTCAGATCGACCCGAACTTTGTAAGCCTTAATCTTTATGAGAATAATCAGCTTACATTCTCACGTTTTGCGTCTATCGACCCTGTTGACTATGATAATTCCGAGGACTATATCTATGAAGCTGTAACAGAGAATATCTCCCGTATGTTCCAGTTCCAGAGATCAAGAAATCCCGAAGATCCTATCAAGAACGTTGTTTTCTACGGCGATACAACAGAATATATCCGTCTTACAAATGCTCTTGAATCCCTCGATATCGTAACAAGCCTTCTCGGCGTTCCGAATAATGTCGGCGGATATGAGAATTTTGAGTTCCAGGCTTATGCAAATGCTATTGGTGCTATGCTCAGAAGCAACAAGGACTCCGAGCGTATCAACCTTATCGAAACGGATGCTACATCAGGACGTTCCGCTGCAGGTGCATCCTTTGTTGTTACCGTTATTGCGGCAGCTGCTGTTTCTGCGGCTCTCGTTGCAGGTATCACTATCGGTGCGGGCGTTATCCAGAGCCAGTATGAAGCTGATACACTCGAAATTCAGGAATGGCTCGACAGCCCTGAAACAGCACAGAAAATTGCCGCCGTTGACGCCGCTCAGCTTAAGCTTGATAACGTTTCAGCTTTCAGAAACGATCTTGATGATGCAAAGTCTTATTTCGATTCACAACCTGTTTTCTCAACAGAGGTAAGAACACAGCTTGAAGAAAACTTCAAGGGTACAGACGCTGAAATCGTAAGCTATAACTTTGAGAATGGCAATATCGCTCTCAACTGTAAGGCTACCGATAATAACACTCCTTCAAAGATCGTTGCTAATTTTGTTGAGCAGGATGTTTTTGACAATATTACATACACAGGCTATGACAATACGGAAAATGCCGATACAGCAAAGGATGAATTTGAATTTAAAATTGAGCTTTGCATGAAGGAAGTTGAACCCGAGGCTGAAGAGCCTGCAGAGGTTACAGAGGAGGCTGAATAAGAATGAAACTTTCATATAGAGATAAGGTAATTTTTGTTGCCGCAATCGTAATTATTATTGTTGTGGCAGGTATCTTCCTTTTTATCAAGCCTAAGTTTGAAAGCATGAACTATGCAAAGCTTGCACTTGATGCAAAGAAGTCGGAAGAGGCTGACGTTAAAGCAAAAATTGACACATTGCCCGATATAATCGCTTCCCTTAAAACGGTTGCACAGGATGTCGGCGAGGTTCAGGAATATTTCCTTGAAACACAGGATCCATATCTTAATGAGCAGTATGTTCGTGAGATACTTGGAAACAATGTTACAACATTAAGTATGAATACACAGTATACCGAGGCTGATGACCTTGAGGAATATGTTGTTAATCCTGCAAATGTTGTTTCATATGACCTTCGTATGAATTCTGACCTTTATAATGAGCTTCCACAGGAGGTTTATGATAACTATAACAAGGTAGGAAAGAGAAAGGGCAGCTCGATCGTTATCGGTGTAACAACAATGACAGTTGGATACAGAGATAAGGTTGACTATTCCGGTATCTATAAGTTTATCGATGCTGTTAAGGCCGCTGGCAAGACTGTTATTGTAACAGAATTTGCAAGAGGCGAGGACGAAACCAATCAAACACAGCTTGAATCCTCAATCAATCTTAAGCTTTATTCTATCAGCTACCTTAATGTTGATAAGGTTATGGAGGAAAGCGATGAGTTCGTTTTTGACGCAAGCCTTGTAGCAGAAGAAGCAGAGTAATTAAATGCCGCCGCCGATGAAGAAAATGCTCTTCATCGGCATAAGTGGCATATAGACAAAATACAAAACATTTTAAAAAAGGAAAAACAAACGGCAAAATATATACAGAAAGGGTGGAAATAATGACAAAAAACAGCAATGATAAGAAAAAAAGCCTGAAGGGTGTAGTTCTTATCATGGTAGTTACTGTAATGTTTGTGCTGATAATTATGCTTATGGCAACGTTAAGCGTTGTTTCAACTGCACAGAACAGATATTACACTAAGTACGAAGAAAACCAGGCTTATTATACCGCAAGGTCAGCTTTGGATGTGTTTACGAATAATATGCTTAATGATAGTGATTATTATGCGTATGACGGTGCTACTATAAAGACATATATACATGATAACAATGTGACGACCGATAAAATGAAGCAGGGTCTTGCTTTGCAGCTTGATCTTTACACCATAACTGCACAGAAGGGTGATAATATCAAGCAAAGTGACCTTTCAACCTATGCAAACACTCTTGCAACAAGAAAGGACGAATATAAGAATTATTTCGGAACTGACAGCACAAAGGTTCAGGGTAGCGGTACAGCCGATGACCCTGAATATATCGAATACCGTATAACCTATTTCCCACAGGTTAGCAGTACAAGCGATAATTACGGTAAAATGGTTGATACCGTGAAAACTGCGAGCGGTACGGATCAGATCGAAGCTACTATTAAGGTTGAGGTTCTTGATCGTGAGTATAATGTTGACCAGACATTGCTTGCGGCTTATCCCGACAGAGCAACGCTCTTGGCTTCTAGTGATGCGGCAGAGGCTATTATAAAGGGAACAAGATCCAAGGACTGGATGCGTCTTAAGATAACTTCAACTGTTACATTTATGGGAACAGAAAGCACGGCTGTTCTTGTTTATGATACGAATGA
>CAYOAV010000090.1:0-6338 GCA_964402055.1 uncultured Ruminococcus sp. | reverse complement strand
GATAACATCAAATTATCTATGCTTGAGAGGTATTGTATGGATATATTCAATTTAGCCTGGTTTTTAAAAATTCTTTTTTCAAATAACGATATAATATTGAGTCAAAAAACATTTAGTTCTCAGGAATGGTATGATTTATACATATTAGCATTAGAACATAAAGTTGAGTCTATAATTTATCGTCAGTTGTGTCACAATAAAGAATTGATTATGACAATTCCTGCTGCTATACGAAGAGCATTACGCACTGCCTATAGATATAATTGCCTTCAAAATTCATATGGAATACAAGAAGCAAATCACATTGCAAAAATGTGTACTGAAGCAGGTATTCAGATATGTGCAGTTAAGGGAATTGATTTATTGAATGATGTTTATACTGATATAGGCGTTAGACCTATGCAGGATATTGATTTTTTATCATTTTATGATAATTATGAAGAAATCGATTATCTTCTTAAGCAAAATGACTATGCTGTTGCTATGATTAACGACAAGATTTTATCAGACTTTGATAATCAACTTGACATACAATCCGTATTATATAAAAAGAAAAAATGTTATCTGGGTTATGTTCAACAGCTTTCTCTTGATATTGCATTTAAAAATCGCAATTATAATATCGGAGATTTAATCGAAAGAAGTGTTTATTCTAATAATGGTAAAGGATGGCGAAGCTTATTACCTGCTGACTTTGTCTTACTGCTATGTTTTGAACTGCACAAAGACGCCTTGGAACGCAATTCAAAGCCGTTGCCCGAAAACTGTTCAATAGGGAAGCTTATCGACATAATCGAATATACTCATATATATCATATAAATAAGGAGGCTATAAATACTGTTTTTGCTGTCGAATATGCACAAGATTGTGCATATTCGCTATTCGGTAAAAATTTATTCCAATAATCAGGAGGATGAACATATGAATAATCGGTATAGCAGTGAAGTGCAACAACTACAATGTTCTATACATCAAATGCAACAGCAGTTTAATGATAGCTTAATTTTAAATCCTGTGGAAAATATTCCTTTTCCTGAAATCATTATGCCGTCATCATCCTATATGCATGGCTTGTATAATACTGATACATCACGTACACAATTAGAAAAATACAATTCTAAGCTGCAATTTAGTGGACGTCACCAAGTGACAGAAGATATTAATGTAATTTACAAAATGTGGTCCGAACTGCTTGGGTGTGAGGCAATATCAATGCGTTTGTTGTCTGGATTACATGCACACATTGTACTTTTTATGGGACTTACTGATATAGGCGATAAAGTACTGTTACTTCCTGAAAAAGCAGGCGGACATACATCAGGAAGGGCGATTCTTGAACGATTAGGCCTTGTTATAGAAGAGATACCTTATGATTGTGAAAATCAGAAAGTAAATCACGATGAATGTCTGAAAAAAATAAAAACATTTAAGCCAGAAGTGATTTTTATTGATCGCAGCGAAGGATTAGTTTATGAGGATTTTACATGGCTTTGTAAAAATTGCGATTGCTATAAAATTTTTGACGCATCACAGTATCTGACTAATATAATTTGTTCAGATTATAAAAATCCGTTTGATATGGGGTTTGATTTGATTATCTCTACTCTCCATAAAAATCTTCCGGGTCCACAGCGGGCAATGGTTTGTTCAAAACGAGACGATGAAAAATGGCATAAGCTTCGTTCAAGAATAAGCTGCTATGTATCGAATATGCATTTTTATACTATATACTCTGCAGGACTTTTGTTGAAACATTATGAAGAACTACAAATTCTTTCTAAAGAAATGTTAAATAATGCAATGTGTCTTGAAAACGAGTTACTAAAGATGGATGTCCCTATGATCCAACGTTCAACCAATGACCTCGAACCGCCTACCCATCATTGTTGGATAAAACCACCTACACAAGATAAAGCTTTTGAGCTTTATCTGACACTGGAAAAGCTTGGGATATTAACTAATTACAGATTGCTGCCATATGAGATCGGTTATGGAATAAGATTAGGACTTTCGGGAGCAACACGATCAGGGCTTATAGAAGGTAATATTGCATTTCTTGCCGGACTAATTGCTCAAGCTTATAAATATGGTTTCAGCAATTCGCTTAAAAGTGATACACTTGAATTTATACATTTTATAAAAAATCAAGGAGAAATAAATGAAAAATAATGTGTATATTCTGAAAAAACCATATCATTTTGATGCTGAACAAACAGAATTATCCTATCCCCAAACGGGATATGTTACTTTAGAATATTTATACTGTGGGATATGCGGTGGAGATTACTCTTACTTTATTGGACGTAGAAAAGACTATCCGATCACATTAGGGCATGAATTTGTAGCCAGAGTAATTAATGCAGAAAATAATCCAAAATTCAACAAGGGGGATATTGTTGTATCCGACTTGAATTACCGCTGTGGAGTTTGTCATTTCTGTATTAGCGGAAAATCTCATCTTTGCATTCGGCAGGCAGACGGATTGTTTACTAATCGCGGCTTTGCCCGGTATGCGAATGTACATGGAAATTATTTATATACTATTCCTAAAATAGAATGGTTACCATCCGCTTGTTTTATTGAACCACTATCTTGTGTTATACACGCATGTGAGTTAATACCCATTAAATCAAGCAGTCATATTCTTATAGTTGGTGGTGGAAGCATAGGCACTATGTTCGCATTTTACCTAAAAACAAATTTTAATTGCACCAATATTGAAATAACAGAAAAAATAGCACGACGTGCAGAAACATTGATGAATTGCTTTGACATACGCATTTCTGACCCTCGAAATGGATGTTATGATTTGGTGATTGACTGTTCAAATACACCGGAGGGCGTAATGACTGCATTGAAAGCTGCTGGCAGGGGTGGAAATATTTGTGTAATGAGTCATTTGTACGGAATCAATACAACATTTATATATGAAATGCTTTGCCGGGAAGAAATAAACGCTTATTTCCCATTACGCAACGGCGATATCCACAATATGCATTCCGCTATTAACCACTTGGCAGCACACTGGGAAACTGATTATAATGCTCTTATTCATATTTATGATGATATTAATAAAGCATTTTTATTAAAAAATCAGTCACCATTTAACAAACAGGTCATTCGGATAAATCATTAGGGTGCAATTTCTCCAAAAAATTTTTATACTGATTTACTGTATAATCAAAATCTAACCATTCATATTTATGCCGTAAAGGTTCTATAGACGTATTTTTGCCAGACATCATAATAATAGGAAGTTCAAAAAAATCGTAAACCTTATTGCTAACAAGCAGTTTTTGAATTTCATTATATGTTTGGGAATTAATTTTACCGTATATAGCATAGTCACAATAGGCTTGTGCCATATAAGCAAATAACTCACCGGATTGATATCCATCATGCTTATTTACTTCTAAACTGTTCTGGATCATACTATATGCTTGGCTGTATTTCCTTTCCTGTATTAACACAATAGCATTAGAATAGTATAATTTTCCGATATTTTTTAAATTTCCAAGGGAAAGTGCATCATCCAGAGTCGGTTTATAAAGATATTTAAATTTCTCAGGCTGGAAAAAGCAATATGTTTCACAGAGGTTCGTTTGAAGGTATACTCGTGAATTTATTGAATTATTTAGTCTTGTATTATTAATTAGATAAGTACGCTCTGCCATATCTAATTCCATATTGAATCGATATATGTGTCCGATGACACGTTCCAGTTGAAAAACCATATCGTCAGATAAATCAATATTTTTTACGCTCAGAAGTTTCTGTAGGGAATGGTGGAATTGTCCTTTCATCATAAGGAAATCAGAAATATAAATCTTAATTCTGAAATAGTACCAGTTTGATATTTCACTATTCTTCAGTTGACGTTCCATTTCTATTAAAGCTGTGTAAAATTCCGAATAATTTCCTGCAATGCATTCAGAATACAACAGAAGTAAATTATACGACTTTTCATGTTTCCCGAATTTAGATGGATTTTTGACTGATTTCAAAAGCTTAATTGTGTCGCAGGTGTTTTTTTTCTCATATACCACAGCATTAAAAACAAAAATAATGTCATTTATTTCTTCACTTGAACCGCTTCCTATTATTGGAGGCTCAAAAAAAGTTCTAGTTTCCATAAT
Organism: uncultured Ruminococcus sp.; assembly: GCA_964402055.1. Taxonomy (GTDB): domain Bacteria; phylum Bacillota; class Clostridia; order Oscillospirales; family Ruminococcaceae; genus UMGS363. The sequence continues at coordinate 2,201 of CAYOAV010000090.1, read as the reverse complement.
TTGAAAGAATATATCGAATATCCACTCCGTTTCTTGTATTGTAAGTTCTAACTGCAGTTTATTACAACGATGAAGCAAATTCTGAAACAAGGCAACTAACATTCCTTGAAAAGTGTTTCCGTTGTTCCATACGCCTCTATACACAATATTTTCTAAATAGTAATGCCATACCTGCTTTTTAAAGTCGTATGACAGCACTTTAATTGCGTGAGAGCAGAAAACATCATGTAATTTTGTCAAACCATCAGTACACTCTGTATAATTTAACAAACTACTGTTTATTATTTCCTCGTAATCCTCCATTGGGCAAGAACAGTTCATATTCTTGCCAAGACTTAAGAAAATATCTCTATCAAAAACGCCGATAACGGCTAATATAAGGAGCATTGACTGCCATTTTTCCGGTAAATGAAATAAAAATCGCTGCATCAATTGATACCGATCTTTAAAAAATGACAAGTCACAAAGCTTACTATCATTTTTTTCTTGTTGATATACATCTATTGCCATATCTACAAACAAAGGCAAACACTGCGAACCTAACAAGATATCGTTGATTATATTATCATTTGCATTTGGTATGTAGTCTTTTAAATGTTGACGTGCTATATCCTCAGAGAAACATTGTAAATGGTAGGGAATAATATCTTTCTGCGGATCATCCCATTTAAGTTTTTCTCTGCCTGTTATAATAAAAGTTCCACGGTGAATTTGGCAAATAAGTTCCATCAGCCATTCCTTGGATTCACTGTATGGTACACTTTGCTGATAGGAATCACATAAAAAAACAAGGACATCGGAGGTTTTGTTTATTATTCTGTCAATATCAAAACCAAGATACCTAGGCATTTGGGCAAGCAATTCTTGTGTGTCCAGCTGTGATATGCATTTTAAATAATTACACATTGGAATTTTCTGTGCAGTTTGAATTAACTTGCCAACACACTCAAATATAGAATTTGCCGAAGGAACTGTCGGAAAGTCAGGCATCATAACAGAACCAAAATCGGCTACCGTATCAATAATACCGCCTAAAAAATTGCCTCTAATTTTATACATAAACTCATCATCAAGTTTTTCTATGCATCCCGATTTATCCCAGTAGTTTAACAAAGCATAATCAAATACGGTACAGCTTTCATTGAATGAACGCCTTATTTTCACTAGATTGTGCAGCATCTGTTGTTTATTGATTTCGAACGAAACAAAAATCAGTCGATTTGGAACGCAAGAGATTTTCTGTATAATTTCGTTTTTTAATTCAGAAAGGAGACAAGATTTTCCAATGCCTCCAATTCCATAAATATCAATTACCTTGAAATACTCATCAGGCTTTTTTAACATATTATTGCATACATCTGCAGTTATTTTTCGTATCTCATCTCTGTCCACAAATTTTTTGAGTTCAGGTTTGTTAAAAAGAGCAATAGCGGATTGTCCATGTTTCATATTTTTTCTCCTAAAAATGAGGTGATTATATGCTTATTTCGTTTTCAGGCCTTGATGGTGCAGGAAAGACAACTCAGATTAAGATGCTGTTAAACAGCTTCAACAAACTGGGGTATTTTATCGGTTCAATATATGAGTTGTACCCTGACATACGATATCATTCAATACAAGAGCTAAAAGATCTTCGGCTGTATCTTGAAAAATATGATGTAATACATCTTAGATTTCGATTGAATTCCGATGAAAACAGCCAAATTATGAATGCCTTAGAATATTCCGACTTCAGCACCTCTTACATTGCGCAAACTGCAGCATTGCAGGGATATTTTGATCATATTCGACTATACCGTTATGTTGTATTTCCACTATTAGAAAAGGGAAAAACCATAATATCTGACCGTCATTATTATGATGAAGTGGCATTTAAATGCGCATATGGCTGTAGCTATTCTAATATGATGAATATGTACACAGATTGCTACAAGCCTGATATTGCTTTCTATATTTTTGTATCGCCGGAAACAGTATTTTTTCGTAATATGAACCGACCAGATGGGAAAACCACATTATATCAAGATATGACACACATAATTAAACTAAATGATATTTTTGAACAACTTCTTATTGATACTGAACTTATCAAAATTAGTGGCAACCATTCTTGCGACGATATTCATAAAGATATTCTCAGTACGCTGACCGGTACTTTGGGCATAAAATTTTAAAATTAGCATAGATAATTTGATGTTATC
>CAYOAV010000089.1:0-6352 GCA_964402055.1 uncultured Ruminococcus sp. | reverse complement strand
CATAATTAACCTCGTGTGTATTCTTCAATATGCTTTATTACAGCCTCAAATGCTTGTCTAAGCTGTTTCTCATAATTTGAAAGCTCCTGCTCAATAGCAGTTGTATCAACCTTCATGTTGATTTTATTTTGCATCAGTGAGACAAATTTCGGATTGGTTGCAAGTTTTATGATAGTTTCTGCAACAGCACTATCAAGGAGTTCCTCATTTATCTGTTTTCTATAATCGCACTTATACCCTCTATCCATTTTACGATGTTTGCAACCGTAATAATAAAAATCCTTATATTTTGTACCATCTTTCTTATGTTTGATACTCTTGTTTCCATACATTCCGGCACCGCATACAGGGCATTTGACTATGCCTGAAAGAAGGTGCTTTTTTGTATCCTTACCGACATTTACGTGTTCATATTTTTTTGCTTGTGCCAGTCTTTTTATCTGTGCTTTCTGCCATAATTCTTCTGATACGATAGGTTCGTGCAATCCGTCAACTAACAAATAATTATCCTGTTCAACAAGATGATAATCATTTCTTGTTCCGTGTACTTTCTCAATTTTTCTTCTTCCATAAGCAATTTTACCACAATACACGGGATTTTTCAATATTATGCGGATAAGATGAGCGTTGAACAGCGGAGTTTTTCCGTTCTGGCGAATTATTTTATGAATACCGTGGTCTTCAAGGTGTTTTGAAATGCCGTTAGCACCAATATCTGTATTTGCGTACAAATCAAAAATAATTCTGATAGCTTCCGCTTCTTCTTCATTTATTTTTAAGATAACCGTCAACAAGCTTATAACCGTAAGGTGCAAATCCGCCGCATTTCTTCCGAAACGGGAAAGCTTGAATACAAGCACATAAGACACACCGTCCTTACCTGACCTAATATCATTCATCATTTGATTGAATTGCAATCTGCCTTCAATGGATTTTCCCGATTTTCCGGCGTCCTCATATTCTCCAACGATTTCATATTCGTTATAATCAGCAAATGCTTTCATTTTGGATTTCTGAGCATCCAATGAATAACCATCAACCTGCATTGCGGTTGATACTCTTGTATAAATATAGACTTTTGTTTTATTTTTCATTATATTTCTCCATTAAGTATGTATCATCCGCGATGATGGGGGCAACAAGTTTGGACATAATCATCACGAATATTATATCACGCTACATCTTTTTTGTCAATTGTTTGGCACGATTCTATTATTTGCAGAGTTTCTTTTTTCTTATCAATTTTCTTTTCGTCCATTTCACGCAGTTTATCAAAATCAATTTGCGGCGAATATTTTAAAATAAGTTCTGACAAAAGATAAGCAAGTCCACTCCATTCATCTTCCATAGGTCGTCCTCCTTCCTTAAAAAATATGAAAATAATGATTTTATTCCGTCCTTTCTTTGATTTATTCCAATTCAGCCGAACGCTCCCGCTGAATTTCATTCTGCTTTTCCTCATAATTTGTAAGTCGCTGAACATTGTAAATCAGCGTTTCCATAACAGCCACATCATCGCCCAGCTTTTCAACCTTAGCACGGTCAATCTGAGCAGATTTTGTCAGCTCGTCAAGTTCTCTCTGCCACGCTTTCGGAGTAATTTTTGCACTGCTGAGTTTGTTATCATAAAAAGTTTTCGCAGTCTTGAATAATGCAATCTCTCCGTAGTGCTTGTCATAAAACTTTTCCTTTTTCTTCGGATTTGTGATAGACTGCCATTCCAGATAAACAGCCTTGTTATCCTTGTAGCGAGGATAATTGTCAAGCAGTTCTGATAATTCTTTCATTCGGGTCTGGTTTCGGATAAGCTTGGATTTAAAATTCTTCAATTCTGATTTTGTTTCGGAATTCTTCTCCGCAAGCTCAGATAGCGTTCCGATTTTATGCCCCTGTACAAAAGCTATCAAGTGAGTTAAATCCTTGAATTTCGCTATCTTTTTCAGATTGGAAACACTCACTCCACGCACTTCACTGAACTTAATTCCGTTGTCATAAAAACGCATAAGCTTTTCAAGAAGGCTGTCCTCTTTCGGGATTTCTTTCATCTTGGCAAGCTCATTATCAAGCGTTTCAGCAGAGCAGAATTTTTTGCATTTATGGACTTGATTTCACGGTTGGTATCGCCTTTGATAGTGCGTATGCCTTTACGCTCAATTTGCGTTGCGGCGACTCCCATATGGACTGTTGGTTTCTCCAATCTGCCTTGTCTTTCAAAAGAACGGTGGTCGACTTTTTCGATAATGCCTTTTTCAACAAAAGTCCGCTGTGCGAACTCCCGTGCAAGTTCAATGCACTCCGCTTCGGAAAGTTCATTCGGCAGTGCAACTTCAATTTCCCGTGAAAGCTGTGCGTTCTTGGATTTCTCCACTTGCTCAACGGAATTCCAGAGTGTAGAGCGGTCTGCATATTCTCTCGGTGCATTGTCAGGCAGTAGAATTTCCGTATGAACTACGCCGCCTTTTCGGGTAAAGTCGTGAGTAGTTCCGTCATAGTCGTTGGTGAGCTTTTCGCCCGAACGGTAAGCAACGGCAGCAACGGCAGACTTGCCCTTGCCCCGACTGACAATTTTGATGGAGCAATGATATATTGCGATTGTCAAAACCTCCTTTCAGCAGTAATGCTGATTTTTCCTGTTTCCGCAGAAACCGCGCATACCACTTCTGTGGTATATAAGTGCGCTCTTCCGCCCTCTTTTGGCGGCATCCGTGCCGCCTTTTGGGGTGGAAGTGAAAACATCGTGTTTTCACCTTGTCTTTTGGGAGGCAGTATTGCCGAACCTGCAAAACAGCTTTTTCAAGAATTATCACGCAAACTTTCCGGAAAATGTATGCTTTGTAAGCCGCCGGGCAAGTTGCCGAAAGCAATCTTGATGATGTGCTTTATCTGCTCATTGGTGTAGCTCTTGGCGTTGGGAATAAGGCTCTCCAGAATTGCGCCACGCTCAATAAGTCGATGATTACGGCTACGGCGTTTCTGCTCCTTGTACCGATTTTGCATAGTTGCAAGTCTGTGTTCTTCCTGAGTTTCCTTTTTCGTCAGGCGGTCAAGTTCCGCTTGAAGCTTATTACGCTCGGCAAGAACTTTTTCAATTTCTGCTTCGGTGCGGATAAGTGTTTTTTCATTGTTCATTGTAGTGCCCTCCTGAAATAAATTTCAGCAGATTTCTGCCGACATACACTTTTGCGTTATGTAAAAAAGTTAGGAGAAAAGTTTATTATAACGGAGTAACAGACAGTTACGCTCTTGTGGAGTTATGCACTGAAATAATGATAAGGGGATGACGCCCTGAATTAGGGCGTCGTCACTTTCAACATGCAGTGCTTCGTACTCCACGATTGGAATATTGCAAATTATGTAAAATAACCCTCTAATATTAAAGGCAAAAAATCAAGGGGTTGAGCCAAATTATTTTAGTAAACCCGAAAAAATCTCCTACTATATACAGAAAAAATTGGCGTAGGCGATAACCTTTAGTGCATAAAAAAACACCGTTCCAATACAGATTTACTGTACCTTCTCGGTGATTAAATGGCTGTTTATCCCATTGTGCCGTGTTTAAGAAATCCTGTTACGGAGGTTTACACATACCGAAGTTCCAATCCTGCAAACGTTAAATTGCCGTAAATAATCACAAATAATTTTTTAATATCTGCCATGAGATATTGAAATCCGACAAATTTTGTGGTATAATGAAAATGAGTAATTGTACACATTTTTAAATGTTAGTTTGTTATAAAAGGGGATAAATGGATTATGGCTGATATAAAGCTTTTTAACATCAAAGGTCAAGTTGAAGAACTTCAGTCGAAGCAAGTGACGTTAGAAAAAGAACTCCAACAGCTTCTTGAAGATAATATGAACACCTTTTTCGGTGTTACATTTCTCAAATCAGAATATAGAATTACAAATGGAAGAATGGACAGTATTGGTATTGATGAAAACAATTGCCCTGTAATATTTGAATATAAGCGTAGTGTAAACGAAAATGTAATCAACCAAGGGTTATTTTACCTCGATTGGCTACTTGACCATAAAGCAGATTTCAAGCTTCTGGTTATGGAAGTTCTCGGGCAAGAAAAAGCCGACACAATTGACTGGAGTATGCCATGTGTTATATGCGTAGCTAACGATTTTACAAAGTTTGACGAACACGCTGTCAACCAAATGCAACGTAATATCAAACTTGTCAAATATAAAAAATTCGGTGATAATTTGATTTCCCTTGAGTATCTGAATGCACCACAGGTTCAACCTGTTGTATTTGAAGATGATACAACAAAGCCAACAAAGAAAAGCAACTGGAAGGATAAAGATTTTAACCAGTATTTTGCCGAAGCGGGGGAAAAGAATCAGAATCTTTTCTATTCAGTTCGCGATTACATAATGTCTCTTGGCGATGACATTTCGGAAAACCAATTGAAATTGTATGTTGCTTTCAAGAAGGTACGCAATATTGCATGTGTCGAGGTGTATCAAAGCTATGTGAGTTTACATCTCAGATTAAACCCTGATACAGTTAAATTGGTCCAAGGCTTTACCGAAGATGTGCGTAACAAAGGACATTGGGGCACAGGCGATTTGCGTGTTTATTTAAAATCCGTTGAAGATTTTGAAAAAGCCAAGTCTTTGATTGATAGAGCTTATAATGAAAACTAATTTTTTTAATTACAACTTCCGATAATATAAAATTATGCGAACATATGGAACATATGAAAGAGGTGTTATAAATGAAATCCAACTTTCATTTTTTGAACAGATATTGGCCTGCACTGGCTCAGATAGGCGAAACGGCTGAAAACTATGTATATTCCGACCCTAATGCTTGTCTGTATAAGCTGGGTATGTTTGGTGAACGCTTGATTCTTGAAATCTATGCTTTTGAGCATATTCCCGAACCTACTGTCGATAACACCCATTCAAATCGCATTAGACTGCTTAAGCGTGAAGGTCTGATTCCAAAGAAAATTGATGACATTCTCTATGCGTTAAGGAAAACAAGAAATAACGCTGTTCATGCAGGTGCAGATTCTGTTGACGATGCAAAAACGCTTCTTCAGATGACATATAATCTTTCTGTATGGTTTATGGAAGTGTACGGCGATTGGGGATATATCGCTGATGATTTTGTAATGCCTGAAGAAAAGATAATCCCCGATTACGAGGCTATCATTAAGCAGAAGGAAGAACAGATTGCAGCATTATCATCTCAGATTGAACAGGTTACAACCGCTGCTTCACACAAAACCGCCAAAGAACGTATTGAACAGGCTGAAACAGCGTCTGAAAGTATGGAGCTTTCCGAAGCTGAAACACGTTATCTTATTGATGAACAGCTAAGAAAATGCGGTTGGGATGCTGATACAAATAATATACGCTATTCAAAAGGAACAAGACCGCAAAAAGGAAAAAATCTTGCTATTGCTGAATGGCCAACCGATTCAACCGTTGGAAATTTGGGTAAAGCCGATTATGCATTATTTATAGGCTTAAAATTAGTTGCTGTTGTAGAAGCTAAAAGAGCCGCCGTTGATGTTCTTTCTGCTATTGATTATCAGTGCAAGGATTATGCCAGTGAAATTAAAGCTGAGCACAACGAATATGTAATAAGTCAGTGGGGTAAGTATAAAGTTCCGTTTATTTTTGCTACTAACGGCAGAAAATATCTGAAGCAAATTGAAACCAAATCAGGTATATGGTATCAGGATTTGCGCTCTTCAAATGCACCAAAGGCACTTCAGAACTGGATGACGCCTATGGGTATAATGGAACTGCTTGAAAAGGATATAACGCAGGCGAATACTGTATTGCAGAACACTCCTTTTGACTTACTTCGTGACCCTGATGGACTTAATCTCCGTAAATATCAGATTTCTGCTATTGAAGCAGTTGAAAACGCTGTAATAAATGGTGCACCTACTGCACTTTTGTCAATGGCAACAGGAACAGGTAAAACAAGAACAATCCTCGGTATGATTTACCGCTTTATCAAGAGCGACCGTTTTAAAAGAATCCTTTTCCTTGTTGATAGAACTGCACTCGGAGAACAGGCAGAGGACGTTTTCAAGGAAGTAAAAATTGAAGAGCTTATGACTCTTGATTCTATTTATAACATCAAGGGGCTTGATGAAAAGGAAATAGACAAGGAAACCCGCATACATATTTCAACGGTGCAGAGCCTTGTTAAGCGAATTCTTTATCCTGAGGATGGAATGACTATTCCTTCAGTTACTGATTATGACCTTATCATTGTCGATGAAGCACACAGAGGCTACATTCTCGATAAAGAGATGAGTGAAGCAGAAATGCTTTATCGCAATCAGGAAGATTACATCAGTAAGTATCGTACTGTAAT
>CAYOAV010000088.1:0-6360 GCA_964402055.1 uncultured Ruminococcus sp. | reverse complement strand
CTGTTTCAAATGCTTCTTTTTCTTGGCATCAATGCGGAGATAGGATATATGAAGCGAAACAGTTAGTTTGTCCTAATTGCAATCAACAGATAGTACCTTCTACTAAGTATTGCCCTAATTGCGGCAAGCCTGTAAATGAAAAAGAGGTAGAAGCAAATGGCTGAAATATTATGGGATAAAAAAACAGGTGGTTTTGAAAAGATTGGTACAGATTATCTGACACCCGAATCTCACCCTGAAAACACTACAGCTATTGATTTAGAAATAGAGGTTTACTTTATTGATTACGATTGGGGGACGCAAGGTGTAATTCGTGATGAGTTGACAGAGTTCGGACAACCTCGTTATATTGGTAATCTTGAAGGACAGATTACCTCTGCTAACATTACATTAGATAGCACAAGTGATATGCGTACTTCGGGTTCATTTTCAATAATACTTGATGAAAACAGCGAATTTATTGTAAACGCAAATGATAGTATATACTGGCAACACGTTTGGTTCAGAGTTATAAAAAAATATTACTATCCGAATGACATTAACAGATACCCTATGTATAATTGGGGTGACCATATAGGTCTTTGGAATAACAATGGTGTTTATGCTTCTGACCCATCACAGTCAATTCTTGGTTGGTTTGTACCGAATAGTGGTTCAGCAACTTACAATACAGAAACAAGAGAATTTAACATTTCCTGTACCGATATGCTTTCGTATTTTACCGAAAGCCGTGGAGGACACTTAACGAATTGGTTTGAGAGTATTTCCCATCCTAAATATAGTTTTTATGATTCGATAGACCATAAAGACGTTGACTTTCTTAAAGATAAAAGAGATGTTGCAACTTATTCTAACGGTGTTCTGATTGAGGGAAAGAATAATTATTCCTTAGTTGATTTGCAATATGACAACTATTTTGCCAAATTATTATCTTCAAATGTTAAGTCAGATGACAAAGACAAGGTATCTGAAATATGGAGTGAAGCTTATGGTAAGTATTATAATCAATACAAAGCAAGTGTAAATAGTTTAAGCAATTATAGCGTTACTAAAGTATTTGGTGCTAATTCTTCTTTCACAAGCACTGCTTCGCTATTAAAGGTTATGCTTGGTGATTATAGTCAAATTATACCAATAAAAAATGCGGTAGTAATGTTACAAAACGACCACGAAATGTTACCTTATGATATGGAATTTAGCGGAGATACATATTTATACGATATGTTCAAGAAAATATTAGATTTATACCCTCGTCAATATATGTACTTTGATACCGATAGAGTTATTCATTTTGAACAAATGGCTGTATCTTGGCTTGAAGGTGGAGCAAATTGTGTGCGATACAAGGCAAGAGAATTTTATGATATAGTTATAGAAGAACAATGGAATATAAATCTTGAAAATATAAAGAATTTTACAGTAGTTTGGGGCAGAGATAATGCCACTTATGGTTTTTACTATATGACAAGCTATCAGGCTGTTTGTTCTAATTGCGGCAAAAAGATTGATTTTTCTCTCGAAAGATTATATACCCCCGATGTAAAACGTATTTGTCCGAATTGTGGCGGTAGGCTTAAAAGATTGCACGGTGGTAATGAAACATATTCTGTACAACAAATTGGTACACATAAACAAGTTATTTATGATGATAATATAACAACCGAAGAAGAAGCATTCAATGAAGCTAAGTGGAAAACTATTGCAAGCTGCAGAGCTTCAAAAACATTGACTGTCACATTAGAGGATAAATATTTATCAATGTATCAAGCTTCCGATAAAGCTATTGGTCGAAGAATTGAATATAAGTCGCATTTGACAAATGAAACTGACGTATATACTTTGTTGAAATGGAGTAACAATTTTACAGACGGTACAGTTACAATGGAGCTTGAACCTTATTATTCTTGTGCTGATGAAACTTTATCGACTTCATTAAAAGCTGGTTCAAAAATCCGCAGTTGTCAAATTTTAGCAGAACCAACATTTGAATATACAGTTGATGAAAACGGTTTGCTGACTATGATAATCAATAACGAATGGCATACCTCATATAGCCTATTCAAAATTTACTATCGACCTACAAACTATCCTGTTGGTGATTATGATTATTGGCATAGTCATATGGCTTGGGATTTTTTAGGAGAAACCTGTGAAGTTTATACTGAAGAAACTGAAACAGAATATCAAACCAAGGTTTTCAGACATCAATTTGAAAAAAGCGGCAGATATATGATTCTTTGTCAGGCTTGGAATCCGAATATATCTCCCTCGGGCTGTTCAAATTTGAAGGTAATTGAAGTTAATCTGGGAGAGAAATATATTTCGAGTGATGATAAATACTTTGTTAATGAAGAAAATATAAATTACACACCATAATATTAGAAAAATCAAGGACGGTGAAATAATTTGAGTGAAACAACAAAACGATTAGGTGATATATCAGATGTTGTTACAATGAGTGATTCTGACAGATTTCTGATTATTGTAGAAGGTCAGGAGTGGCTAATAACCAAAGGTAATTTACAAAAGGTTTTTACAGGTTTATCAAGCGAAGATTATATCAAGCTTAATAAACTTGTTATAACTGGAAATGGCAGCAAATTTCTTACTGATACAGGAGAATATAAGGATAACATTGAATTATTCAATCAAGAACAATTCACAAAGACCAGTAATGGATTAATTGAAATTAATGATTATCATACACACGAAAACAAGGATGATATTCTTGATAAATTTACAATTGATGAGAATAATTCCTTATGTTTTAATGGTGAGATTATAAGCTCTTATTCGTTACCTGTTGCAAGTGCATCTGAATTAGGTGGTGTGAAAATTGACGGTACAACTATAACTATTGATGAAAACGGAGTTATTCACGGAGCTAATACATATACGTTACCTACTGCAAGCGAGAATATTCTTGGCGGTGTAAAAATTGATAATGACACTATTAAAATAAATGACGGTGTTATTTCAGCTGATGTTATAGGCAATTGGACTTCGGGTGCTTCTTATCCTGTTGGTTACTTTGTTGTATATAATAATAAGCTGTATGAGTGTATTTTAGCTAACAGCGATGCTGAATGGACTGAAACGAAATGGAATTTAATCAGCGGTGGAAGTACTGGCGCAACAATAAACAATTGGCAAGCTTCAACCGAGTATTCAGTCGGAGATTTGATTATTAATGAAAATACATTGTATCAATGTAAAAATACACATACTTCCGCAGAAGATTTTGATGATACGGAGCTTGAAAATTGGTCTGCTTTAAGTGGAGAAAAAGGCAGTAAGGGTGATAACGGAACAGACGGCTTCTCCCCTACTATAACTGCTGTAACCGTTAGCAATGGTATTGATATAACAATAACTGATAAAAATGGCAGTCAGACGGTCGGTATACGAAATGGTGCTGACGGAAATAACGGAAATGACGGGAAAAGTGCTTATCAAATTGCAAAGGATAATGGTTTTGAGGGTACGGAGGAAGATTGGGTTAGTTCTCTGAAAGGTAAAGATGGTGTTACTACTATTCAGACTTCTAAAATCGACAAAACAGCGACTTTTTCAGCAGACGGTTGGAGTTCTGTTATCCCATATACACAGACTGTTGCTGTTGAGGGCATAAACGAAAGCTTAAATCCGAGAATTGATTTAATCGTATCGGATAATGTTGTTACAGGCAAAAAAGAAGAAATTGCTTACAGCTGTCTGACTAAGGTTACAACTGGTGATGGTATTCTTACCGCTTATTGTTATGAAACAAAGCCTGATATTGACTTTGATATTATGATTGAGGTGATATAATGGGTCAATGTTATATCACTCGCAGAGGAACAAAAACAGGTGGAACGACCGAACAGCTTGGTATTTATCCAACAGGTAATGACGGCAGACCTATGGGAAATGTTACTGTTATTGACAATGTAACGACCTTGAGTAAATATCCTTTTATAGATAATTCTACCGTTTTATCTGTTTCTTTGCCTGAAAGCTTACGGTCATTGGCTGATTACGCTTTTCAAGAATGTATAAATTTACAAAACATTTCTATTCCTGATAAAGTTAATTCTATTCCACAATATTGTTTTGACGGTTGTACATCTTTAAGCAAGATTGTTTTGCCTAAAAATTTAGCTGTAATAAATGGTTATGCTTTTCAAAATTGCAGTAATTTATGTGATGTTGTTGTTCCAACGGATATAAAATTTTTAACTGTTAAAGGATATGCTTTTTCGGGTTGTACTGGATTGGATAATGATACAGTTACAAAAATAGCAAGTTTATGTGAGGGTGCAATATACGATTATGCCTTTGCTAAGATTACTAATATAACAGAAGTAACAGCAAGTTCCACAAATAATTATTATTTTTCAAATTGCACTAATCTAAGAAAAGCAACCATATTACGTCCGTTGTCATCAGGTGGTTTTGGACAGTACACATTCAATGGTTGTACTAATCTTCAAACTGTTGTATTACCTGATAATGCAACAATTATTGATAATTATATGTTTTCAGGATTATCAAAGTTTAAAAATGTAAATATTCCTTCTTCTCTTGTAAAAATAGGTGAAAACGCATTCTATGAAACGGCAATTGAAAATGTAATATTACCTGAAACCTTGACAACAATTTCTAAAAATGCCTTTACAAGCACCAAAATATCAAAGATAAACATTCCAGACAATGTTACTACGATAGGTTATAATAGTTTTTATAACTGTCAGAAGCTTACAGAGATTGAAGCTTCTCCGAATGCAAGATATGACCTTGGGCAATATGCTTTTCAAAGTACAAATGTAAATAACGAAAGCGTTATGGCTATTTTAAGAGGAGCAACTTCTGCAAGTACAAGTATTTTTGATAAGTGCTTGAATATAACAGATGTTGAAGTAAGCTTTTTAAGAACTGCTATGTTTTCAAACTGTACAAATTTAAGGACAGTTAAGATGATAGACGGGACTGTAATGACCGCAACTGGTGATGAGGTATTCAAAAATGATACGGCTTTAGAAGAAGCGATATTAGGTAACGGAATTACCTCCATAGGAACAAAGGTGTTTTATGGTTGCACCGCATTAAAAAAGGTATTTTTACCTTCAACATTAACAAGCACAACTAATAGCTCATTAACTTCTACATCGTCAAGCTATTATGCTTTTTATAACTGCACGGCTCTTGAAGATGTTCAATTGGGAGAAGATTGGAATTTATCAATAAGGTTAAATGTATCGGACAATATTACAGTCGACAGTATGGTAGCAATGTTTAATTCCTTGAAGGATTTAAGCGGCGAAACGGCAAAAACGCTTACACTCGGTGCGACTAACCTTGCAAAGCTCTCCGATGAACAAAAAGCAGTTGCGACAGATAAAAACTGGACTTTGGCATAAAACAGAGGTGATATAAATGACTATTGATACAAAAAATAACTTGATTATCCTTACAGCTGATGAAGGAATGGTTTTCAGAAGTAAAATTGACGGGAATATTCTTACAAATCAGCTATTTCTCGGCTGTAAGGATAGATATGAAAATTATGAGGAAATAAGCGAGGTTGAAGCTTATGAAAACGAAACAGAAAGCATTGCATTACAAGATGAAAACGAAGAAACGAAAAAAGAATAAAGTAGAATTTAGTAAGAAATGGCTTATTGCTTGTATAGTGATAAGCCTTTTCTATACCTCTTTGAGCTATATTTTGGGTTGGTTTGAGAAAAACACACTTGAAACGTTAAGCATTGAAATTTTACAATTATTATGGGGCAGTTCAAGTGTTGCTTTTATGGGATATATTATACAAAATTCTGTAAGAGCTTATACTTCAAGTAAATTCGGCATTCCGACACAGGATAATAATACTTCAGAAGGTGGTGATAATTCTGACAATTAAGCAATTGAAAAGAAGAATTGTTCAAGGAATGATTGAACCTGAATTGTTTTATATGCCTGTGAAGAAGGAAGATAAGATAACACCACTTACGTTAAAAGTATGGTTAAAACTGTATGATACATTGGATATTGAAACAATGGAATATTCAAATACAGGTAAACCTGGTATTTACGTTAATGGTAATATTATTGTTTTCGATAAAGATATGAATATAATTTATAATTCAAAAAAAACAGATACCATAAATAATTGGGATGCTAATGGCAGAAGTTATTTTGAAATTCTTAATCTTTCGCAAGGTAAATACTATGTAAAGGTTATAAATGTTTCAAGCGGTGGAGTGGTTGATAATGAATTACACGAAATAGACTTGAAAGAAAATTCAGACAACAGACTAACCATATATTTAAAAATATTCTTTATTTCTTGTTCGGTCAGAAATGTATTCGTTGTTGCTTTAG
>CAYOAV010000087.1:0-6372 GCA_964402055.1 uncultured Ruminococcus sp. | reverse complement strand
AAGATTTCATTGATACCTTTATTGATAAGGTGTACGTCACGCCGGAGGAGGACGGTTCTATGTGTCTTTCTATCAAAATCTTTACGGGCGACACCACCGAAAAATATCTGAAAAAACTCAAGCGTCGTGCAGGTATCATCACTACCACAACTGACCACAGCGGTGAAAACCAGGCACCGTAACGGTTTCTGATGATGAAAGTCGTACGGGACACACGTTCAATATGATGACACCCGAACAACAATGGTGTTTTATACGAAACAATGTACGCAAAATGGGACATTCACAGGAGTTTGTGTTTATTGTGCAGAGTGGGATTTGAGAGTACATACGAACAGCCAGGGAGTTTATGTCCTCGGCTGTTTTAATTCATTTTACACTATTGCACAAAACTTGTTAGTACATTATCAATATAAAGGTGCAATTAATTTTGAAAATTAGTTTGTAAAAGGTGAAATTAATTATAAAAATAACTTGATAAAAAGTGAAATTAATGTTATACTATACTTGCAGATAGTATAAATATACTATGGAGGTTTGTTTATGGATAGATTGGCAATGCAGCAGCTTATTGAATGGAATAATAATAAACGAAAAAAACCGCTGATCGTATGGGGTGCAAGGCAGGTTGGCAAAACCTATCTTGTTAAGAACATTTTTGCTGAAACCTATTACAAAGATAATTATATCTACATTGACTGTAAAATCGAAGACGAAATAAGAAACTTCTGTTTAAATACAGCCAATGCAGGAAAAATCATTGAATATATTTCTTTGAGAACCAGCAGGCAGATCAGCGAAAAAACTCTCCTGATATTTGATGAGGTTCAGGAATGTCCAAATATCATATCATCGCTGAAATACTTTTGTCAGGATCACAGACAGATCCCTGTTATTGCTACCGGTTCAATGGTTCGTATCAAGATACAGAGAGAAACACATAAAAGAGGTTCTGCCGATAATGATAAATTCCTTTTTCCTGTGGGCAAGATAAATCAGATCACGATATATCCGATGACATTCGATGAGTTTCTTATGAACAGCAACAGATTATTATATCAAACTGTTAAAGAAGCATACGAAGCAAAAATTTCTATAGATGAAAATATACACAAGCTTGCAATGGAACAAGTATATAAGTATCTGCTTGTTGGCGGAATGCCCGAGGCTGTGGATGCTTATATCAGCGATAACGACCTCTTGGAGTCCAGGGAGATACTTAAAGTATTGTATGATAACTATCTTGCCGATATGGAGTTATATCAGGCAAGCCGGGAAGCGGTTTTGCGCTCTCGTGCTTTGTTTTCAAATATTTATAGGGAATTAAACAGAGAAACCAAGAATTTTTCGCCGGGACTTATTGAAGAAAAGAGTAAAACAAGGGATTTTGCAACATCCGTTCAGTGGCTTACAATGGCTCATATTGTTAATCAGTCTTTTCAGCTTAAAGAACATATCACCATGCCGCTTATGGCTGATAACGAGGGGAATTTCCGCTTGTTCCTCGGTGATATCGGAATGTTTTCTTATCAAAGTGGAATAAACGCTGCATCCTTTGTATCAAGTGAAAGAGAAAACACTCTTTCTGGGATCTTCTTTGAGAATTATACGGCAAATGAACTAATTGCCAAGGGGCACAAGTTGTTTTACTGGAAAGGCAAAGCATCTTCGGAGCTTGAGTTTATAGTTGAATCGGATAACAAATTATATCCTATTGATGTAAAAAAGGGCAGAGGCACTCTTAATTCACTTGAAAAATTCTCAAATCACAATAAGTTTGAATTTGCCATAAAGGTTTCAAAGAATAATTATGGATATAACGCTGAACAGAAAATTCTGACCGTGCCTTTTTACTTTCTTCCGTTTGTGGCACAAGACCTTGCAGATGGGAAAATGGAGATATAGTTTATTTCATCTCATTGAAAATCCCAAGTTTTCTCGGCTTATTAAGATAAAGTGTCAAAACATTCTCTGTCCTTGTAATTATCTTTCAGCTTATACTTTGCCTCGCTGATAAAAAAGTACAAATATGCAGGTGTTGACTAAAATCATCAAAAATATGCTTTATTACATTGACAAACCAAATAGCACAATATACAATTATTCTTAAGGAATCAATTAAAAATAGTGTGATTAATAGCTATACTACCTTCATCGCTATTAATCTCATTGAAATATCGAAAAGTGAGGGAGAAAATAATGATCGACATCAGAATCAAAGCAGAGCAAGCACTTCACGAATTTATCGGTGAAGGCAAAAACTTTCGGTCTGGACAGTATGAAGCGATAGAAGCAACGCTTACCAATAAAAGAACACTTGTCGTACAGCGAACAGGCTGGGGAAAGAGTATGGTATACTTCATTTGCACCAAACTGCTGCGAAGCGAAGGGAAGGGCATTACACTTATCATCAGTCCACTGTTAGCACTAATGAAAAATCAGATAGAAGCTGCCGAAAAAGCGGGGCTCAAATGTGATGTGCTTAACAGCACCAAGAACGATGAACAAAAAGCCGAGATAATCGAACGAATGAAAAACGGAACCGTAGACATTATCCTCACCACACCCGAAACACTTTTCACGCAGCTTGTTCAGGAGGCACTTCCGCAGATAAATATCGGGCTTTTCGTTGTGGACGAAGCCCATTGCATCTCCGATTGGGGACACGACTTCCGCCTTGAGTATTGCCGCCTTAACAAGGTCATAGGAACAATGCTTTCCGGTGTTCCTATCCTTGCAACTACTGCCACAGCAAATGACCGAGTTATTGAAGACTTAAAAGAGCAGCTTGGCGGAGAAGTTTATGTTTCCCGTGGCTCTCTTATGAGAGATAATCTTTCGATACAAATTTTAAAACTAAGCGGAAAAACAGAACGTTACGCATGGATGTGCGAAAATATCCCTAAAATCTCAGGCTCGGGAATAGTATATTGCCTTACTCGTGATGATTGCGATGAAATAGCTGATTTTCTCAACGAGAACGGGATATCTGCAAGGGCATATTACAGTGGCAAAAAAGCAGAAAGCGGTGATAAAATTGATCCCAACGAAGAAACCGAACATCTTTTTATGGAAAACCGGATAAAGGTTATTGTGGCCACGGTAAAGCTTGGAATGGGTTATGACAAGCCTGATATTGCCTTTGTTATACACTACCAGACCCCTCCAAGCATTGTTGCATATTATCAGCAGATAGGAAGAGCAGGAAGAAATCTTGACTGTGCTTATACCTTCCTGATGAACGGAAAAGAAGATGCCGATATACTTGAATATTTCCGAAGGACGGCCTTCCCTAGCGAAAGTGAATCCAAAGACGTATATGACTGCATACTTGATAAAGGGAACGCAAGCATTTATGATATTGAAAAAATACTGAATATCCAGCACAGAAGAATTGAAAACGCATTAAAATTTCTTGTCAACGAAGACTTTGTATACAAAGAAAAAAATAAATACTATCCATCAGCAACTGCTTATTACTATAACAGAACGCATTACAAAGCGATAACCAAACAACGTGAAGCAGAGTTTGCTCAAATGATGGAACTGCTTGATACAAATATGTGTTACAGCCGCTTTATTGTAAATGCTCTTGATGATAAAACTGAACAGAACTGCGGCATTTGCGCCAACTGCCTTAAACAAGATCTGCTACCTACTAAAGCATCTGAAAATGCAATAGAATTAGCCGAAGAATTTCTTAACGGCCATTATATGCCTATAGAACCCCGTGTGCAATGGGCGAGCACTTCTTTTTCCAAACGCATCAAAATTGAAAAGCCTAATGAAACGGGAATTTGTTTGTCACGTTATGGTCATCCCCTATATGGCGAGCTAGTCAAAAAAGGAAAATATGAGGACAATGGTTTCTGTGACAAATTGGTTGAAAAGAGCGCATCAATTCTTGCTCCTTTTGTTTCGGATAATGAGATAACAGCACTTACATACGTTCCGTCACTTCGCAGCGATATTGTCCAAGAATTTGCAAAGAAGCTTGCCGTAAAACTTGATATTTCTTGCCTGTGCTTACTCAAAAAAACATATGCACAACAGCAAAAGCAAATGGAAAACAGCTCATTCCAATGTGAAAATGCTCAGAGGTCATTTAGCCTTTCTGAAGGTACGACAGTTCCCGAAAGAATTCTCCTTATTGATGATATGGTGGATTCAAAATGGACGCTGACTGTCTGTGGCAATATTCTTACAAAAGCCGGAGCAGAGCATGTTTATCCATTTGCTCTTGCAACTACATCAAAAAAGGATTGTTGATATGATGAATGATAATGCTTCAGTAATAGTAACTCTGTGCAGCCACCTCTGTACAGATAACTGCCGTCCATTAGAACCGTCTGAATGGACAAGGCTTGCCGATATAATGATAGCCCGGGGGCTTCAGCCGAAGGATATTCTTGATTTTTCCAGTGATGATATGAAACAGTATTTCGGATATCACGGGGAGGATATTGATCGCATAAAAAAACTGCTTGCCCGTGCTGGCAGCCTTAGCTTTGAACTGGAAAAGTTTAATTCTATGGGGATAAAGGTCATAACTCGTGCCGACAAATGCTATCCGAGAATGTTAAAAAACAAACTTAAAAGCAACTGCCCTCCAATGTTTTATTATATAGGCGATTTGTCGCTGCTTGAACGCAGAACAGTAGGCTTCGTCGGTTCAAGAACAGTAGGCGACGAAGATACAGCCTTTGCAGAAAATATAGTCAGCAAAATAAACCAGCACGATTTTGGGGTCGTATCAGGAGGTGCAAAAGGAATAGACAGCATATCCTCAGCAGCTTCAATTGCAAATGGCAGCTTCTGTATCGAATATATCTCCGACTCTCTCACACGAAAGATAAAGAAAAAAGAAGTCATTTCCAACATACAAAATGGAAAGCTTCTTATTATATCTATGGCAAAGCCTGATGCCAGCTTCAATGCAGGTATAGCTATGCAGCGCAACAAGTACATCTATGCTCAATCCGAAGCAACCATTGTAGTAAAATCCGACTATAACAAGGGTGGAACATGGTGTGGAGCAAGCGAAGCACTAAGAAAGGAGTATTGCACGGTTCTCTGCCGTGACCACAAGAAATATCCTGGGAATATGGGGCTGATAAAGATTGGGGCTGTTCCAATAGATAATGATTGGGACGGAGATATTGATAATATCAGCAGCTTAATGCCGAATGTTGGTGAACAAATATCGTTTTTCGATGAATAAGCAATTTTAAAACATTGGCAGTCTTGTTTTTATAACCAAAACAAGACTGCCGATGTTTTCCTCAAAGTGCTATATAATGTTCTATAAATCGAGTATTCTTCTTATCAAAACAAAGTCACCCAATATTACAACATTCCCTCAATAAAATCCGTGTCAAGCTTTTTTATCGGATATACAGAAATAGTGGATACACCAAGGTCATAGTCTATCATAAGCTTTGCAAGAGTAAGACCATCCACAAGTCCTGCCTTCTTCAAATATGTCCTTGTCCAACCGATACGGTTTTCAAATAGCGGCTGTGTTCCGTTAGGGATAAGAATAAGCTTATCCGATTCGGTCAATCCCTTCATTTTAAATACAGCATCTTTTACATCTATCATTTTATGTACTTCACCGTCGGACAAAAAAAGTTAAAAACTCTTTGTACATTTCATTATATTTAGGAATTGACATAACTATTATCCTCCAGATTATTTGTTTTTATAAATGAATCTACTGTCATTCTATGTACTCCGAAAATTCGGGCTATTTCTGATTTTGAAACATTCTGCTCTCTTAGTACACGAATAGTTTCTTCCTTTCCGGAAAGCTTTAAGTGTGAAGATTTTCTGCCTTTGGGACGTCCAAGAACAACACCTTCTGAACGTTTGCGTGCCAATGCTTCTTTAGTTCTCTGACTTATCAAATTACGTTCAATTTCCGCCGATAAGCCAAATGCGAAAGCAAGCACTTTACTTTGAATGTCCTCGCCAAGGCGATAGTTGTCTTTTATTGTCCATACTTTGCATTCCTTTGTCATACAGATATTAAGAATTTCCATAATCATAAAAAGATTTCTTCCAAAACGGGACAGTTCCGCACAAATGATAAGATCATCTTTTTTGACTTTATTCAGAAGTTTGCCAAGCTCTCTTTTGTCATAATTTTTTGTACCGCTGATAGTTTCCTCAATCCAACCGTCGATTTGAAAATTATTTTGCTTTGCAAAATTTTCAATTTCAAACCGCTGATTTTTAACTGTTTGCTTGTCCGAACTTACTCTTATGTACCCGTAATTCATAATAAAATCTCCTTTGAAAAATTGATTATAAATAACGAGCGGATATTTTCAGCAGAATTCAATGGAAAACCGCTTTGACAGTTCTGCAAGC
>CAYOAV010000086.1:0-6451 GCA_964402055.1 uncultured Ruminococcus sp. | reverse complement strand
AACCATATATTCTTTTTACAGAAGATGAAGAAATCGGAGGAGTTGGAGCAAAGAAATTTGCAGAAGCATACGAGGAAAAGCTAATTAAAAATATAGAAGTTAAGTATCTTATCGAGCTTGACCGTAAGGGCTGTAATGATATGGTATTTTATAATTGTGATAATTCCGATTTTGAAAAATACATTGGCAAGTTTGGTTGGGATAATCGTTACGGCACATATTCCGATATTTGTACTGTTGCCCCCGTGCTTGGAGTAGCAGCAGTTAATCTCTCATCAGGTTATTATAAGGCACATACTACAGATGAAATAATTAATATTGATGATGTAATGACAAACATAAAACGTGTTCGTAAAATGATAAAGAATTCAAAGAATGAAGATGTACCTGTCTTTGAATATAAAGAAACTTCTTATGATTTCTTTGATAATTTTAATAGCGTGTTGTCGGATAATTCTTCTTATATAATAAAGAAATCATCTACTGCAACCGCAAATAAAATTGAGAGTGAAGCTGAAGCAATAACCGAAAACGTTGAAAAAGAAAATCCAAGAATTAATAATATAACAGCGAAAATAATTTCAATGTTTAAGAAAAAGAAAGCGTAATCGAAAGGAATAATTTATGAGTTTTACGAATGATTTTTGCAAAACCCCAAGATATATTCAGGATAGAATAACAATGTTAGACAAAAGTACACAGTTTGATAAAGATAATTGCAAAATGAAGAGAAGTTATTATTCATCGCCTCCGACAAAATCAGATTATGCTAAAACAATGAGCCTGTTTCACGATTTCGGAATGAGTACAAAACAAATTACAATCCCGATTTTTGAAACCAGAAATCAGCTTTATAATTGGCGAACCGATTACATAAAGAAATATCTGTCCGAGAAAGATTATTGACAATGAAAATATATACAACAAAATATATAACTAAAAGGAGAAAATTTATGTTAAGAATTGATAATATGAAATTTGAACTTGGTTTGGTTGTACAGACAAAAAGCATAGACGAGGCGAGAGAAAACGATAAAGCCTTTGACAAAGAGGTTAATAATTGCTTTTTACGTTATTGCAATGCAGATTGGTCTGATATGAAATATGAAGAAGACAAAGCTTTGAACGATAAGGCTATTATTAATAACAATAATAGAA
This sequence comes from uncultured Ruminococcus sp., assembly GCA_964402055.1. Classification (GTDB taxonomy): domain Bacteria; phylum Bacillota; class Clostridia; order Oscillospirales; family Ruminococcaceae; genus UMGS363. Next base: position 5,293 of record CAYOAV010000086.1, on the reverse strand, counting down.
TATTTGCAACTTATAACACAAGCAAAGGTCAAATCTATATCATAACTGAATGGGATAGAAGTGTTACAACAATCTTATTTCCAGAAGATTATTGATAAGTATACTATTGATCAGGTTAATTAATAAACAAGTGAACACACACTCGTGACTTTAGTCATAAGTGAGCTAATGAATAGAGAATAATAACTGAAAAGAGGTAAATATATGAAAGAAATTAAAACATTTGAAGCTATTGAGCAGAACAATGAGAAACTTAAGACAAGCGGAATCAATGCGACATTGTATTTGGCATATATAAGAAGCAAAAAAGTTGGAAACGAGCTTATTGATATTAACGAAGTTATTTGGAATTATGACGTTGAAGAAATTGCCAAGAACTTAAGAGCCAATGGTATTACTGAATTTACCATTAGCGCACAATATACCAATATTATCGAAACCCTCGAAGCCTTTGAAAAGTTAGGAATCAGCATAAAGGGAGTTGCCAGAGTAAAAGCACACTATACAGATTTGGTTACTGGTGAATATGCAATTATACCTGCGATTAAGATGATGGTAAAAAAGGAAAAGTGAATGTAATTTTTTACAGGTTTGTACTATAAATTAACATTTGTAACATTTATAAGGCAACAAGCGGTACGATGTATTATTGAATTGTAGTAAATAACAAGAAAAGAGGCAAAACCAACAGCCTATGATGTTTTAGCTGGTCTAACAACATATGATCCCGGCTTATTTGCAGATTTCTGTTCTGAGTTCGGATATGACGAAAACAGTCGCCGCACTTTAAATACTTATCTTGATGTGCAAGAAGAGTATGCAAAGTTAAAAAAGATTTTTACAGCAGAACAAATAGAAGAACTTCGAGAAATTCAGTAAAGGAGTAAATAATTATGCCAAATTGGTGTTCAACAAGTATTGAATTTGAGGGTAAGCCTTCACTTATAAAAGATTTACATGAAAAAGTAACAGCCTATACCGATAAATCATTTATCAAAACAGATTTCGGTAGTAACTGGTTGGGCAATATCCTATACGGCTTCAACATGGAAGACCGTATAGATAACAAAGATCCTGCATTACAGTTAAGATGTCGTGGTGAAATCTCAGATATAAACGATATTCGTAAAATCAATGAAGATATTTCCACATTTACAATCTGGACTGAAACAGCGTGGTGTCCGATGATTAAAATGTGGCTTGAGATAATCAAGAAATATTATGATAATGCAATCAAAATTTATTGGATTGCAGAAGAATCGGGTAATTGCCTATACGAAACAAATGATATTCTGCATTTTCTCAATGACAGATATTTTATAGAAATGTGCATCAATGATGATTGGACATCAGAATATGCAGCTACTGAAGAAGAAGCATTAAAAATAATAAACAATTTTCTTAAAGAAAATAATCTGCCTATAGGCGATAAGCTTGATGATTTTCGTGATTGTGAATATGAAGAAGACTATAAATCGATATACATATATATCCGTGAGCTTGAGGAAGTTTCAAATGATCAGGTTGATTGATAAACTTTTCTGTACACACAATTGGACAGTACTTGATAAAATTCAGGTATTGTCTGATATTGGCGATGAATACATACTTGTGCTTTTAGCGTGTAAAAAATGTGGCAAAATTAAGAAAGTCAAAGTGAGATAGGAGTGATATAATGCAAGCTAAAACACGTCAGATAAAACTTCTAAAAACAAACATCATTAACGATTTCACCGAAAAGTTAGTGAATGATTATGCTGATGTCTTGCACGGTGAACGTGGCATAAGTATAAGAGATGTGAAAGCGTTTGCCGAACAATATAGCAATTCGACAGAAACATATCATTGTGAATATTGCAATGTAAAAATGCAATGGGAAGAATGTGACGATGTGAATGGTGAACTATGGAGTTGTGAAAACTGCAGTAAAATCTTTTGCACTAAATGTTTTATAAATAAGCTTGGTCAAACCAAATATATAAACATGATGCAGAGTGAAGAATTCATACTTTGTCCTGATTGTTATATGGAGGCTGAAAAAAATGACACTGATTGAAAAATTAATCGAAGCAGGCTATCCAAGTGAAGACATATATCATCATTATTCTGACCTCTATATCTTCGTTACACCGCTGACAACCAAGGTGGTAGATGAGTGGTTCAAAGAGCAGAACTTGAACAAGGAGTTATTCGTAAGCAAGTTCAAGGACAATGTTACAGGCAAGCAGATGTACGATATAGCGTTTCAGTATTACGAAGGAGGAAATGAAAATGATTTATCAGAGGAAAACTCGTGATGTCTGGTGTCTTTGGGTAAACTACGGTCAAGGGTACGAGCTGGAACTAACAGAGGAAACAAGAAACGAAGCACGATAAAGGCTGAAAGAGTACAAGGAAAACTGCCCGCAGTACCCTTGTTGCATATCTAAACACAGAGAAAGGATTGAAAAAAATAATGAAAGAACTTGATTTCATATTAGACTTCGCAAGAAATGAAGATTTGGGCTACGATGCTTGCTGTAAGCAACTCAGAAGCCTTTGGACAGCCTATTGTTTACATAATGATTTATTACCTGACACAGGTCTTTATGACAACGACCTTCTTGTAATTTGGAATGTTGTGAAGAAAAACACAACGCACCCATGGATATGGACAGATAGAGATAGTGAAGAAAACGGTGACGCATTTGAATCATTTGATTTATATATGGGAAGTGAGTTGTGTTAAATGGTAAAATTTGTATACGATGGCATACTCAATGCCAATGAATTTGCAGAATGTTATTCAAACAAGTATTTCACACGCTGTAATACGTGGCTAGAAGCTTATAGTTGTTTAGCAAGTGAGAATATATGGGTTAGTAAAGGTCATAAATTATCTGAAACAGACAAGCTACGTGATGATGCTTCATATGTGCTTGTGTGTTTCTCAAAACCAAACAGCTATACAGAATACGAATACCGTATAATGCGAATTCAGAAAAAATATTACAAAAGATTTATGAAGAATCTTGAAAATATTGATAATTGGTAAATATTAACAGAAAGGAGGACGCAGGAAATAAGGAAAAGCAATCCTTCCTATTCTTAAAAAATAGGTTTTCTTGCTAATCAAATTATGAGCATTTGGGCATATGTAAATGGACTAATTAATGTGGATGTAGCAGGCAGAACACAGGAAGAGGCAACGTATATTTTACACACAGTACTTAAACATTTGCCACGAGTAGGTGGTGATTGTTTAGATAGTGTCATGAATGTGTACCCTATACAGCAGGCTGGATATAATATATCGACTTCTTGTAATGAATTTGGACAAATTACCAAGGAATGTAGACAACACAGTAGACATATGCAAAGTAAATATATTATTGTTGTATCTGGCGATTTTCGTTATAGTAGAAAAACGGAAATTATACGTGAATTTAGTCACTGGTTAAATCGTTTGGCAAAACGTGTACGAGTCGATGATTTAATGGTTAAAGTAACAGATGACATATCTGAAAAAGCATTTATGTTTGAAAACAGACACGATACATATACAGAATTATATGAATATCCAAGTTGGGCAGTGGGTAATGAGGATGGTAAACCATCGTGGTGTGAGTATCTTATGTGGTTGACTGCCAAAGAGTCAGAATTACCAATACAACTTGAGTACAAATATCATAACAACAAAGCAAATGACAAGTTAGTTGAAGCGTGGTTAGCTGAAAATAATTAGACTATGAGCAGACATACCAATGTACTTCTATCATCGAAGTGTCAGGTTTATTAATGAAAATATTAATAATTGATAAAAGGAGTTAACAAAATGGGAAAAGGTAATTGTTGTGTAAATGGTGAATATGAAGGTCTATTCTATATAGATAACGATGATTTATGTGTCTATTTGGCTAAAGAATCAATAGGTACAGATGAACCTATGACTGAACTAAGACGTAACATCCCATATGAAGATATGGATAATTGGGAATACGATGAAATAACCACCGAATGGTGGTACGGAGAAATCATAAATGATTTTAAAAGAAATTTCATCAAAGTGTTCCCAAGCTTTGCACCTTGTGATACATGGATAGGTCACAGATTTTGCAAACACGCCATTCTTGAAAACGAACTATTCTATATTGCTCTCGAAGATAATGACTGGTCTACGGCTGTTGAGTTGATACAAAAAGATGATCATGAAAATCTTCAGAAACGTCATTATCAGAATTACCTAAACGGCATTAAAAATACCCTGTTTATGCAGTTTGATAGCCTTGGTGTTTATGGTGGGCCGTGGACTCATGGCACTATACATAAAGAAAATATATAATCAAAAGGAAAAAATACTATGACAACCTTTGAAAAAGCAAATGTATATAACAGCACAGATGATCATATTACAAAATACAATAAGATCATAGATTTTTTGGGTTATCAGAATGTCAAAGCTATATTAAAAAATCATTTTTCCAAAGAAACGATAATCAATGCTTTGAAAGAAGATGAACATCTCAACAATATACCGTTGTCAAAATGGGATGCAATTGCTGGGTTCAAAACGCTTACATATACAAATAAACAAACATATATTTAAATATCTGATCATTCAACCTTGGTATATTTATTACATTCCAAGGAAATAACAGGTATTAATGTAAAGGAGTAAACAATGATTAAAACAATTGCATTAAAAAATGTCCCCGTTGGCAAGAATTTCAAAGTCTGGTATAGAGAATTTACTGTTTTGAAGCAGGAAAATGACAAGACATTTGTGCTTCAAAACGGATTTGCAACAAAAATGCCATTCAGAAAAGAGAATGAGAAATATACAGTTGCTCCTAATGATTATAGGGATAGTCCTGTAAAAGAATATCTAAACACAACTTATATTAATGAACTTAAAAAAGCAGGAGCTAACGTTGATAAGGATATTCTTCCGTTGACTATTGATTTAAAATGTACACTTGGACAGCACGAATACGGTACTGACACGGTTCAGGCAGGACTGCTTACGTTAGAACAGTACGGAGAGTTCTATGACATCATTCCGCTGATTGAAAATGATTGGTGGGGTCTCGCTACACCTTGGAAAACGCCGAGCTACTCCCCGAACATCAACTATACCAGCTACGTGTGGATCGTCAACACCGATGGCGACTACGGACACAGCTACTACGACGATTCGTATGGGGTGCGTCCCGCTTTGAATCTAAACCCTGAATTAAAAGTATTTTACGAAGATGATAGTACAGATACAGATGATAATAACGATTCTGGAAATTGGAGTAATTATATCAAATAT
>CAYOAV010000085.1:0-6507 GCA_964402055.1 uncultured Ruminococcus sp. | reverse complement strand
GGGCAAAGGCAGGAGCATATGAAAACCGCTCACAGCATTCCCTTATGAACAACGAAAATTACATTGAGAACCTCAAAGCCGCTGAATCCCGAATGAGGGATGCAAATATGGCGGAGCTTTACGCTGATTACACCAAAAATCAGATAATAACCGAGGCACAGAACGCTGTTTTCACTCAAATGCAGGAAAATCAGAAGTCAGTCCTAAATTTGTTAGCGTAGTATGCAATTTATTAATGTAGGGGCGGGGTTGCCCAATCCGAGGGTTTTGAACAATTTGCCGTAAGATAGTTTGTTAATAAATAATTTTCTTGAATTTTATAAATAAATTGTTACAAAAAGTATTGACAAATTATTTTGTATGTTGTATAATTATGGAGTTAAAATATGCAGTTAAATCCAAGCGAAAATGCCCTTTTTTCGGGGCAGATACGAGGGTACAGAGTAGGTTGGTCAGCGGCTGAATGTGTGGTTTTGTGTCATAGCTTGGAATTTTATTGTAAAAAAATAGGAGGAAAATTTATGAAGATAAATAAACTTACCAAAAGAATAGTAAGCTTTATTACTGCGTTGAGCCTTTCGGTTTCTTCGACTGTTATGGTTCTCCCTGCAAGTGCTTTTGCAGATAGCTCGCAGGATATCGGCTATTATCAGAACGATGATTCCGATATTATTGAGAATAGTATCGAAGAGCGGTTTGGGGAAGGTGAGGACGAAACACAGACTATTACTGTAACAGCTTCATCAAATGGACATGGTTATGTAGTAATGCCACCCGATGATCCTGCTGTAGGGGAGGATGTGGAGTTTAATTTAAGACCTGACGATGGCTACAAAGTAGGCAGTATTGCTGTTACTTACGGTGATAATCAGACGGTTCAGTACTATGAAAGTGATGATGGATATTATTTCACAGCTCCATCGGAAAATGTAACAATTACTGCTACGTTTGTTGCGTGTGATGTGACCTTTAAATATAAAATTGTTGACGAAGACGGAAATGCTGATGAAACAGGCAATGCTTTTGCTGTATCAAAGTCTGACGGAACAGCTTTAAAAAATGATGATACATTTACAATTGAGGATCTTCCGCTTAGTGTTAGTTTTTCGCCTGTTCGTGGTTATAAATCTGGTTCTCTATACATATATGAAAATGAATCAGGTGGCGACTGTTTTTATGGAAATAATCTCGCTGGAGAAACATCATTAACTTTAGATGATAATGATTTACAGATATTAAATGATGATTGTGAGAGATTTTTTGTTGCTGATTTCTGCACATCCGATGAGCAGTATAATGTTAATCTTAATATTGAAAATGGTACTGCTGATGTAGAAAGTTCCAGCAGATATAAGGAACCAGTATACATTTGGTGTATAGACCCTGCTAATGGTTATGAGCTTGATACTATTACAGCTACATATAAGGATTCAGATAACAATATTTGTAACCTTGATATTCAATATGATGGTGAAACACCATATTTCATAATGCCTGCATATGATGTTGATGTTGCAGTAACATTCAAGGCTAAGAATTATACCGTAGACCTTGAACCGTCAGACGTTGCTGAATATAAAGTAACCACCAAGGACGGCAATGAGCTGTTTGACGAAGATACAATTACTGTAAATGATTTCCCACTTACATTGTCTATTGTCAGCATTGATGATAGTTGTTTATTCTCTAAATGGGCATATGATAATGGCTTGGAAGGTTCAAGTACAGAACAGACGGTAACAATAGATGGTATGCAAAATTGGGACTGTGACAATCTTTACATTTCCATAGTATGCAACAGCAAGCCTTTTACTGTAACTGCTGACCCTGACGCTCTTTTTACAATTACAGGTGCAAATGGCTGTGATTTGAGCGAATGCTATCCTGGAGATTATGTTTACTTCACTATAAGTGTTCTTGACGGTTATTATGTCAGAGATGTTGAGTATTATTGTAGCGATGGTCTGTCTGCTCCAGTTGTTCAAGAAGATGGTCATGATCATTATGTCATTACGGGTATGCCTGCAGATGATGTTGTAATCAAGGCTAATGTTTATCAGCTTCACGATGTAACTGTTAATGCAACTAATGGTAAGGTTACACCATATGTTACTTATACTAAATCCTTTACAGATGTTGTACCTGGCGATGCGGTTTATTTTAATGTAAATCCTGATGAAGATTATTATTTGAGTGCAATAGAAATAATAAGTGCAACCACCAGTACGTCAATTTCATATGATGAACGCATTGTGGATGGTACTAAGTATTATTATTTTACCATGCCCGATGAGGACGTAACTATTAACGTTTATTTCTCTGAAAAAACTAAATGGGTAAAGAATGGTGATACATATTCTGTTACACCGTCAATGGATATACCAATCGCTAACCTTGTTATTCCTGTTTCTGAACTGATTGAAGAGGGCAAGGATATCAGCGAGATTGAGAGCATTGTATTTACTTATACAGATAACGGTCGTTTTGATATTTCAATTGATAATGTTGCGAGTACAAAAGCAGATTCAGGCGAAACCGAAGCGGTACTTAATTTAAATGGCAAGACTATTACTGCTGATGATGTTATTCGTATATCGGGTACTTCAACCACTGACGATGAAACATTAACTATCAGCAAAATCGAAGTAACCTATAAGAAATACGATGTAAACACAGCTTATGACTCTAACGGCACTATTACTGCTTCTGTATCGAAGTCGGCTAAGGGCAACGGTGTTACTTTCACTGTAAAGCCTAATGTCGGATACAAGGTAAAGAATGTTTCCTGCATGACAGATTCAGGTAGTCCTGTTACTGTTACCGAGGGTAATAACAACTATGAGTTCGTTATGCCTGGCGAAGCTGTAACCATTTATGCGGAATATGAACAGTGTGCATTGACTGTTACAGACGGAACAGATACATATGGTTATGATACCTGGGCAGAATTTACTGCTCTTTGTAACGGCGATTCCAAGGGTAAGGATGTTATTCTTACAATTAACAAAGATATCACTCTTAAAAGTGATGAAGCTCTTCCTGCGGCTGTAAACAGCCTTTCTATCAATGGTTCAGGCAAGCTTGTACTCGCAAACAGCGTTAAAACGCTTAATATTCCTGTTGATACTACTCTCAATGTAACAGTAAAATCTAAAAATAAGCTTGATATTACTGTTGCGGCAGATACAAAGCTTACTTTCGAAACAAGCTTCAATTCAACAGCAGGTATCAACAAGCTTAGCGGTAACAGCAGTTCAGAGCTTGTTGTTTTCAGGTATTTAGTGATTAATGAGCTTTCAACCTTTGATAAGGTAAATGGACCTGCTTCGGTTTGTGTCAATGGTGCAGTTACCTCAATCAATAAATTCGGCGGCGATATACGTTTAGCTGATACGGCTGAAATCGGATATGCAGAAGAAGGTTCAGATATTTTCCTTGTTTTAAAGGAAGATGGTTCTGTACCTAAGCTTACATTGACTGATTGCGGTGATATAAAAGTTGGGATTTATGAAAGCTTTGCAGGATTTAGTTACAATGATGTAGCTTCAGGAACAACGGTTCTCTACACCAATGGCAAGGATCTTAGCGAAAAAATAACTATCACCAACAATTGGGATGGTAATTCACCTACAGTTACCGCTGTATTCTACAGCGATACAAATGAGATAAAGGCTGAAAAGTCTGACGCTGTTAAGGTTTCTTGGGACGGTGGTAACTACGAAAAGAGCTTCTCAACCCTTGAAAAGGCTATGGCTTTCATTGACGCTCCTAAGGGCGATGAGGGCAACAGCATTACTGATGATGAATTTATAGTTGAGATTGACGGTGTTGTTTCCGCTCCTTCTTCATTTGCATTCCCGACTAAGAATACAAATATCAAGGATATTACATTTACAGGCGACGATATAACATTCACAGGCGAAAAGCTTGATATTCCTTATAATGTTACATTCAATAATAAATTCAAGGTAAGCAATGAGGATAACCTTATTGATATTTCCGTTGCTGACGGTGCAAAGCTGTATTTTTCATATGCTACAGCCTATGAGGAAGGCGACGAGATATATCCTTATATCAACAATCTGACAGGTAAGAGCGGTTCTGTCGTTGATGGTTCTTTTGATGCTGTAAACATTTCAGGCTTCGGTAAGGTTGCTGGTAATGTGGATCTTTATGGAAATATGACGACTATCGGCAGTTTCTATGGTATACTTAGTGTTAACGGCGAAAATTCTACTGTTGATATTTCCAATATCTTAAAGAATGAGAATAATAGTGAAGGTGTCACATCATTTTACCTTTACAAAAATTCTGACGATATAATTCCTAAGGTAACTATCGGCAGTATTTCCGATGACGCAAGTATTGATGTTTTGGTTTACGATTCAGATGAAAATGATAGCCTTGAAAGCGGCGAAGCTATCCTTTATACTAAGGACAGCAGCTTCGCTAAGAACGGCGATATGATAAGCAAGATCGGTATTGATAACGGCAGCCGTTTTAAAGCATTCTATTACACTAAAAACAATGAAATCAAGGCTGAATATGCTGATGTTGCACTCTCAAAGAGAATTGCAAGCAATGGCAATGATAACGATTGGGAGGAAATTCAGAGGTTCCCGAGCCTTGAGCTTGCTTGCGAATATATCAACAACAATACAGAGGATAAGGCTTCTGAATACAAGCTCACTATCTTTTATGGTGTTGAAATAACAGCTTCCGCTAATTTTGCATTCCCGACAAAGAATCCGAATGTCAAGAGCATTGTTTTGGCAGAGGGCAGTTATCCCCTTGATGCCCCAAAAATCATCTTTACAGGCACAAAGCTTGATATTCCTTATAATGTGACATTTGATATTTTAGTTGAGGTAAGCAACAAGAACAATCTTATTGATATCACTGTTGCAGACGGTGCAAAGCTTGCATTTAATAACGGTGTAGGTTACGGTGACAATAATGGCAATAAACTTCCTTATATCAACAAGATAACAGGCAAGGGTTCGGCTGAGCTTGATTATAGTTCAGCTGTTAACGATATTTCAGGCTTTAGTAAGGTTGACGGTTCTATTGATCTTTACGGAAATATGTCAAAAATCGGCAATTTTACAGGCAATTTGTATGTTCGTGGTGAAAAATCCACTGTTGATATCACAAATATCAGCGGCGAATCGGAGATCTATCTCAATGAAAATTCCAAGGGCACTCTTCCTAAGGTAACTATTGAGAGCATTTCCAAGCTTAACAAGGAAGATAAGGAAGAACCTGAAGCAAAGCTTACTGTTTATGCTTGTGACAATTCAGGTGATGTAATTGACCTTAAGGGCGGCGAAACACTCCTTTATACAAAGGATAACAAATTCGCTGATAACGAATCTGTCGTTGAAAATATTATTATCGACAACGGCAGTGTATACATTGGCAGTAGTGGTGATTGGGTATATCCATTCTCCGCATACTATTACAGCAAAACTAAGTCTATAACGGCTGAATGCACTACTGCTATCACTCTTAACAAAAGGGTTGAGGATGCAGCTGAGAGTAAATGGGAGAAAATCAAGGATTTCCGCAGTCTTGACGCTGTTGTTGACTACATCAACAAGCAGACGGACGGAGTTTCTGAATATCAGATCGTTCTTAATCAGGATATAGAAGCTTCTGCTAAATTTGCATTCCCGACTAAGAATAAGAATGTCAAGAGCATTGTAATCAACGGCGGTGTTGACAAGACTATCACCTTTACAGGCACAAAGCTCACTATTCCTTATAATGTGACATTTGATGCCGCTATCAAGGCAAGCAACAAGAGTAATCTTATCGATATTACTGTTGAAAACGGTGCAGAATTAGTATTTAATGTGGATAATTGCCGCTATAATTATGGTGATAACACGATAAACAACCAGTTTAAGCCATATATCAACAAGTTGACCGGTAAGGGTACATCGAAGCTTTCGGGCGATTATAACATTTTTGCTAACGATGTTTCCGGCTTTGGAAATATCAGTGGTACTGTATATATTTACGGAACAATGTCCAAAATCGGTAATTTTACTGGAAGCTTATATGTTTACGGTGAAAAATCCACTGTTGATATCACAAATGTAAGCGGTAATTCGGTAATTGGTATCTTGAGGAATTCCAATGGCGTTCTTCCTAAGGTAACTATCGCAAGCATTAAAAAGCTTGATGAAAACGACAAGGTGAATGCACAGGCTAAAGTAGTTGTTCTTGACAATAAAGGCTCTATGCCTGACATTGCAGGCGAAACTATTCTTTATACAAAGGATAATAAATTCGCTGAAGACGGAGTGCTTGAAAATGTAATAATCCAGAACAACAATAAGGAGCTTTCCGCATTCTATTACAGCAAAACCAAGTCAATCAAGGCTGAATATGCTGAGGCTATTACGCTTAACAAAAATGGTGACAATGGTTGGGAAAAAGTTAAGGATTTCCAGAACCTTGACGCTGTTGTTGACTATATCAACGGCAACACCTCGGATACGA